>DASTGO010000502.1:0-41183 GCA_035719045.1 Kineosporiaceae bacterium | reverse complement strand
CAGCGCACCGTGAGCGGCACGAGGTATCCGGCATTGGTCTTGCCGCGGTACGGCATCGGCGCGAGGTACGGCGTGTCGGTCTCCACGAGCACCTGGTCCAGGGGGACGGCGCGCAGGGCCTGGCGCAGCGGCTCGGCGTTCTTGAACGTGAGCGTCCCGGCGAAGGACAGGTACCATCCCTGCTGCGCACAGTGCCGGGCCATCTGGGGATCGCCGGAGAAGCAGTGGAACACCGTCGCCTCGGGGGCACCCTCGTCGTGCAGGACCCGCAGCACGTCCTCGTGGGCGTCCCGGTCGTGGATCTGCATCACCTTGCCCAGCCGTTTGGCCAGGGCGATGTGCCGGCGGAAGGACCGTTCCTGCGCGGCCCGTCCCGCGGAGTCCTTGACCCAGTAGTGATCCAGGCCGGTCTCACCCACGACCCGGATCCGGGGGTGGGCGGCGAGCCGCTCGATCTCGGCCAGCGCGACCGCCAGCGGATCATGCTGCTGGTCCGAAACTACTTGCGCGGCAACGAGTTTCGAAACGCCTGCCACGGGATCCTCTGGGCCACAAGCAATCTCGCTGGCCCCGGTCGGGTGCAGGGCGACCCCGCCGACGAGCCGGTCATGCTCGGCGACGGCCCGCACCGTCCACCGCGCTGCCTCCAGATCGCAGCCGATCTGCACCATCCGGGTCACCCCGACGGCGGCCGCCTCGGCCAGCGCCGTGGCGACGTCGACCGCGTCCTCACCGCGCCGGGCGTGGTCGAGATGGGTGTGCCCGTCGACGACGGGATGCGGAAGCGGTTGCGGCGCAGGGGGTCTGCTCATCGGACCCACCCGCCCGCCAGACCGCACCCGAACGGCAGGGCACCTTCGCACGCCAGACCGCGTCCGCCCACCAGACCGCGCCAGCGCCGCCGGGCCGCCACCTCACCCCCGGTCAGCTGTGACCACCCTCGCGCAGCCGCTCCAGCTCCGCCTCGACCACCGCGTCGTCGAGCTTGCGGAAGACCGGCACCGCAGGCCCGACCGGCGTCCCGGGAACGATCGGCGCCGGCGCCCACTCCGGCAGGGTGACCCCGCGCCGGTAGTCGCCCGTCAGCACCCGGTACGGCTCGCCGCCGTCGAGGTCCTCCACCGATCGGATCTGCGGCATCGGCGAGACCGTCCCGGTGCCGCCGAGCGCCTCGTGCACGGCCTGCGCGCTGTGCGGCAGGAACGGCGAGAGCAGGGTCCGGCAGTTGCTCACCGCCTGCGCCGCCACGTGCAGGACGGTCTTCATCCGCTCGGGGTTCTCGTTCTTGAGCTTCCACGGCGCGGTGTCGGACAGGTACTTGTTCGCCTCGCCGACGATCCGCATCGCCTCGGTGATCGCCTGCTTCTGCCGGTGGGTGGCCAGCAGGTCCCCGACCGTGGTGAACCCGGTCTCGGTGGCGGCGAGCAGGGTCCGGTCGATGTCGAGCAGTTCGCCGCGCTCCGGGATCGCCCCGAGGTTCTTGTGGATCATCGAGGCGGTCCGGTTGACCAGGTTGCCCCAGCCCGCGACCAGCTCGTCGTTGGTGCGGCGGACGAACTCGGTCCAGGTGAAGTCGGTGTCCTGGTTCTCCGGACCGGCGACGGCGATGAAGTAGCGCAGCGCGTCCGGCTGGTACCGGGCGAGCATGTCCCGGACGTAGATCACCACGCCGCGGGAGGAGGAGAACTGCCTGCCCTCCATGGTGAGGAACTCGCTGCTGACCACCTCGGTCGGCAGGTTGAGGTCCCCGAAGACGCCCGGTTGCCCGTCCTTGCTGCCCTTTCCGGCGTAGCCGAGCAGCTCGGCGGGCCAGATCTGGGAGTGGAAGGTGATGTTGTCCTTGCCCATGAAGTAGTACGAGCGGGCGTCCGGGTCGTTCCACCAGGCCCGCCAGGCGTCGTCGTCCCCGGTGCGCCGGGCCCACTCGATCGAGGCCGACAGGTAGCCGACCACCGCGTCGAACCACACGTACAGCCGCTTGCTGGGGTTCTCCTCCCAGCCCGCGATCGGCACCGGGATACCCCAGTCGATGTCCCGGGTCATCGCCCGCGGCCGGACGTCGTCGAGCAGGTTGAGCGAGAACTTCAGGACGTTGGGCCGCCAGTCGGTCCGGGTCTGCAGCCAGGACCCGAGCGTCTCCGCCAGCGCCGGCAGGTCGAGGAAGAAGTGCTCGGTCTGCACGAACTCCGGCTTCTCGCCGTTGATCCGGCTGCGCGGGTTGATCAGCTCCGCTGCGTCGAGCTGGTTGCCGCAGTTGTCGCACTGGTCGCCACGGGCGCCGTCGTAGCCGCACCTGGGGCAGGTGCCCTCGATGTACCGGTCGGGCAGGGTGCGGCCGGTGGACGGCGAGATCGCCCCGGTCGTGGTCTGCTCGATCATGTAGCCGTTGCGGTGACAGATCCGGAACAGCTCCTGCGCGACGGCGTAGTGGTTGCGGGTCGTGGTCCGGGTGAACAGGTCATAGGCCAGGCCGAGACCGTGCAGGTCCTCGACGATCACACCGTTGTACCGGTCGGCCAGCTGCTTGGCGGTCAGGCCCTCCTTCTCGGCCTGGACCAGGATCGGGGTGCCGTGCTCGTCGGTCCCGGAGACCATGAGGACGTCGTGCCCGGCCATGCGCATGTAGCGGCTGAAGACGTCGGAGGGGACGCCGAAACCGGCGACGTGGCCGATATGCCGGGGGCCGTTGGCGTAGGGCCAGGCCACCGCGGAGAGCACGTGGGTCATACCCAGATCCTAGGGATCCCCCGCCACCCGGATTCACCCGACGGCACGGGCCCGGCCGGACACGCCGGGGGCGAGTCACCCCGGCACGCCTCCCCCGCACGACTCACCCCGGCACGGCCGCTCCCCCGGCACGCCTCAGCCCGGCAGGGCCACCCGGTTTCGGCCGGCGTCCTTGGCCTCGTAGAGGCGGGTGTCCGCGGCATGGACCAGGTCCCACACCAGCGTCTCCGGGTCGTCGGCGAGCGCGTTCCCGGGATCGGTCCAGGCGACGCCGACGCTGACCGTGGTGTTCCAGGCCGCCAGCCGCTGGCACACCTGGGCGCGGATCCGCTCCGCCAGCGCAGCCACCGTCCCCGGGGCGACCGCCGCCACCACCGCGATCTCCTCGCCGCCGAGCCGCACCACGAGGTCCCCGGCTTCGACGCAGGACTGCACCGTCCGCGCCATGGTCAGCAGCACCTCGTCGCCGACCCGGTGTCCCCAGGTGTCGTTGACCCGCTTGAAGTGGTCCAGATCGGCCACCAGGACCGCCACGGACAGCCCGCGCTCGCGCGCCGCACCCACCAGGCCCGTCGCCTGTTCGGTCAGGCCACGCCGGTTGGACAGCGAGGTGAGGGGGTCGACCAGGGACAGCCGGTGCTTGGCGGCCAGCGCCCGGGCCAGCCCCTGCCGCAGGCTGAGCACGGCATACGCCGGACTGATCGCGGCCACCTCGATGATGGTGACGTGGATGGCCAGCACCACCGGCCGTTCCCCCGCCAGCGCCATGATCGCCCCGGCGGCCACCGCGACCACCACTGCCTGGACGGCCAGCAGGCGTTGCGACAGGAACATCCCCAGGTACAGCGTGGGCAGCACGAGCAGGCAGGCCCCCAACCGGGCCGAGCCGCGGTCGGTCAGGCAGGCCGTTGCCAGCACCGGCCCGGCGTCGTTCACCAGGACGATGGCCAGGATCAGGGCGAGCGGGGGGTCGGGGAGGAACCACAGTGCTGCGGCCACGGCCAGTTCGGTGACCATGATCCCGGCGAAGGCGCCGGTCCAGAACCCCGGACGCACGTATCCCGGCAGCGGCAGGGAGACCGCGCACAGCACGGCGGCCAGCACCATGAACGCGGCCCCGACCCGCAGTGACATCCGCCGCCTCCGGGACACCCCCGCACCGGCCGGGCGGGCGTCGGGCCGGCGCTCGCCCGGGCCGGCGACCGTGGCGTGCCCGGGCATGACCCGATCTTCGCTGCGGTCGACCGGTCGATTCAAGGCTTCACCTGGTAGGCAGGGGGCGGCGCCGGAGCGGACCGGCCGGGATCGTCAGGGATCGGCTCAGGGAGCCAGATCCGGTAGTCCGCGGCGGATCTGCCGGACCCCCTGGGCGATCCGGTGCTCGTTCTCGATCAGGGCGAACCGCACGAAGGCGTCGCCGTCGGGCCCGAACCCGATCCCGGGCGAGACCGCCACGTCGCAGTCCTTCACCAGGAGCTTGGCGAACTCGATCGACCCCAGGTGGCGGTAGGCGGGCGGGATCGGCGCCCAGACGAACATCGTCCCGCGCGGCCGGGGAAGGTCCCATCCGATCCTGGTCAGACCGTCGCACAGGGCGTTACGCCGCGACTCGTAGACCGCGTTGACCTCCGCCGGGAAGTCCTGCGCCTCGTTGAGGGTGACCGTGGCGGCGATCTGCACCGGCTGGAAGGTGCCGTAGTCGAGGTAGCTCTTGAGCTTGGTCAGCGCGCCCACCACCTCGGCGTTGCCGGACAGGAAGGCCATCCGCCAGCCGGCCATCGAGAACGACTTGGTCATCGAGTACAGCTCGACCGCGCAGTCCAGAGCGCCGTCGCACTGCAGGATCGACGGGGGCCGCCAGCCGTCGAACGCGATGTCGGCGTAGGCGAAGTCGTGGACCAGGACGACGCCGCGTTCCCGGGCCCAGTCCACCAGCCGCTGCAGGTCGGCGCGCTCGACGGTCGCCGTGGTGGGGTTGTGCGGGAACGAGAGCACCACGACCCGCGGCTTCGGCCAGCCGTACTCCCATGCCTCCATCACATTGGCGATGTAGTCGTGGCTGCCACCGTCGGCGGTCGGGCCGACGGGAACCTGCCGCGCATCCGCCCCGGCGAAGTAGGGACCCCAGATGTGGATCGGGTACGACGGCGAGGGCACCAGGGCGACGTCCCCGGGCTGCAGCAGCACCCACATCAGGTGGCTGAACCCCTCCTTGGCGCCGATCGTGGCGAGCACCTGCGTGTCAGGGTCCAGCCGGACGTCCCAGTTCCGCGCGTAGTGGTCGGCGACCGCCTGCCGCAGCTTCGGGATCCCGCGGCTGGCCGAGTACCGGTGGTTACGTGGGTTGCGGACCGCCTCGGCGAGCTTGTCCACGGCGATCTGCGGCGACGGCAGGTCCGGGTTGCCGAAGCCGAGGTCGACGATGTCGCGCCCCTCCCGGCGGGCGGCGACCTTGAGGCCGTCGATGATGGTGAACACGTAGGGCGGCAGGCCGGGGATGCGGCGGAACTCCATCCGGCCACAGTAATGATCCGGAGCTCGTTCCGGCCGGTGCTTGGGCCCGTTTCCGGCCCCGTGGCAGGTGCCGTGGGTGGTTGCGTCCCTTCAGCCACACCGGATCACCGCTGCGGCCTGGACGGTTGCGACCGGAGGATACCGGGACCAGGCTGGCCGGCATGGCCACCAGGCTGGACTGCGTCGTCATCGACACCCCCGACCCGGCCGGACTCGCCCGGTGGTGGGCCCGGGCCCTGGGCTGGACGCCGATGCTGGTCGAGGATGCGGACTGGCCCGAGGACGTCAGCGTGGTCCCCCCGGACGGGAAGCCCGGGATCGAGCTGGTCTTCGTGCCGGTGACCGACCCGAAGCAGGCCAAGAACCGGATCCACCTGGACCTGGCCGCACGGACCGCGCAGGAGCAGGCGGACATCGTCGAGCGGCTGGAGCGGCTGGGCGCCCGCCGGGTGGACATCGGCCAGGGCGAAGTCCCGTGGACGGTGCTGGCCGACCCGGAGGGCAACGAACTGTGCGTGCTCGACCCCCGGGACCGCTACCGGCAGACCGGGTCCGTGGGCGCGGTCGTGGTGGACGCGATCGAGCCGGTGTCACTGTCCCGGTTCTGGGCGGCCGCGACCGGCTGGACGATCACCGACAGCGGGCCGAACGGTGCCGCCCTGCATCCGACGGCCGAGCCGGGAGGGTCCGCGGACGCCGTCGGGCCCTACCTGGAGTTCGTCCCCAGCGACGAGCCGCACCGGGTGAAGAACCGCTGGCACCTCGACGTGCGCCCGCTCCCCGGCGCCGACCAGGCCGCCGAGGTGGAGCGGCTGCTCGACCTCGGCGCCCGGCGGGCCGAGGTCGGCCAGGCCGGCGCGCCGCCCGAGCAGGTGACCTGGACGGTGCTGGCCGACCCCGAGGGGAACGAGTTCTGCGTCCTGTGCACGATCGGCTGAGAGGCCGGGCTGCGATCACCCGATCAGGACACCCCCGTCAGCCCCCAGGGCACGCGGTCAGCGCCCGGCCGGACTCGTCGACCTGCGCCGGCTAGCGGGACTTGTCCTCCAGGGTGGGCCCGAACACTACGCCGACATGGAACCCTCGACCCATCCCTCGTGAGCACTATGTGCCATCGTGCCCGTTTTTCGGGCACGATGTGCCACCGTGCCCACGAGCTCGTCTCTCGCGCGGCTCGTCTCTCGCGCGGTGCTCGCCCTCCGAGCTCGACCCTGCGGACACCAGCGGCCCTCAGCCTCAGCCGCGGGCGCGGGTGGCAGCGTCGTAGAGCTCCCGTTTGGGGACACCGGTGCCGGCGGCGACCTCGGCCACCGCGTCCTTGAGCCGCTGACCGCCGTCGACCCGAAGCCGGACCTGTGCGACCAGGGCTGCGATGTCGTCCGCGGACGGCGGCGGAGGCGACGGCCGTCCCGCCACCACGAGGGTGATCTCGCCGAGCACCTCCCGGGAGGCCGCCCAGGCCGCCAGTTCGCCGAGGGGCTGCCGGAGAACCTCCTCATACGTCTTGGTCAGCTCCCGGGCCACCGCGGCCGGCCGGTCGGGGCCGAACTGGTCGGCCAGGTCCGCCAGGGTGGCGGCCAGCCGGTGCGGCGCCTCGAAGAACACCATGGTCCGCGGCTCGGCCTGCAGGGCGGCCAGCGTGCGCCGGCGCTCCCCCGGCTTGCGCGGGAGGAAACCCTCGAAGCAGAACCGGTCGCTGGCCAGTCCGGACAGGGCGAGCGCGGTGAGCACCGCGGACGGGCCGGGCACCGCGGTCACCGGGATCCCGGCGTCGACGGCGGCCCGCACCGCCCGCAGTCCGGGATCCGACACGCTGGGCATCCCCGCGTCGGTGACCACCAGCACCGTCGCCCCGGACTCGGCCGCCGCCACGAGTTCGGCCGCCCGAGCGGTCTCGTTGTGCTCGTGGAAGCTGACCACCCGGCCGGACGGGCTCACCCCGAGCGCCGATGCCAGCCGGCGCAGCCGCCGGGTGTCCTCGGCCGCGACCACGTCGGCGGTGGCGATCAGCCGGGCGAGACGGGCCGGGGCATCCGCCGGATCCCCGATCGGGGTCGCGGCCAGGATGAGCCGGCCGTCGCCGGCCCAGGATCCGGCGTCCTGCGTGGAAGGCACCGCCCGATCATCCTGCCCGGGCCGGTCCCCGCCAACTCCGGCCCCCGGGACTCGTCGATCCGAGGGCATGATCACCGGCGGGAGGCGGTTGCGGGAGCGGCTTCTACGATGGCCCGGTGACGTCGACCCAGACCGCGCCGCCGAACGCCGCCTCCGGGCCGGGCGAGGCGGACGAGGAGATCGTCCGGCTGCGCTACCGGCTGCTCGGCTACCGCCCGACCGACCGGTTCTGGGGCTGGGCGGTCCCGCTGCTCATCGCGGCCGTCGGCGGCTTCCTCAGGTTCTGGCAGCTCGACAAGCCGCACCAGCTCGTCTTCGACGAGACCTACTACGTCAAGCAGGGGGCCTCCTACCTGCGCGTCGGCTACGAGCTGGCGACCAACGCCGACTCCACGCCCAAGCCCGACGAGCGGTTCACCCACGGCACGGTGAACGTCTTCCTCAACTCCCCCGACTTCGTCGTCCACCCGCCGGTCGGCAAGTGGATGATCGCCTTCGGGGAGTGGATGTTCGGCCCGCAGAGCTCCTGGGGCTGGCGGTTCTCGGTCGCTCTCGTGGGCACCCTGTCCATCCTCATGATCGGCCGGATCGCCCGGCGGCTGTTCGGCTCAACCCTGCTCGGCGGCGTGGCGGCGCTGCTGCTGGCCGTCGACGGGGAGCACTTCGTGCTCAGCCGGACGGGCCTGCTGGACACCTTCGTGATGTTCTGGGCGCTGGCCGGTTTCGGCTGCATCCTCGTCGACCGGGACCGCAGCCGGCAGCGCCTGGCCGCGAAACTGGCCGCACGCGCCGCCGACCGGGAGGCCGCGCAGGTCCCCGGGGACCGGCTCGGCGAGGTCGATCCACCACCCGGCGAAGGCTCCGGCGACCTCTTCGTGCCCGGCACTGCCGAGGAACTCACCTCCCCGGCCCGGCCGGAGGTGGAGTCGCTGGAGATCGCCGCGGGGCGGTTCGGCCCGTGGCTGGGGATCCGCTGGTGGCGGGTGGCCGCCGCGATCTGCCTGGGACTGTCCGCCGGGTCGAAGTGGTCCGGGGTGTTCTTCCTGGCCGCGTTCGGGGTCGCGTCGTTCTGCTGGGACGTCGCCGCACGGCGGGCCGCCCGGGTGCGCCTGTGGTTCGCCGGAGCCCTGCTCAAGGACGGCACGACCGCGTTCTTCACCGTGGTGCCGGTTGCACTGCTGACCTACGTGGCGACATGGGCCGGCTGGTTCCGGTCCAAGGACGCCTACTACCGGCAGTGGGGGGCCCAGCATCCCTCGAAGGACTACGGCTGGATCCCGGACAGTCTGCGCAGCCTGTGGCACTACCACGCGGACATGCTGCAGTTCAACGTCAACCTGCACTCCCCGCACGTGTACCAGTCGAACCCCTGGTCCTGGGGGGTGCTGGGGCGGCCGACGGCGTTCTTCTACGAGTCCTACAAGCGCGGGGTGAACGGCTGCAAGGTCGATGAGTGCTCGCGGGCGATCACCGACCTGGGCAACCCGATCATCTGGTGGGGCGGCACGCTCGCGATCGCCGTGCTGCTGTTCTGCTGGCTGCTCGGCCGGGACTGGCGGGCCGGGGCGGTGCTGGCCGGGCTGGCCGGCGGGTACCTGCCGTGGTTCAGGTTCCAGGACCGCACGATCTACACGTTCTACGCCGTGGCCTTCGTGCCGTGGATCGTGCTCTCGCTGACCTTCGCGCTGGGACTGGTCCTCGGGCCGCGCACGGCCGACCCGCAACGTCGGCTGTACGGGGCTGTGGGGGCCGGCGCCGTGGTCGTGCTGGCCGTGCTGGCCTTCGCGTTCTTCTACCCGGTGCTGTCGGGCCAGATCATCCCGCGCGGGGAGTGGAGCGCCCGGATGTGGCTGCCGTCCTGGATCTGAGCGCCTGACCCCTCACTATGCGACCGGGTGCGCCGCCCCGCGGACGGGGCGGCGCACCCGGGAGGGAACGCGCTTCCCCCCCGCCGGCGCCTGTGCCTGGCCGGCGCCCTGATTCACCTGTACCGCTCGGCCTCAGGGCCGGCGGCTCTGCGAGCGGACGACGATCCCCCGCTCCATCCGGGCGGCCAGCGCCATGACCAGGGCCACGGCGGGGACGGCGACGAGCGCGACGATGACGGCCACGTCGAGCCTCCTCATGTTCGACTCGGACCACTCCGCCCCGGGCTCCGGCGGCGCCTCCCTCGATCAGTTCAGCGCCGCCGGGTCCGGTGGAGTTACTTCAGGAACACACCTCTTGGGTGAATGACACCTTTCCGGCTCATCGGTCCCGGAGGTGCTACCTGCCGGACTCGTTCCCGGAGGCACCGTCCAGCGAGGCACCGTCCAGCGCCGCGACCTCCCCGGCCGCGGCCGCCCCCGACGAGGCCGAACGCGCGACGGTGCGGGACACCGCCGTCCGCCCGGTACTGCCGCCGTCGATCATGGAGCGCACCACGTTCAGCCCGGCCAGGCCCTGCCCGATGATCGTGGTCAGCATCTCCGTGACACCCTCGGCGCCGTTGAGGACCTGCATGCTGCCGACGCCCTCGAACGCCTTGGCCGCATTGGCCACGATGAGCGGGTAGTTCTCCGCGATCTCCTGCAGCACAACCGCCTCGGAGTTCGTCGCCAGCGCCTCGGCCCGCCGCTCGACGGCCTCCGCCTCGGCCAGACCCTTCGCCCGGATCGCGCTGGCCTCGGCGTCACCGGTGGCCCGGATGGCCGCGGCCTGCGCCTCGCCCTCGGCCCGGACCGCCTCGGCCTCGGCCACCCGGCGGGCCTTCTCGGCCTCACCACGACGGGCGCCCTCGATGGCCTCCGCATCGGCGATCGCGGTCCGTCGGGACTTCTCGGCCTCACCGGTCAGCCGGGCCTTCTCCGCATCGGCCTCGGCGGCGGCGATGACGGCGGCCCGGCGGGCCTCCGCCTCCGCGATCGCGGCGCTGCGGGCGGCCTGTGCCTCCTGCTCGACCCGGTACCGCGAGGCATCGGCCGGCCTGCGGACCTCCGCCTCCAGTTGCTGCTCGCGCCGGGACGCCTCGAGCTTGGCGACCTCGGTCTCCTGGACGACGACCTCCTGACGGGCGGCCGCGGCGGCCAGCGGCC
This sequence comes from Kineosporiaceae bacterium, assembly GCA_035719045.1. Lineage (GTDB taxonomy): Bacteria > Actinomycetota > Actinomycetes > Actinomycetales > Kineosporiaceae > DASTGO01. The sequence continues at coordinate 30,753 of DASTGO010000502.1, read as the reverse complement.
CGGCCTGCTGCGCCTTCGCCGCCACCTGGTCGACCTCGGCCTGGTACTGCGCCTGGGCGATCCGGGAGGTCCGGACCGCCTCGGCCTGGCGGGCCTGCGCCGCAGCCTCGGCCTCGGTGGCCTGCTGGTTGGCCACCGCCTCGGCGATCCGGGCATGCTTCTCCACCTCGGCGGCGTGCGGGCGGGCCAGGTTGGCGATGTAGCCGGTCGGGTCGTGCAGGTCCTTGATCTGCAGGGTGTCGATGACCAGGCCGAGCTTCTCCAGCTCCACCCCGGCGGCCGACCAGGTCTCCTGGGTCAGCCGCTCCCGCTCCCGGACGATCTCCTCCATGGTCAGCGAGCCGATGATCGACCGCAGGTGACCCTCGAAGACGTTGACGATCTTCTGGACCATCTTGTCCTGCTGGTCAAGGAACCGGCGGGCGGCGTTGGCGATGGAGGTCTCGTCGTCACCGACCTTGAAGATGACCACGCCCTGGACGCCGACGTCGATGCCCTGCTTGGTCACGCACTGGACGGCCAGCGGCGCCTCGTTGATGTCCAGGGACAGCTTGCGGACCACCTGGACGCCGGGGATGACGAAGGTGCCCCGGCCGGTGACCACCCGGAAACCCATGCCCGCCGGGGTCTCCCGGGCACGGGAGCCGGAGACGATGAGGGCCTGGTTGGGTTCGGCGACCCGCCACATGCTCTTGAAGACGATGACGATCACGACGACGCCGAGGGCGAGAGCCCCCACCAGCGACCCGGCGACAGTGATGTTCACGACCGATGCCAACTCCTGACGACAACCTCGGGGTGGATGTGCGGTGCTGCGGTGGAACGAGTGGAGCGGGCCCTCGGACGCGCCGGGAGGTCCTGCGGTTGCGCCGGATCTGGACGGCCTGGTCCGCGACCCTGGCGCGGCTACTGGTCGGGAGAGACGATGACCGTCCGCGGCGGGAAGTACTCCACGATCGTGACCCGGGTCCCGGACGGCACGGACATCCCGCGGTTGGAGGCGTAGGCCCCGAAGGTCTGCGAGCCGAGCCCGACCCGGACTCTGACCTCTCCCAGGCCGCCCACCGGAATCGTCGTGGTCACGATGCCGGCCAGGCCGACGACATCCGGAATGCCCATGCCCCGCTCCTCCCCGCGCGGGAGCGGCACACCCCCGGGCGGAACCCGATCATCGCATGCACCCGGGCGGTCACGGAGCCGAACGAAGGACGCGGCCCGGACCGTCCGGTCCGGGCCGCGTCGTGCGGGGTGGGAGGGGGGTCAGACCTTGGCCCGCCCACCCGTCGCCGCGCGGTAGATGAGCAGGACGATCACGGCACCGATGACGGAGCCGATGATGCCGGACGGCTGCAGCGCGCCCTGCGACGTGTCGTGGTGGAACAGCACATAGCCGAGGAACCCGCCGACGAATGAGCCGACGATCCCGAGCACGATCGTGGCGACCACGCCCATCGGGTCACGTCCCGGCACGACGAGCCGGGCCAGGAAGCCCGCGATCGCCCCGATGATGATCAGAGTGATGATGAAGCCAAGCACGCGTCTACTCCTTCGGGAACCGGGCCGCTGCAGGTCAGCGGCCGCTGTCGGCCCGGCCGGCGAGACGCTGCGGCACCACCGGGCACCCGTGATGCGTACCCAGCCGCCGGATCGGTAATCATGAGGACCGCGGCCCGGCCTGCGGCCGGCGGGAACCCGTGATCGACGACGACCTGGAGGGCTGACCGTGGCTGACTTCGTCGGTGCCGTGGACCAGGGCACGACCAGCACCAGATTCATGGTCTTCGACCACGCCGGACGTGAGGCCGGCAGGTACCAGCTGGAGCATGAGCAGATCATGCCCAGGGCCGGCTGGGTCGAGCACAGCCCCGTGGAGATCTGGGAGCGGACCAGCTCGGTCATCCAGACCACCCTCAACGGGATGGGCCTGCAGGCGTCCGACCTGGCCGCGATCGGGATCACCAACCAGCGCGAGACCACCGTGGTGTGGAACCGCCGCACCGGCCGGCCGTACCACAACGCCATCGTCTGGTAGGACACCCGCACCGACCGGATCGCCAGCGCCCTGGAACGTGACGGCAGGGGCGAGGTGATCCGGCAGAAGGCCGGCCTGCCCCCGGCGACGTACTTCTCCGGCGGGAAGATCCAGTGGATCCTGGAGAACGTCCCCGGTGCCAGGGAGGACGCCGAGGCCGGGGACGCCCTGTTCGGGACCACGGACACCTGGTTGATGTGGAATCTCACCGGCGGGGTGGACGGCGGCGTGCACGTCACGGACGTCACCAACGCCAGCCGGACCATGCTCATGGACCTGCGCACCCTGGACTGGGACGAGGAGCTGCTGGGCTTCTTCGGGATCCCGCGGGCGATGTTGCCGGCGATCCGCCCGTCGTCCGACCCGCAGCCGTACGGTGTGGTCGCCGCCCCCGCGGGATTCGCGGGCGTACCGCTGACCGCGATCCTCGGTGACCAGCAGGCGGCGATGTTCGGGCAGGTCTGCTTCGCGCCGGGCGAGGCCAAGAACACCTACGGCACCGGCAACTTCATGTTGCTCAACACCGGGACCGAGCCGGTCCGCAGCGCGAACGGTCTGCTGACGACGGTCTGCTACCAGCTCGGCGGGCAGGACCCGGTGTACGCGCTGGAGGGTTCTATCGCCGTCACCGGCTCGGCCGTGCAGTGGCTGCGCGACCAGCTGCACCTGATCTCGTCGGCGGCCGAGGTGGAGACCCTGGCCCGCACCGTTGAGGACAACGGCGGGGTGTACTTCGTGCCGGCGTTCTCCGGCCTGTTCGCCCCCTACTGGCGCAGTGACGCCCGTGGCGCCGTGGTCGGCCTGTCCCGCTACAACACCAACGGGCACGTGGCCCGGGCCACCCTGGAGGCGATCTGCTACCAGAGCCGCGACGTCGCCGAGGCGATGGCCGCGGACTCCGGCGTCGCTCTCGACGTGCTCAAGGTCGACGGCGGGGTCACCGCGAACGGCCTGTGCATGCAACTGCAGGCGGACATCCTCGGGGTCCCGGTCAGCCGTCCGGTGGTGGCGGAGACGACCGCACTCGGCGCGGCGTATGCGGCGGGACTGGCGGTCGGATTCTGGTCCGGCACGGATGCCTTGCGGGAGAACTGGAACGAGGCGCAGCGCTGGACCCCGCAGTGGTCCGCCCAGCAGCGGGCCGAGGGATACGCCGGCTGGAAGAAGGCCGTCGAGCGGACCCTCGGCTGGGTCGACGTCAACTGACCTCGGCGGATGACCGACCCCCCGGTCGGCCCGTCCGCCGGTCCCGCCCGCGGTCACGCGCTGCCGGATCAGGACGGCGGTGCGGTTCCCCGGGCGTACGGCTCAGATCCAGTCGGACAGTTCCTTGAGCATGGTCCGTTTGGGCCGCGCGCCGACGATCGTCTTCACGATCTCGCCGCCGGAGTAGACGGCGATCGTCGGCATCGCCATCACACCGAAACGGGCTGTCACGCGGGGGTTCTCGTCGGAGTTGACCTTGACGACGGCGATCCGGTCGGCGTGCTCGACCGCGATCTCGTCGAGCACCGCCGAGACCTGCCGGCACGGTCCGCACCAGGGTGCCCAGAAGTCGACGATCACCGGCCGGTCCGCGGCCAGGACGTCACTGTCGAACGTGGCATCCGTGCTGACCTTCACACTCATGAATGATCCCCAATCCCTTGCGGCCCAGTGCCTTCGACACCGTAGCCGCGCTCGCCGACAAGTCCGGCGAAGGCACGTATCGGGCGGTTCCGGGCCGGGCGGGACGCCGCGCGCCCGCCCGGCTGACGGTCAGGGGAGCTCCACGCTGCGGGCGCCCTGGGAGACGTCCCGCAGCAGGCGCAGCAGCGGGACACCCAGCCCGTAGCTGGAGATCCGCCGGTTCGGCGTGACCCGGACGAACACGATCCCGGGCTTGTCCGCGGCACCGTAGGAGGCGATCCGCTTGAGCCGGCCCGCCCTGAGCAGCTCCGCGATGTGCGGGTCCCCCGGCTCCAGCAACTGCGCGGTGCCCTGGAACTGCACGGCCATCGGCGGGCCGGCCGGGTACTTGCGGACCGGCACCGAGATCGCCACCTGCGGGTTGGCCCGGATGTTGCGGGCCTTGACCGTGTCCGTGCCGATGAGCAGGTAGACGTCCAGGCCCACCGCGGCGTACAGCAGGCCGACCGCATGCGGCCGGTTGGCGGGCGAGGAGGTGGCGAGCACGCAGAACGACCGGCGGGCCAGCTCCCGGCGGACCAGCTCGAGTTGACGGACGGGGTCGAAGGCAGGCCGGGCGGCGGTGGGAGGCGGTTCGGGAGTGGCCGACATGGGACCTCCTCAGCTGGGGTCGGGCCGACGGGAACTCCGGGGAACACCGGGAACTCCGGACGTAACGCACCGATCCTCCCACCGGCGGCCCTGTCGACAGGTCGGAGCGTCACGTTCCGGACCTCACAACTCACCCGGGCAGCTCATCCGTTGACATGCTGTCTTGACGTCCATCGAATCAGGGGTCAGGATGGGATCTGCTTCGACAGACATCTAAACAACCGGTCTCGCCCGGGTCAGCAGGAACTGAGCCCCTGACCGGGCACCCGGAGACCGCCCGAGCCGGACCCCGCCCCGAACCCCGACGGCCCTCCCCGCTCCCCGCTCCCCGAAAGGTGTGCACGATGTCCGACATCACCCTCGACCCGACCGGCCTGGCCCCCCAGCAGCTGCGCGAGGCGGTCCGCGACCGGTACGCGCAGGCCGCCCGCCAGGCCACCAGCAACCTCGACGTCCCGTCCTGCTGCGGGAGCGGACCGGCCTCGGTCGACCCGGTGACCCGTGACCTGTACGACGACGACGCCGCGCAGACCTCCGCAGGTGCCCTGGCCGCCTCGCTGGGCTGCGGCAACCCGACCGCGCTGGCGCAGCTGAGCCCCGGCGAGACCGTGCTGGACCTCGGCTCCGGCGGCGGGCTCGACGTGCTGCTGTCCGCGCGGCGGGTCGGCCCGACCGGCAAGGCGTACGGCCTGGACATGACCCCGGAGATGCTGGCCCTGGCCCGGCGCAACCAGGCCGAGGCGGGCGTCGAGAACGCCGAGTTCCTGCAGGGCACCATCGAGAACGTCCCGCTCCCCGACGGGACGGTCGACGTGATCATCTCCAACTGCGTGATCAACCTGGCCGCCGACAAGGATCCCGTGCTGCGCGAGGCGTTCCGGGTGCTTGCCCCGGGCGGACGGTTCGCGGTGTCCGACATCGTCCTGCTGCGGGAGCTGCCCGAACCGGCACGGCGCGCGATGCGGCTGTGGACCGGCTGCGTCGCGGGGGCGCTGCACGACACCGAGTACGTGCACAAGCTCACGGCGGCGGGCTTCGTCGACGCCGCCGTCGAGGTCACCCGGACCTACGGGCTCGACGACCTGCGTGACCTGGCGTCGTCCCTCGACCCGGCTGACCTGCCCACCGACCTCGACGTCGACGCGATCGTCGCCGCGATGGACGGTGCCGTGGCCAGCGCCTTCGTCCGGGCCACCAAGCCCCGCTGACCAGCCGGGACCGGGCCCTGCGTCCGCAGTCAGGTCAGGGCCCGGTCCAGCCAGTCGTGCATCAGGGCCTCGAAGAGGGCGGGCCGCTCGATCTGCAGGTTGTGCCCGGCGAGGTCGAGGGCGGCGAAGGTGGCCCGGGGGAACCGGTCCAGCAGACCGAACTGGTCGGCGTAGCCCACACAGTCGTCCTGCCGCCCGGTGAGCACCAGGGTCGGCCGCAGGTACGCCGGACCGGTGTCAGGGTCGACGGACAACGGCCACCGGCGCTGGATCCGGTCAAGGCCGGCCCGGTCGGCGACCATCACTCCGGGGCGGATCTCGGTCACGTAGCGGTGCAGCGTCTGCGCGGTGGCCACCACGGCCATGGCGGTGAACTCCTCGACCAGGGCCGGATCCACCCCGTCCGGCAGCGCGGGGTCGCCCAGGAGCACCTGGCGCGGGGGCAGGGTCCGGCTCGGGTGGTCCAGGACGCCGACCGGGCAGAGCAGGGCCAGCCCCAGCACCTGGTCGGGCCGGGAACCGACCAGCGCCCGGGCGAGGTATCCGCCGTAGGACTCCCCGACCAGCAGGAACGGCGAGTCCCCGAGCTGTTCGTCGACGTAGTCCTCGACGGCGGCCAGCAGATCGTCGGACCCGGTGAACTCGCCGGGCAGCGGGGTGGCGCCCATCCCGGGCAGATCCGGATAGAGCCGGCGGAAACCCGGGCGGCCGGCGAACAGCGGTTCCAGGCAGCCGGACATCAGCCGGTGGTCCGGGACCCAGCCGTGCAGCGCCAGCACGGGCACCCCACTGCCGTGCTCGACGTGGTTCAGGGTCACGGGCGTGCGTCGGGGCACGGTTCCTCACTCGGTCCGGATCCGCCGGGCGCTTCCCTGCGGCAGCGGTGATCCTGCCGGGCGGCACCGACAGGACGGGGTCAGCCTGGACGGCTGGACGGCTCAGCGGGCGGCGGGCAGGTCCCCGGTCAGGTAGCGGCGGCGCAGCGCGGGCTCGAACTTCTCGATCGCGTAGCGCAGCGCGATCCGGGGCATCCGGTCGTGGTGGCGGCGGAGGAAGTTCTCCTCGACCGCCCGGTCCCGGTTGCCGACCTCGCGCAGCATCCAGCCGACGGCCTTGTGCACCAGGTCGTGCGGATCATCCAGCAGCCGGGCGGACAGCCGCAGCGTCGGCCCGTACTCCCCCCGGCGGATGAACGCCAGGGTGGCCACCACCGCCATCCGCCGGTGCCAGACCGAGGCGGAGCCCGCCAGCCGGTCCAGCACCGGCAGGTCGGCGGCACCCCGGGGATCGGTCAGCCAGCCGCCCACCACGTGGGGCGCGACGCTGTCCACCAGGTCCCAGTTGTCGATCCGCGCCCGCTCGCCGGTCACCAGCTCGAAGATCGCCTTCCGGGCCGCCGCGCCACCGGACCGAAAGCGCCTGACCAGGACGAACAGCGCGGTCAGCCGCTCCTCGTGCATCCCGTCGGACAACAGGGTGCAGGCACCCGTCAGGTCCAGGTCGCGCCAGTGCCGGGCGGCGATCCGGCGCTGGTCCGGGACCGGCACGCCGAGCAGGTCGTCCCCCTCGCCGTAGCCACCGGGCATCAGCTGCAGGTACCGCCGCCCGCCCTCGGCCCGCACCGGGTCGGCGAGCGCGGCGAGCTCCTGCCGGATCCTCTCGACCGCCACTGACGCGGCGGCAGCCGCATCCACGTCATCCGCGCCCGCGCCCACGCCCACGTCCACGCCCGGCGACTGTAGTCCGGCCGGCGGATCCGGGCGGGTCCGGACCTGAGGCCGGGCGGCGCGGCTGCCGATCCCGGTAGGGGGCCGTCCTGCCACGGCCCGCATCCCGCCGAGCCGGAGGGCCATGAAGTGAGCGAGATCCTGGGAGACCTGCGTGGCGGGCGCCGCCTCCCACCGCCTGCCGGCCCGGAGGCTGCCCGCCAGGCCCGGATCCCGGCCCCACGACGCCCGGACGGTCAGCCGTCGGCTGCCGCACCCGCCGCACCGTCTGCCGGGCCGGCGTCCACGCCCGCCGGGGCGCCCCGGACCCGGACGGCCGCGTGCTCCCTGCCCGCTCCGGCCCGGACCGTCGTCGGCCTGGCCCTGGTCGGGGTGGTCGCCGCAACCGTGCCGGGCCGGCTGTCCGGGCAGCTGTCACAGGCCTCCCGGCCGTGGCGGATCGCAGAGTCGGTGGTGTCGCTGCAGGCCGCGGTGGGCCCGGCGAGGATCTCCGCCGGGGAGGACGCCACCGGCGGGGTGAGTCTGGACGCGGCCGTCCGGATCACCGGCACGGGAGACACCTGGGTCCGGATCGACGGCCTGTTCGTGGACCTGCCGGGCCTGCACCTGGAGGCCACCGACGGCGCGAACGTGCTGCCCGGCCGGTCGGCCGGGGTCTCCCTCGAGGCCGTGATCGCCTGCGACCCGCAGGTCCTGGCGGAGCCGATCCCGCTCACCCTGCGGGTCCGGTCCGCCGACGGCCACCCGGGCGTGGTCACCCTCCCGCTGGACGGACGGGGGACGGTCTGGGCCGCCGAGCTCGCCCGCGGCTGCGGCTGGGCACCCGCTCCGGCTCCGCCCGCCTCGCCGGGGGCCGCCGGGCCCGCCCCGCCCCTGCGGCCTTCACCACCCCTCCGGCCATCATCACGACCTCTGGACCAGACTGGTCCGTGATGGACTAGAGTGGTCCGGACCGTTCTGGTCCACTGGCGGCCGAGTGCCCCTCTCACCCAGGTCCGCTGTACCACGGTCCCCGCCCCGAAGGCCGGCCGCGCCGAGGCCCGCCGCACACGAGAGGCTCCCATGGCCCGCTTCCTGTACCGCATCGGCAGCTTCAGCCGCCGCCACCCCTGGCCGGTGATCGCCCTGTGGGTGGCGCTGCTCGCGCTCACCTCGGCCGGCGCGGCGGTCCTGCAGGTGCCGCTGGGCAACACGTTCCGGATCCCAGGCGCCGGCTTCCAGCAGGTGATGGACAACCTCAAGGCCGAGATGCCGTCGGCCGCAGGCGATACCGGCACCATCCTCATCACCTCCCCGGCCCCGTTCACCGCCCCGCAGCAGGCGGCGGTGACCACGGCGGTGGGCCGCTGGTCCAAGGTCGGCGGGGTCGCCGCAGCCACCGACCCGTTCGCCGTGCAGTCCGAGCTCGACTCCGCGGCGGCCAAGCTGGCGGCCGGGCGCACCCAGCTCGACGCGGCCACGGCCCAGCTGACCGCCGGCAAGCAGAAACTGGCCTCGGCGTCGGCGCGGCTGGACCAGTCCCAGCAGGCCCTGGACGCACAGAAGGCGGCCCTGCCCGCGGGAGTGGCACCGCCCGCCCCCCTGGTCGCCGCCCAGCAACAGCTCGACGCCGGCCGCGCCCAACTGTCCACGCAGACCGCGCAGCTGCAGGCCGGCGAGAAGACGCTGACCGAACAGGGCCGCCAGCTGCAGCTCGCGCAACGCCAGGAGGCCCTGACCCGCGGCACCCGGCTGGTGACCGCCGACCGCACCGCCGCCCTGGTCCAGGTCCGGCTGACCGGCCTTGCCAGCGCCCTCACCACGGCGCAGCGCGACGCGATCAAGCAGATCGGCGCGGACCTGGCCGGCACCGGGGTCACCGTCGACTACGACAGCACCCTGGTCAGCGACCTCAACTCGGTCATCGGCCCGACCGAGGTGATCGGCGTCCTGGTGGCGGCGGCGGTCCTGCTGGTCATGCTCGGCACCCTGCTGGCCGCCGGGCTGCCGCTGCTGATGGCCCTGGTCGGGGTCGCGGTGGGGATCGGCGCGACGCTGGCGGCCTCGCCGGTCATCGAGATGAACTCGATCACCCCGGCGCTGGCGTTGATGCTCGGACTGGCCGTCGGGATCGACTACTCCCTGTTCATCATCAACCGGCACCGGATCCAGCTGCTCAGCGGGATGCCGGCGCAGGAGTCGGTCCCCCGGGCGAACGGCACCTCCGGCAATGCGGTGGTGTTCGCCGGGCTCACGGTGATCATCGCGCTGGCCGCGCTGACCGTGACCGGAATCCCCTTCCTCGGCGTGATGGGCCTGGCCGCGGCGGCGACCGTGGCGGTCGCGGTGGCGGTGGCGGTGACCCTGACCCCGGCCGTGCTGACCGTGCTCGGGCACCGGGTCCTGCGGCGGAAGGCCTGGGAGGCCAACGGGTTCACCGCGAAGGGCGAACCGGTCGAGGGTGCCGCCCACCTGATCGACCACGACGAGACCGACGAGCAGCCGGTGCGGGTGCGACACGGCTGGGGCGAACTGGTGACCGGCCACCCGTGGGCGTCCGCGGTGGCCGCCTTCGTGCTGCTGGCGATCTGCGCGATCCCGGCGGCGAGCCTGCGGCTGGGCCTGCCCGACGGCGGGTCCGAGCCGGTCGGGTCCACCGCCTACCGGGCGTACACGCAGACCGCCCGGTACTTCGGGGAGGGCGCCAACGGCCCGATCGTCGCCGTGGTCACCCTGCCGGCGAGGCTGGACGCGACCGCCGCGCAGGAGAAGGAGCTCGACGTCGCCGAACGGCTGGCCAAGGTCGACGGCCTGGTCCGCGTGGTGCCGATCGGGGTCAGCCCTGGCCGGCGGATCGCGGCGCTGCAGATCGTCCCGCAGCAGGGCCCCGGCAAGGAGCAGACGGTGCGGCTGGTGGAGTCCCTGCGCGCGGCCGCTCCCGCGGTGCAGGCGGCCACCGGTGCGCAGATCGGCCTGACCGGGCAGACAGTCGCGAACATCGACATCTCCGCCCGGCTCGGTGACGCGCTCGCGCCGTACCTGGCGATCGTGGTGGGGCTGTCGCTGGTGCTGCTGGTGATGGTGTTCCGGTCCCTGGTGGTGCCGCTGGTGGCCACCATCGGGTTCCTGCTGTCCATCGCGGCCTCGTTCGGCGCCGTGGTGGCCGTCTACCAGTGGGGCTGGCTGAAGGAGGTCTTCGGAGTGAGCAGTCCGGAGGCCGTGCTGTCGTTCCTGCCGACCCTGCTGATCGGCGTCCTGTTCGGGCTGGCGATGGACTACCAGATGTTCCTGGTCTCGGGAATGCGCGAGGCGTACGCCCACGGGCAGGAGGCACGCCGGGCGGTGCTCACCGGATTCCACCACGGGCGACGGGTGGTCACTGCGGCTGCACTGATCATGATCGCGGTCTTCGCGGGCTTCGTGCGCGCCGAGCTGACCATGATCCGGCCGATCGGGTTCGGCCTCGCCGTCGGCGTGCTGGTGGACGCCTTCGTGGTCCGGATGACCCTCACCCCGGCCGTGATGCACCTGCTCGGCCGCAGCGCCTGGTGGCTGCCCCGCCGGCTGGACCGGATCGTGCCGGATGTGGACGTCGAGGGTGCCCGGCTGGGGCAGGTCGGCGAACAGCCCAGGGACGCGCAGCCCGGTGACGGGAGGGCCGGCGACAGGCTGGCCGGCGACAGCCGTGCCGGCGCCGGGGAGGCCTCAGCGCACTCGGTCGGCTCCGGACGGTCCTGAGCCCGTCCCGGCCACGGCAGGGGCCGCGGCAGGGCGGCGCCACGGTGCCGCCCTGCCGCAGGCACCCCCCTGGACTGGGGGAAGATGGGGCACGGCCCCGCCCGACGGGTCCGGACCGCCGGACCACCGCACCACGCCAGAAGAAGGCGGAGAATCCCCATGCGCCGACCGACCCGGCAGGAACTCGACCAGGCGATCATCGACTCCGCCGCCCTGCTGTTCGCCCGGCACGGCTACGAGCACACCTCCGTGCAGCAGATCGCCGATGCCGTCGGATACTCGAAAACCGGTCTGCTGCACCGGTTCCCGAGCAAGGAGGCGTTGCTGCGGGCGGTGGCCGACCAGTTCGTCGCCGAGCTCACGACGCTGGTCGGCACCGCACAGGAGCACCCCGCCGGTCCGGCCCGGGACCTCGCGCTGATCCGGGCCATGACCGATCGGGCTCTGCACCGCCAGGGGACCACCGCGCTCATGGTCAGCTCCCTGAGCACGCACGCGACCGCCGAGGACCTGGCCTGGCTGCAGCATGTGGGCGACGAACTGTTCGGGGCGTTCGGCGTCGAGGACCCGGTGGCCGACCAGGACCGCTGCGTACGGATCCTCGGCGCCCTGGGCGCGATCGCCGTCATCGCCCTGGCCACCACCGACCAGAACCAGGACGACTTGCGCGAGCTCATCGTCGCGACCGCCTTCGACGCCCTCGGACACCCCCGGACCGGGCCGAGCTGAGGCCGCCCGGGAGCCCCGGTCGCCCCGGCGAGGCGCGCGGACGGCTCAGGTCCCCGCGGCGGGACCGCCCGCAGATCCCGGCATCCCCACCAGTAGCGGCGGATCCCGTCGGCCGGGGTGGGACCGGTCAGGAACCCGCCGACCGCGCGGGTGCCAGCGCCGACGGGGAGACGGCACGGACCCGGTGCAGCAGCCGCCGGGACTCCCGCACCATCGGCGGCGGGGGGACCAGGAGGACCGGGCAGGCGCAGCGGGCGGCACAGTAGGGGCCCACCGCGTGGACGCCCCGGTGGAACAGGCCGGTGCGGCCGGACCCGACCACGAGGAGATCGTCCGGCCGGTCGGCGAAGCCCAGCAGCACCGGCGCGGGACGGCCGCGGACGACGTACGTGGCCACCTCGATGTCCCCGGGGACGCCACCGAGGGCCTGGTCGAACGCCTCCCGCTGCCGGTCGTGCGCAGCCCGGACCCACTCCCCCAGCAGGGCCGCGGGAACCGGCTGCGGCGCAAGGGATTCACCGCCCGGAGCCGTCCAGGCCGTCACCGCGCAGAGTCGGCCGCGGTCCCTGCGGGTGATCCGGACGGCCGCACGCAGGACCTCCAGGTTCGCCAGGCTCCCGCTCACCCCGACGATGATCCGCCGCCCGTCACCCATCACCGTCACACCTCCGGAACCCGACGCCGGGTCCACCCTCCCTCCCCCGTCCGGGCCGGACTCGGGCCGATCGTCACGGATTCAAAGATCCAACGGGTGAGCCGCGCCGGGTCCGGACACCGGGCAGGTCCTCCGGCCCGTCGGACAGTCAGCCCCGCAGGGAAGCACGGCCCGGCGGGCTGCGGGAAACCTTCTCCTGTCCGCCGGAGATGTACGGGTGAAGCCCAGCGGCCAGGGGGCTGCCCCACCCTGCACCTCGGTCCACCCCGCGCCTCGGTCCGAGTCGCCGTCCCACCATCACGGAGGATGCCATGTTCGTCCCCTCGTTGAGCCGGCGGCGCCTGTTCCAGGTGGTCGGTGCCGCGGCGGTCACGTCAGCGGCGGCCGGTGTGGTGCTGGACCGTTCCCGCGCGGCCACGGGCATGCAGGCCTCCCCGTTCGAGCTCGGCGAGGTGCGGCTGACCACGAGCCGCTGGCTGGAGAACCAGAACCGGACGCTGAACTACCTGCGCTTCGTCGACGTCGACCGGTTGCTGTACAACTTCCGGGCCAACCATCGGCTGTCCACGAAGGGGGCGGCGGCCAACGGGGGCTGGGACGCCCCGAACTTCCCGTTCCGCACCCACATGCAGGGCCACTTCCTCACCGCTTGGGCGCAGATGTGGGCGGCGACCGGAGACACCACCTGCCGGGACAAGGCCACGTACATGGTGGCCGAACTGGCGAAGTGCCAGGCCAACAACGCAGCCGCAGGGTTCGGTTCCGGGTACCTGTCCGGATTCCCCGAGTCCGACTTCGACGCTCTCGAGGCGGGCCGGCCGACCAACGGCAACGTCCCCTACTACGCGGTGCACAAGACGATGGCCGGCCTGCTGGACACGTGGCGCTACCTCGGCAGCACTCAGGCCCGTGAGGTCCTGCTCGGCATGGCGGGATGGGTGGACCAGCGCACCGGCCGGCTGAGCTACGCCCAGATGCAGTCGGTGATGAACACCGAGTTCGGCGGCATGAACGCCGTGCTGGCGGACCTCTACCTGGCCGACCGGAACTCCCGGTGGCTGACGGCGGCCCAGCGGTTCGACCATGCCGCGGTGTTCAACCCGTTGGCCGCCAACCAGGACCAGCTCAACGGCCTGCACGCCAACACGCAGGTGCCCAAGTGGATCGGCGCCGCCCGCGAGTACGTGGCCACCGGCACCTCCCGGTACCGTGACATCGCCACCAACGCCTGGAACATCGTCGTGGGCGCCCACACGTACGTCATCGGCGGCAACAGCCGTGCCGAGCACTTCCTCGGGCCCAACGCCATCGCGGCAGCGCTGAGCAAGGACACCTGCGAGAGCTGCAACACCTACAACATGCTCAGGCTGACCCGGGAACTGTTCCTGCTGAACCCCGACCGGGCCGACCTGTTCGACTACTACGAACGGGCACTGCTGAACCAGATGATCGGCCAGCAGAACCCGGCCGACAGCCACGGGCACATCACGTACTTCACCCCACTCAACCCCGGCGGCCGCCGCGGTGTCGGTCCGGCGTGGGGTGGGGGGACCTGGAGCACCGACTACGACTCGTTCTGGTGCTGTCAGGGCACAGGTCTGGAGACCCAGACCAAGCTCATGGACTCGATCTACTTCTTCAGCGACACCACGCTGATCGTGAACCTGTTCATGCCGTCGGTGCTGGAATGGAAGCAGCGCGGCATCACCGTCACCCAGACCACCTCGTACCCGGCCGGCGACACCACGACCTTGACGGTGACCGGGAAGGTCAGCGGATCCTGGTCGATGCGCATCCGCATCCCGGTCTGGGCGGCCGGAGCGACGGTCAGCGTCAACGGGGTCGCCGAGAACATCGCCGTCACCCCGGGCAGCTACGCCACCCTGACCCGGTCGTGGACCTCCGGTGACACGGTCACCGTCCGGCTGCCCATGCAGGTCTTCCTGCGCGCTGCGAACGACGACGTGAACGTCTCGGCGATCACGTACGGGCCGGTAGTGCTGGCCGGCAACTACGGCAACACCCCGCTCAGTTCGCTGCCGACCCTGAATCCCTCGTCGATCACCCGGACCAGCAGCACCGCGATGGAGTTCACCGCGTCGGCGAACGGATCCAGAGTCACCCTGGTGCCGTTCTACGACGCCCAGAACATGAACTACACCGTCTACTGGAAGGCCAAGGGCCAGACCGGTAACCCCACCGCACCCCCGCCCGCCTCGGCCACCGCCACCGCATCAGCCACCGCCACCGCCACCGCGGCCCCGGCCCCGGGCGGATCGCCCGCGCCGTCCCCCGCCCAGGCGACGGCCACCTACTCCGCGGCGACCTCATGGCCCGGCGGCTTCATCGGGCAGGTGACCATCACCGCCGGATCGACTCCGCTCAAGGGCTGGACGCTCTCCTGGGCCTTCCCCGACGGGCAGAAGATCCGCATGCTCTGGGGCGGCTCGTACACCCAACGCGGGGCCGACGTGACCGTGTCGAACACGGGGTACAACGGCACGCTGGCCCCAGGTGCAGCCGTCACGGTCGGCTTCGTCGCGACCTCTGGTACGGCCAACACCCCACCACGGCGCATCACGGTCACCACCACCTGACGGGTGCAGGATTCACGGCAGGCCGATCCCCTGTCGATCGCCATGCTCCAGGGTCAGCTGGTCCTGCCTGCCTCGCCGCCTTGCGCCGCCGTCACCAGCAGTGCGTCGACCTCGGCCGCGGGCAGGGCGGGGAACCACAGCCAGCCCTGGGCATGCGGGCAACCCAGCTCGATCAGCTTCTCGCGTTGGTCGCAGGTCTCGACGCCCTCAGCGATGACGGTGAGCCCCAGGGACTGTCCGATCGCGATCAGACCGCGGGTGATCGCCGTGTCGGTCCGGTCGTGCCCCAGGCCGGCGACATAGCTCCGGTCGATCTTCAGCGTGGCGATCGGCAGCCGCCGCAGGTACTCGAATCCCGCATACCCGGTCCCGAAATCGTCCACGGCCAACCGGACACCCAGCCCAGCCAGGTCACGCAGGCCTGACGCCGCGGACCTGGCGAGGTCGATGGCCTGACGTTCGGTGATCTCCAGCGTGAGCCGGGCGGGAGCCAGACGGCACGCGGCGATGACGTCCCTGGCCAGGGCGCTGAATCCAGGACGGTCGACCTGGCGTGAACAGACGTTCACCGCCAACTCCGGTGCCCGGGCTCCGAACCTGCGCTGCCAGTCGGCCGCCTGCCTGCAGGCCTGTCGCAGGGCCCACTCGCTGATCGGGACGATCAGATGGCTCTCCTCGGCGACATCGAGGAAGGCATCGGGCAGCAACAGCCCGCGTCGTGGGTGACGCCAACGCAGCAAGGCTTCCACGCCCACCAGAGCCCCGGCGGTCAGGTCGATCACGGGCTGGTAGTGCAGGACCAGCTCGTCGTCGTTCAGAGCTGCACGTAGTTCGGTCTCGACCTTCAGGGCACGAGAAGCGATCGCCTGCAGCTGGCGGTCCGCCATCTCCCAGCATCCCTTGCCGTGACGCTTCGCCCGGTACATCGCTGCGTCGGCATCCCGAAGGAGGTCGTCCGCGTCGGAATCGGGCCGGCTGAGGGCGACCCCCATGCTCGCCGACAAGGGCAGGGTCTGCCCGCACAGGTGAACGTCCCGGTTCAGCACCGTCAGCACGCGCTCCACCACCGCCGGCACATCATGAGGATCGGTGACGTCGTCACAGGCGACGACGAACTCGTCACCGCCCAGTCGGGCCGCCAGATCGCTGCCCCGAAGGACACCGGCCAGCCGTCGAGCCACCTCCACCAGCAGCTCGTCACCGGCGGTGTGCCCCAGCGAGTCGTTGACCTTCTTGAAGTTGTCCAGATCCAGGAAGATCACCCCCACCCTGGTACCGGCACGCTGAGCACGAGCGAGAGCGAGGGCCAGGTGGTCGTTCAACAGGGAACGGTTGGCCAGACCGGTCAGGGAGTCATGCAGTGCCTGATGGGTGAGCCTGGCCTGCGCCTCAGCGAGTTCGACGACCAGACGGCGGATCGAGCGGGCCACGAACCAGGAGACGGTGACACCGACGACGAGCACCAGACCGCCCAGGAGCCCGTTGATCCACCTGATCCGGGTGCCCTCGGCCGTCTGGGAGCTGATTCCGGCAGCCTGCTCCCGGGCGAGGTCCGCCTCGAAGCCGTTGAGACGGTCCACGGTGGAGTTGAAGACGTCGATCTCCTGGCCCATGACCAGGCCGTCCGCCTGTCCGTGCGACGCCTGATCCCCGGCCCGGTACAGCCGCATGATCCGGTCGTCAGTCTCCACGAACCTGTCGAGACCACCGGATACCGAAGCCAGCAGGGCTTGGTCGCTCACCGGCCGCCCACCGCAGACATCTCTCAGCTTGGCGAGGTCACGCCGGGCTGCAGCGATCGCGTCGAGGAAGGCCCGGCGAGAGGGGGCGGAGTCGGTGATCGCGGCCGGCCCGTGATGGGTGAAGTCAAAGGCGTACGCCGTCTGCCAGCCGTTGAAGTCGGCGAAGTCGTACTGGACCTCCTGGGCTGCCGAACGCATGCAGGCCAGGCGGGACAGCCGTTCCTGGCTGGACACAAGGCTGCCTGCCGTGGCTGAACCGAGGATCCCCAGACCTGCGACCGCGACCCCGAAGATCACCAGCAGGAGGTTCAGCCGCGAAGAGGCGAACTCCTTGAGAACCACCCCACAACCGTGCGCCCCCAGAGCTCATGGGACAAGCGACCCTAAGGCCCTTCCGGTACCAGCCATTCATGCGATGAGGCGATCAGTGGTGCGTCCGTCAGATCCCGCTTCTCCGCGGTCATCGTGCCGGCGGTGGTGGGCCCGGGCCACGACCGCAGAGCCGTCAGCGAGCCGGGTGCGCCATCGTGTCCACGACCGCCGTGACTGCCAGCAGCAGCGTCGGGTTCTGCCCGGCCGCGACCTCGACCCCGTAGGTGTCCGCCACCCGGAACCACTTCTTGGACACTGCGGCCACCGCCATGCGGCCGTCTTCGATGGTGTATTCGTGATCGAGGATGTTGCCCTTCACCTCGAGATCGGGGCCGTCCGCGACCTTGACCGTCCATCGCTCCCGGAAGGGTGTGACCATGGCCTTCTTCACCGTCGCGACCACATTCCCGTACCGGTCCTCGATCTCCATCGTGTCCCGCAGCCGGAGCATCCGTTCCTGGATCCTCAACAGTTCGTTGCCGTGTGCATCCTCGAAGACCAGCGTCTTGCGCAGCCGCAGCGCCTTGCCGTCGACCTTGAGGACACGCTCCCCGTGCTCGTCCTCGATCCAGTAGTCATCGCCGATGGAAAGCAGTTCCTGGCGCATCCGGTAGTGCGTGGCGGTGCTGCCCCCTCGGCGCTCCTCCTGCCGCCGTTCCTGACGCCGGCCTCCCACCATGGCAGTCGCCTCCTGCTCGATCCTCCTGGGCATCCGCCTGCGGCGGCGCACGAAACACGGTCGATCGCCGCCCAGGTCGGTCCGCCCGACGTCATGGCCCTCGCCATCAGCCTCGAACCGAGCCGGCCGCAGGGCATCCTCCGGCGCGGGTGGTGCCGGCGGTGGCTGCCCCGCCCCTTCGCCGTCAGCCCGGCATGTGTCGTTGCGCTCCGGAAGGGCAGCGGCAGTCCAGCCGTTCGGGATGGATGTCGCCGACCACCGCGCCTGCGGGTTCTGGGGTCGGCGGGCCCAGGACGCAGGGTCCGGCTGCCTCATGCGTCCAGGGGGAGCCCGCCGGAGTCGGCAACCGCTTCGCTGACAGGCAGGCGACGGTCCGATTCGCCGGGGTGCTCAGGTGACTGGTGGGTTCAGGTGACTGGTGGGTTCAGGTGCCTGATGGGGGGAAGTGCCATGACGGGTGGGGGTTCGAGCGTGTCCGAACGGGGCCGCTGGGTCGGACCTGTCGACCGGGCTGTCGCATGAGGCCCGCATACCAGTCGTTCACCACCACCGGCGAACTGCTGGACCACCTTCAGGCTCTCGCGGTCAGGACCGTGGTCGTGGACGTCGAGCCACTCATCGCGTTCTGGGACACCGACGACCGGACCCTCGCCCAGGGTGTCGCCCGTTTCCTGGCGGAGCTCGGCTCCCGGCCGGGCCGGCTTCAGGTGATCGTCTTCGCCACCAACTCAGCGCGTGACCGGCCCGTCCCGACCCGGGCAGGAGCCTTCGAGGTCCGCTACCTCGCGCATGCCGGCAAACCACTTCGCACCAGCCCCTACCGACGTCTGCCCCTGCCCGGCGCCGTCGTCGGGGACCAGATCGCCACCGACGGGATCCTGGCCCGCCGACTGCGCTACGCCTTCCTCCACTACACCCACCGGCCGCCCAGGACCCCCCTCGGCCCCCGAATGATGCAGGCCCTCGGACGCCCCTTCAGCAGGTTCCTCTTCTCCAGGGACATTCAGCGTCCCCGCCGCATCACCCCGGGGAGGTGAGGTGGCGCGCATCCGCTCCACGCACCCGTGGGGAACAGGTCGGTCCCCCGGGCTCGCAGACCACCTGTTCGATCGGATTGCCTTGTCCGGCACTTGCGGAATCACCCGACCTGGGGGAGCCGCCGCCGGGGTGGCCGGCGCAGGCTGGCGTCGGGTTCGGGGGGACGCCGACGCCTTCACCACGAAGGGGTCGGCGGGGAGCCACACCGCAACAGAGCCACACCGCAACAGCCTGTCCCTCACCGCCCGTTCCCCGAAGGTCCGCGATCCACTGTCAATGTCCGGATCCATAGAGCTTGAACATGGAGGGCGTCATCATGACCGACACGGCGAGCGAGAAGCAGGTCATTCTGGACACCATTCTCGACATGACGGCCGTATCCATCGAACGTGCAGGCCTCAGCAGCCGCGACGTCATGTTGGTGCGGCTGGCCGCGCTGGCCGCGGTCGACGCCCCACCCGCCTCCTATCTGGTGAATCTGAACGCCGCCGCGAGCACGGGGCTGACCTTCGAGGAGGTCCGGGGAGTCCTGGTCGCGCTTGCACCCGTGATCGGCACCCCGCGCGTCACGGCGGCCGCCGGTGCCATCGCGACCTCCTTGGGGTACGCACTTGCCTTGGACGAGGCCATCGACGACGCCGTGAGGCACGGCGAGGACGCCTCGGATTCCTGACGACCGGCGACCCGACACCTGGCATCCGACCTCGCTGTATCGAGGATCAGATGACCGAGGAGGACCCCCACCTCGCAGAGCGGCTGCGCACCATGCGTTCCGCTCAACCGGGCCGGGTCAACAAGCTTGCCTTCCGCAACCGGCGGACCAAGTACCTGGCCCTCATCGGAAGCCTGTTCTTCGTTGTGGGGGTGACACTTCCAGAGACTTACAGCGCATTCTTCGGCGCTGCGCTCTGCCTCCATTCCTGCCTGCGCGCCCGGAAGGATCGAGCACTGCGACAGGCAGGCCGCCTCTGAGGGCGACGACACGGGCTCATCCCCGAGAGATGAGGATGGGGCGGTGAGCCGTGAACGAAGCTGAAGGATGGCAAGAGAGGTCCGACAAAACCTTCCTCGGGCACAAGGAGTTCGACAATGAACGACTACCCCTTGATGGGCGCGATGTGGACGATGTTCGTGTTCTTCGCCTGGGTCATCTGGTTCTGGCTTCTCATCATGATGTTCGGCGACATCTTCCGCCGTCAGGACATCTCAGGCTGGGCGAAGGCGGGCTGGTTCGTCGTCGTGCTGGTCCTTCCCTATCTCGGCGTGCTGATCTACCTGATCACGCAGGGCAGGTCCATGTCCGAACGTGCACGGGTGGAGAGCGAAACCACCCGCATGCAGTTCGACGATCACATCCGCTCGGTCGCGTCCTCGAACGGCGGCGGGCCTGCCGACGAGATCGCCAAGGCGAAGCGGCTGCTCGACAGCGGAAGCATCACCAGCCAGGAGTACGAGGACCTGAAGCAGAAGGCGCTCAGTCGCTGACCGCGAGTCGGGCAGGCGACCTGCCGGCGAAGGGGACAGGCGGACGCCCAGAGGGACGTCGACGCCGGAGATCTCGTACAGCCTGAGGCCGGGAGACGCCCTTCGACCCGGAGGGCGTCTCCCGTGCGACGCCCTGCAGGCGGATCGAGCAGGGATCCCCAGTAGCCCGTGCACGGGACGTCCTTGGCCGCGGAGGTGATCCCATGTGGCTGGACCATCCGGAGGACCTGGACCATCCGGAGGACCTGGACCATCAGGTGGACTGTGCGGACCATCCCGTGGACGACAGCGGGATGAACGCACTCGACCTCGCTCTGGGCAGCCTGGCGCTCGCCACGTCGACCGTACGGCGGGCCGCGATCACCTGCCAGAACGCGCTCACACCGCTGATCCGCGCAGCCGCACGTGCGCCGCTGCTGGATCCACGGCTCGCTCCGGAGCGGTTCCTGTGCGACCTCTCGGAGCGGGGGCGGGTCGAGCGGCTGGCCACGGCAGCGCATGCAGAGGCGCTCGCACGTGACCTCCTGCCGCGGCTCGCCTCGTTCGCACTCGACCAGCTCGACCTCACCTCGATCGTCCTCAACCGGGTGAACCTCGATGCCATCGTCGCGACAGTGGACCTTCAGGCGATCCTGGACCGCGTCGACGTCGATGCGGTCGTCTCCCGGGCGGACCTCGACCCGATCGTCGCCCGCCTCGACCTGAACCGGATCGCAGACAGTATCGACGTCGACCGCGTCGCCGAACGCATCAACCTGGACGCCGTCGTCGACCGGCTGGACATCCTCGGCCTGGCCGTGTGGATCATCGACAGCATCGATCTGCCGGGAATCATCCGGGAGTCCACGAGTTCGGTCGCCTCCGAGGCGATCAGGGGTGTCAGGATGCAGAGCATCGAGGCAGATCAAGCGGTAAGCCGTGTGAGGGACCGCATCCGACCGCATCGTCGCGCTCGGAACGCCGGTGCCTCCGCGGGTCCCGCGAACGTCTCCATGGATCCCGGGAGCGGGACTCTGGATGCCGCACAACCGGCCGAGCCGGGTGTCCGGGATGGAGACCCCCGGCCGTGACGGGAGGGCCGGGGCACCGCGGAACGATCCCCGGCGCTCCCCTGAGCGGCAGGGACATCCCAGTGCGATCCCGCGGGAGGCGCGCCCCTTCCAGGGGCTGCGGGCGGGCCTCGTGTCCCGGATGCTCGCCGGCACCGTCGACCTGATCGTCGTTGCCGTGGTGGTCCTTGCCGGCTACCTCGTCGTTGCAGGCATGCGCTTCCTCTGGCGACCGGCCAACTTCCGGTTCCCGTCACCCTCGCTCAGGCTGCTGCTGATCGCAGGACTCGCCCTCCTGATTCCCTATCTCTCACTCTCCTGGTGGTTGACCGGCCGGACCTATGGCGACCACATCTTCGGCCTGCGTGTGATCAACGTCCGCGGTCAGCATCTCCGTTTGGGGGGCGCAGTCATGCGTGCGGCGTTCTGTGTTGCGCTCCCCATCGGCTTGCTGTGGGTGGCGTGCAGCCGCCAGGACCGCTCGGTCCAGGACCTCGTGCTCAGAACCTCGGTGATCTACGACTGGGAAGTGCGGTCCGAGAGCAAACCGGAGACGAGGCGACGATGACCCGGCACCGGCGGAGCTGACCCGGCACCGGCGCCGGGACCGCCGCACTGGAGGCTCTGCGTGCTGACAGCGGAGTCCGCCGAGGCCCTGGGGACCGGTTTCCGCACCGGGCCCGGGACGGACGGCTTGGGCCCGGCAGTTGGTCGTGGCCCCAGGGAGGCGGCGGAGGCGCCGGGGTGACGCTGCGCCAAAAGGGAGGCCCGTCTGCTCGCCGTGGCGGCCAGGACCAGTCCCGGAGCGCTGATGTTCAGCCCCGCTGGGCAGACCTGTCGGCGAGCCGACGGACCTCCCTTTCCTTGTCGAGCCCCGCTTCCTTTCTTTCCCTGTCGAGCCCCGCTTCCTTTCAGAGCGTCCTTGCCTCGCGCATCTCCCGGCCGTGGACGATGACGGCGTACATGACGATGATGTCAAGCGCCATCAGCGTGAGGGACCAGAACGGATAGGCAGCGATGAAGGTGAAGTTGATCAGAAGGCTCAGGGCAGCCACGCAGACGGCGACGATCCGCGCCCACATCCGACCGGTGAACAGCACGATGCCCGCCGCACAGACGATGACGCCGAAGATCACGTGGACCCAGCCCCAGCCTGTGTAGTTGACGGCCACCACCAGACCGGAGTTGGTGACGAGGTAGTAGGTGTCCTTGAGCAGGGCGACAAGGCCCTGGATCACATGCAGGCCGCCGATGATGATCATCATCACGGCGCCGAACACTATCCAGCCGACCCAGCCCGTGGGCTCGGTCCGCCTGGGAGACTGCGCGGGCATCTGGGTCCCTACCGAAGGGTTGGTGTCCGTCATCTCGGTCTGCCTTTCTGCATCTCGTTTCCGAGGTCCTGGTGCTGAGCTGAAGCAGTCCGGCTCCGGCCAAGCCGTTCCATGTCCAACTCCCGTTGCCCTGGACGGCTTGCCCTGGACGGCTTTGTCGTGCCCCGCCATTCCCCCGAACTGCCAGCACTCTCAGGCCGATGCCTCGAGCTCACGACAGCGTCGTCCGCCACCGCCGGTGCGGCCTCATCCCCGTGGGGTGACCGGCCCGTCGTTCCCGCCGCCCACCAGACCTGCCGTTCGCCAGATCAGACGTTTGCCAGATCAGACGTTTGCCAGATCAGACATGCCGTTCACCAGATGTCGAGGGATGCGCCTGACATCGGGCGGGGTGGGGCAACCGCCATCAGGAATCCTCCCCAGGCACCGGGGGCCCGGCGGCGACACTGCCGCTGCGTCGATCGGGGCCGGGAAAGGCGCCCGGCTGAGCCGCCGGCCCCGGCGCAGGTCCCCTCTGCGACCGAAGCCGGTCGGGGTCAAGTGGCCGGAGGAGATCGCGGCGGCGTTGAGCAGCTCCGACGAGCACCTTGACGATGACGCCGATCAGGATCAGGTCAGCGAGCATCTGCACGGTGACCAGGGCCCGGGCAGGCGCGCTCACGGGGGCCACATCACCGAACCCGACCGTGGCGAAGACCGTGACGGTGAAATAGGCCGCGTCCAAGCGGGTCAATGGCTGGGTGAACGTCGCACGATCGGCCTCTGACATGGCCGTATAGATTCCGGCGAAGGGCAACAACTGCAGCGCCGCGCAGACCATCGAACCCTGCAGCGCTCGAATCCATGGATGCGCGGAGCGCAGGACCGCTCGGACCTCCATCACCAGCGCTACGACCACCAGAACCGACCAGAGCAGCAGTTGCCCGATCGCGGCGAGACCGTTCCATCGATCCCAGGGTGCCCACGCGTAGGCGGCGATCAACAGGCCGAGCGTGAGACCGGTCCGCAGGACCGCGATCGCCCATTCGCGCAGGGACCGCCAGGGGAGGCCGTGGTCCGGTTGGGCTGACGATCTCTGCCTCGTCATGAACGACCTCGAGCAGTCTTCCTGGTCCATCAGTTGCCCGTCCCACCGAGTCCCCCGTGAGGCAACCCCTCGCCTGTCCGCCAACCTCGGGGAAGCTCCTCACCAGCCTCGGCGAAGACCGGTTCGGGCGGAGGAAAGGAGCCTAGAAGACCCCGGCTCGGCCCTCCTCCCCCCAGGGGGATGAGACAGCCTGAACCCCACCTTCACCGGCGGGCGGCCGGGCCGCCTTCGGGAGTCCGGCGCCCACCCCGACGTGACAGGCCACGGTGCCGGTCCGGCAGGCCCACCGTGGGCGCGCAGACCATTCGTCCTGGAGGAGGAGCACTCCTGCAACCCCCGGCAGGCTGACGCGAATCGGTCGGGCGACGACGTCATCGGCGGGGACACCGACGTCGACGCACGCTCGCCGTCAACCCGGCGCGCACGGCGGCGCGGGAGGCAGGAGGACGTCATGACCACGTTCAGCGTGTGGAAGTTCGATGACCCGGACGGGGCGGACCGCGCGATGAAGATCCTGAAAGGTGCGGAGCATGACCGCATCGTGAAGGTTCTCGATCATGCGACGGTTCGCTGGCCGAAGGATGCAGACCTCCCCGAGACCGAACTGGGGCACGACGAGAGGCTGCGCGGATCCGTATGGGGCGGGTTCCTCGGCGTCGTCATCGGAATGCTCTTCTTCGTCCCGGTCCTCGGCGGCGTCGTGGGAGCCTCGATCGGAGCTGCAGCCAAGGCGATGTCCGGAACCGGAATCCGCAGGGACCAGTTGGACAGGATCCGCGCCGAAGTCACGCCCGGCACCTCGGCCCTGTTCATCGTCAGCGAAGAGGGGGACCTGGACCGGCTCGGCGAGCGCTTCCATCAGATGAACCGGACGTTCATCAGTACCAATCTCACGACGCAGGAGCGCACGGTCCTGCTCGAGACGTTCGGCGGTCAGTGACCACCGCGTCAGGGCCTCCGATCCGGGCTGATCTCTCAGCATCCCTGGCGGATGACGTCGGACGGCGCATCGTCTTCGCATAGTGCCGGGGATTGACATCCCCGGCCCCCTGGCCGGGCACGCAGGTCGGAGAGTAGGGGATCATGACAAGCAAGCCGACGGACGCGACGACGGTGCTGCCCGCACAGCCCCGTTTCCACACCCTGTCGATCTCCGAGGCGTTGGCGGCCGAGGAGGTGGACGAGCAGCGGGGACTCAGCACATCACAGGCTGAGGAGCGCCGGAACACCTACGGGTCCAACAGGTTCGCCGAACCCGCGAGGGAGCCGCGATGGCGGGCATTCGTCCGTCAGTACGAGGACGTCATGCAGATCGTCCTCCTCGTGGCCGGGATCGGAAGCCTCTATCCGCTCAAGGAGTGGGGCACCGGCATCGTCCTGCTCGGCCTCACCCTCTTCAACGCGGTGCTGGGTCTTCAGCAGGAGGGCAAGGCGGCGGCAGCCGTCGCGGCACTGCAGAAGATGATGATCGTCAAGGCCAAGGTCCGCCGGGACGGCGTGATGACCGAGCTGCCGGCCGAGGATCTCGTCCCCGGCGACGTGGTCTCGATCGAGGCCGGGGACCTCGTCCCGGCCGACGGCCGGCTCCTGCGTGCGGCCACCCTGGAGGTGGCGGAGTCCGCGCTGACCGGCGAGAGCGTTCCGGTGTCCAAGGGCGTGGCGACGGTGGCCCGGGCGGACACCCCCCTGGGCGACAGGACCGACATGGTCTACATGAACACCAACGTGACCCGGGGTGCCGGAACCTTCCTCGTGACGGCCACCGGGATGTCGACCGAGGTCGGGCACGTCTCCGGCATGCTGCAGTCCCAGGAGGACAGCCAGACCCCGTTGACCCGTCAGCTGAGTGCCCTGACCAACCAGATCCTGGTCATCGCCGGCGTCGCCCTGCTGATCTCGGTGATCCTCAACCTGGCTCGTGGCAACGAGTTCAGTGTCGTCTTCACCGCGGCGATCGCCTTCGCGATCTCGGCCATCCCCACCGGACTGCCGGCCGTGGTCACCGCCATTCTCTCGCTGGGGACCCGGACGCTGGCGGAGGCCAACGCGATCGTCAAGCGCCTGCGGTCGGCCGAAACCCTCGGCTCGACCTCCGCGGTGAACTCCGACAAGACCGGCACGCTGACGCTGAACCAGATGACGGCGGTCGAGATGACGATCCCGGGTCGCCGGTACACGGTCTCCGGCACCGGTTACTCCACCGACGGAGTCATCAGGCACGCCTTCGGGCAGCGTGAGGTCCCGCTGGAGCAGTTCCTCCTTCCGATGGTGCTGGCCTCCGATGCGACGGTCCGGGACGGCCAGATGGTCGGGGACCCCACCGAGGGAGCCTTGGTGGTGCTCGCCGAGAAGGGTGGGCTGGACGCCGAGGAGACCCGCCGGCGCTTCCCCCGGATCGCCGAGTTGCCGTTCGACGCGGCCTACAAGCTCATGGCCACGTTCCACCGGATGACCGACGAGGAGGGCAGGTCCGTGGTGCGCTGCTTCGTCAAGGGCGCCCCGGACCAACTGCTGGCCCGCGCCGGGCAGACCCTCGATCCCGTGGACCTGCACGTGGTCCCTGCCGATGACGGGCTGCGGCAGCGCTACCTGGCGGAGAACCAGCGCCTCGCAGAGCAGGGCCTGCGCGTGCTGGCGACGGGCCGCAAGGACCTGGACCCGAGGTCCTTCGATCCGGCCGCAGATCTGCTCGCCCAGATCGACGGGCTCACCGTGCTCGCACTGGTCGGTATCGAGGACCCGCCGCGTCCTACCGCGCTCTCGGCGATCGAGAGGGCGAAGGCCGCCGGGATCCAGGTGCGGATGATCACCGGTGACCACAAGGTCACCGCGCACGCCATTGCCCGGCGGCTGGGGATCGACGGCAGAGCGATCAGCGGCGCCGAGTTCGGGGACATGACCGATGAGGAGTTGATCGATGCCATCGACGGCATCGGCGTGATCGCACGGGTGACGCCCGAACACAAGGTGCGGCTCGTGGACGTCCTCCAGCGCAAGGGACACATCGTCGCCATGACCGGCGACGGCGTCAACGACGCGCCGGCTCTGAAGAAGGCCGACATCGGCATCGCCATGGGGATCACCGGCACCGAGGTCTCCAAGGAGGCCGCCGCGATGATCCTCACCGACGACAACTTCGCGACCATCGTCCACGCCGTGGAGATCGGTCGCGGGCTCTACGACAACCTGCGCAAGTACGTGTTCTTCCAGATGGGCGCCCTGATCGGGTTCATCACCACCTTCCTGGGGGCCAGTGTCCTCAACATCGCCGCGGGGGTGCCGTTCCTTCCGCTGCAGACGCTGTGGGTCAACTTCACCACGCAGGTCTTCCAGGCGGTCGGGCTCGGCTACGGCAAGCCCGCACCCGATCTCATGCAGCGCAGGCCACGGCCACCGGACGACAAGATCCTGCCGACCCAGAAGCTCGTCTGGCTGACCGTCGTGGGCCTCATCCTCGGGGTCGGCACGCTCGGCGTCGTCGCCTGGGGAGAGCACGCTTACACCACGGACGTCGCCCGGACCTTGGGCCTGACGACGTTCTCCCTGTTCAACCTGTTCCTGGCCCTCACGGTCAAGGACGATGTGCGGTCCGTCTTCTCCCTCGACACCTTCGACGACCGGCGCCTGGTGCTCATGAGCGGCCTGTCTGTCGCGGCGATCGTGCTGGCCACGGAGTTCAACCTGTTCCAGAAGATCCTCAAGACGCACAGCCTGACTCTGCAGCAGTGGCTCGTGTGCCTTCTGGTGTCCCTGTCCATCGTCGTGGTCTCCGAGATCCGCAAGGCGATCCGTCGTGCGCGGCGACCGGATCTGCTGAGCCACGAGCCGGTTCCGACCCCGGTGACGACCTGAACCGCGCCGCGCCAGACGTTCGTCCACGCCAGGTGTTCATCCGTGAGGGAGGACGGCGCGGGCAGCAGATGGCGTCGAGCATGCGGGCATGACATCGATGCGACCGCGATCGCTGCCTCCACTCTCGGCCCGCCCGCTGGCAGTGCTGGTGCTTGCCGGGCTTGCCGTCGTCCTGACCCTTGCTTCGTGCGGCCAGTCGCCGAGATCCAGGACGTGCGACGGGTTGGACGGTGTGCGCTCGGCCGTTGAGGATCTGCGCAACGTCAACCTGACCGAGAACGGCATGGCCGGACTGGACGCGAACCTCCAGCAGGCCAAGACCCAGCTCCAGCAGGTCAAGACCGAACTCCAACAACTCCGGACCAGCCTTTCGGCTCAGCTGCAGCCCGCGTGGGATGCCGCCTCGGCGACGCTCGACAAGCTGCGCGGCAGCGTCGCGGAGGCGAGGGCCAACCCGACGGCGAGGACGTTGGCGGCCGTGGGTATCGGGCGGCAGGAACTGCGGACGAAGACCCAGGAACTGAAGACGGCGGCCTCGGGAATCTGCTGAGCCACCAGCAGACCCGGTCGAGCCACCAGCTGAACGGATCCCGGCTTGCCCGTGCCGGAACGCAAGACCGGCCGTGCGTCAGGAGGTGCCATGACCAGCCACGCCAGCGACACCAGCCACGCCAGCGACACCAGCCACGCCGGCGACGCACCGGATCTCAGTGCGCGGGAACGCGAGGAGCTCGAACGGCTTCGGGCGGAGGTGGCCGACCTTCGCCGGGGGGCGGCGGCGCAACCGCCCGACGCCGTCACGCCCCGGGCCAGATCTGCCCGCTCCTGGTGGCGCTCCGTCCTGGCCGTCCTGCTCATCGCGGTGGCCTGTGTCCTGGCTCCCCTCTCGGTGACCTCCGTGTGGGCCCGCAGCGAGGTGACGGACACCGACCGCTACGTCGCGACCGTTGCGCCTCTCGCCCACGATCCGGCCATCCAGGACGCCATCACCACCAACCTCACGAACGTCGTCTTCCGGTACGTGGACATCCAGGGCATCGCCCAGCAGTCGCTGAATGCCCTCGCGCAGCGGGACATCGTCCCCGCGGCAGTGGCAGCCCAGCTCCCGGCGCTCGCGGTGCCACTGGCCAACGGCGTCCGGTCATTCACATCGGACCGGATCGGGCAGGTGGTCGCCAGTGACACCTTCGCCGCGGCCTGGGACCAGGCGAACCGCACGGCACACGAGCAGCTCGTCAACGCGCTGACCGGGCAGGGGGGCGCGGTCAGCGTGCAGAACAACGCCGTGCGCGTCGACCTGGCCGCCTTCCTCAACGTCGTCAAGGAGCGCCTCGTGGCGAGCGGATTCACGCTGGCCGAGCGGATTCCCACGGTCAACGCGACGTTCACGGTGTTCGAGTCCGCGGATGTGGGGAAGGTCCAGCGGCTCTTCAACCTGCTGAACACCGTCGGCTACTGGCTTCCCCTGATCCTGGTAGCCCTCGCCGCCCTGGGCATCTACCTGGCGCCGAACCACCGGCTGGCCTTCATCGGGACCGGTCTGGGAGTCGCGGTGGCGATGGCGGTGATGGCACTGGTCCTCCAGCTCGCGCGTGCGAAGTACCTGAACGGTGTTCCGCCGGCGGTCCTTCCTCCCGACGCGGCGGCAGTCCTGTTCGACACTTTCGTTCGCTACCTGCGTGAGGCGGTCCGCGCCCTCGCCCTGACCGGCCTCATCGTCGCCGCGGGAGCGTTCCTGGCGGGCCCCTCGGCCCTCGGGGTGACCGTCCGCCGCTGGTCCGGGGATGCGTTGGCGAGCCTGAAGGGCAGCCTCGGCGGCTCCCGTCCCCGGATGACCCGGATCACGGAATGGGTGGCGCCCCGGGCGCGTCTGTTGCGCGGCCTGACCGTGGCCGTCGCCTTCGCCGTCCTGCTGCTCCAGCGGTACCGGACACCGGCGCTCGTTCTGTGGCTCACCGTCGGCGTGCTGGCCGTGACTGCCCTGATCGAGTTCCTGGCCGTGCAGCCACGGCGGCGACAGCGGATCACCACGGGGCCGGTGTCGGCGCCGGTCGCGTGAGAGTGATCCGTCCGATTCCCTGCGCGCGCAGGGTGTCGCGGGTGAGGTCACGCCCGGCGGCCGGTGAGCGCCAGCCGGGCCAGCCCGGTCCACGACAGCCGCGCCCGCACCGGAGGGACGCCCGGCCGGTGCCGTGGCACGCGCACCCGGAGCGCCGCGGGCCGGATCACGCAGGTGATGGGTGTCGGCAGGTCCAGCGCCTCGCCGTCGACGCCGACGGGCAGGGACTCCGCCTCGGCGTCCACGACCACCTCCTGGCAGGTACCCCTCCACACCGACCTGGCTCCGGTGCCGCGTGCCAGCCTCGCGGCATCGGCGGCGCTCTCGACCTTGACCGCGACGACTCCGAGGACCCCTGTGTCGAGGCGAGCGCGGCGGCCGAGGCCGATGATGTCTTCGGTGACATAGGTGTTGTTGCTGACCAGCACTGCCTGCGGCCCGGACAGGTGCAGACCGCCCGTGCGCACCCTCAGGACGGGCCTCGCATGGCGGGTGAGCAGGGTGGGCAGCAGGTCGAGAGCGGTGCCGGCCTTGTCAGCCCGATAGGCCGGGCTCTGCACCACTCCCGCATAGGCGCCGAACGAGGCGTTGTTGACGAACGTCCGCCCGGCGATGGAGCCGAGGTCGACGGTCACCTCCACCCCGTCGCTCAGCGCGTCCAGCCCCAGCGCCGGGTTGTCGCGGTCCAGCCCGAGGTCGAGGGCGAAGTGGTTCCGGGTGCCCGCAGAGATCACCATGAAGGGGACGCCGTGGTCGGCGGCGATCCCGGCGACAAGAGCCTGGGTCCCGTCGCCGCCCGCAACTCCCAGCAGGTCAGCGCCCGCGGCGACGGCGGCGCGCGCGATCGCGGCGACATCGACCTCGGCACCTTCCATCAGGGCCACCTCCGCACCGAGCTCCCGGGCCTTGGCCACCAGGTCGAAGCGGCCGACCTTGCCACCGCCCGACCTGGGATTCATGATCAGGAAGGGGTGGCGGGGCGCCGGGACCTCCCGTTCGGTGGTGCGCGGTGAGGCGTCCTGGTCGGACAGGGCGGCTCGACCTGCGACCACCGCGGCCGCCGACAGGGCGGCGGTGAGCAGGACGGCCCAGAGCAGGCCGGCCCGGATGT
>DASTGO010000501.1:0-25202 GCA_035719045.1 Kineosporiaceae bacterium | reverse complement strand
GGACCGAACTCCTTCGGCCCGGGGTGCTGATGAGCCGGTGAGGTGGAGTGCGCAGACACGGCGTGGATCGCCTTCTTCCGGGTCGGCCTGTGGACAGCGGCACAGCAACACTAACCGGTACCGGGAACCCGCCCGGTACGGGTGAACGCTCGACGGCGACGGGCGAACCCGCGACGGCGGCAGGAGACCGGCTCCCCGCGATGAGCGGGCAGAACGTACCGTTCGGGGACTAACGGGTTGACGGCGGGCAGCGGAGGTGCTGCCAGGCCCGCGGCCCCGTCGCGCGCGGGGCGGAGCGGCCGGTGGGGTGGACGGACCGGTCGACGGGGTGGGACGGACGGGCCGGTCAGCTCCGGTCAGCTGATGTCGCGGCGCAGCGTGATCGCGGCGCCCAGGGCCCCGGAGACCGCGGCGTAGCCGAGCAGCACCAGGGCCCCGCCCCACCAGGGCAGCAGTTCCTGGGTGAAGCCACCGGCACCGGTCGGTGGTGAGATCAGGGAACTGGTGGCCGAGGACGGCAGGAACCTGGCCACCGCTCCGGCATCCAGGGCGTTGAGGGCGACCGAGGCCAGCGGTTCCACCAGCCAGGCCGTCCCGATGGTGACCAGCAGCGCCACCACCTGGTTGCGGATCAGCGTCCCCACGCCGAGCCCGAGGACCCCCCACAGGGCGACGGCGAGCACGGCCAGCCCGAGGGTCCGGGGGACCCCGTCGGACAGCAGCCGGGCCGAACCGCCCCGGGCCAGGATGATCGGCGCTCCGACGGCGACGGCGGTGATCGCCGCGGCCATCCCGTAGCCGACCCCGGCGACGAGCAGGGCGACCAGCTTGGCGACCACGATCCGCTCCCGGCGCGGACTGCAGAGCACGGTGGCGGTCATCGTCGCCTGCCGGTACTCCCCGGCCATCATGATGATCCCCAGGGACAGGGTGATCAGGTAGGCGACGCTGATCCCGGCGGTGTAGATGGTGCGGACCATCGCCGCGTCCCCGACCCCCGGCATCCCGGCGTTCCCCCTGCCGGCCAACCCCGCGTCCACGCCCGCCAGCAGGGCCGACCCGGCGACGACGCCGATGAGCAGGCCCCACCACAGCCGGGTGGTGCGCAGTTTCAGCAGTTCGGCACGGATCAGGCGGATCACCGGGCCACCTCCTGGCCGCTTGTCGGGGTCGGGCCCGTGCCCGGGAGCTGTCCGCCGCCCGGTCCCGTCCCGGGAGGGCCGGCGCCGTTGGACGTCAGGCTGAGGAACACCGACTCCAGGTCGCCGGCGTCGGTCCGCAGTTCGTGCACCTCGACGCCCGCCCGGAAGGCCACCGCACCCACCTCGGCAGGAGTGGCCTGGCGGACCCGCAGCGCACCGGCCTGCTCGCCCGGGGGCACGTCGCCCGGGGGTACGGGAGCGCCGGACCGGACCTGGGCGGGTTCGGCCCGCAGCCCGGCGGCGGTCAGCGCACCGGCCAGCAGGTCCGGGGTGGGGGAGAGGACGTAGGTGCCGCCCTCGTCCTCGAGCTCGGCCAGCGACGCCTGCCTGATCAGCCGGCCGCGGGCGATGATGATCACATCGTCCACCGTCTGCTGCACCTCGGACAGCACGTGGCTGGAGACCAGGACGGTGCGGCCCTCTCCGGCCAGGACCCGCAGGAAGCCGCGCAGCCAGACGATCCCCTCGGGGTCCAGGCCGTTGGCCGGCTCGTCGAGCAGCAGGACCGGCGGGTCCCCGAGCAGGGCCGCCGCCAGGGCCAGCCGCTGCCGCATGCCCAGCGAGAAGCCGCCGACCCGGCGCCCGGCGGAGTCGGTCAGCCCGACCAGGGCGAGGACCTCGTCGGCGCGGCGCGTGGGCAGCCCGCCGGCGATGGCCAGCACGCGCAGGTGGTCCCGGGCGGTCCGGCCGGCGTGGAAGCCGGTGGCCTCCAGGGAGGCGCCGACGGTCTGCAGCGGGTCGCTCAGTTCGGCATACCGCCGGCCGCCGATGGTGGCGGTCCCCGAGGTGGGGGTCACCAGGCCCAGCAGGATCCGCAGCGTCGTCGTCTTGCCCGCGCCGTTCGGGCCGAGGAAGCCGGTGACCCGGCCCGGTGCCACCGTGAAGCTCAGGTCCGCCACGGCATGCACCCCGCCGAAGTGCTTGGTCAGACGGTCGACCTCGATGGGCGGCGCGGCGACCACGGATTCCTCGCCCTCTCCCGGCACCCGGCCGGGCCTCGCAGACTCCGGGGCGGCATCGGCCGCCGCCCGTCACGCTATCCAACATCACCCGTGTCGAGATCGTCCCCGTCCGCGCCCGACACCGACGTGGGGTCGGACACCCCGCCGGGGACGGGTCGGAACCCGCCGGGACCGGCTGATGTCGGGTCCGGTCCTCCCGGTGTGCCGGACCGCAGGCCGGTGGGGTCACCATGGGATGTTCTCCACGGCGGGCCGGACCCGACGTCGGCCCGGCGGCGACGCCGTCGCCCGGCCCTGCCCCGCACCCCGTCCCGAACCCACCGGAGCCTGCTGTGCGCTTCCTCGACGACCGGCACCCCGGCACCGACCTGACCTACTCCGACGTCTTCCTCGTGCCGTCACGCTCGGCGGTCCACTCGCGACTGGACGTCGACCTGTCCACCGCCGACGGGACCGGCACCACCATCCCCGTCGTGGTGGCCAACATGACCGCGGTGACCGGCCGGCGGATGGCCGAGACGGTGGCCCGGCGGGGCGGGCTGGCCGTGCTCCCGCAGGACGTCCCGCTGGACGTGGTCGCGGAGGTGGTGGCGCGGGTGAAGGCCTGCCACCCGGTTCTGGAGACCCCGGTGACGCTGCGCCCGGAGGACACCGTGGTGGACGCCCTGCACCTGGTGCCCAAGCGGGCGCACGGGGCCGTCGTCGTGGTGGACGACCGGCAGCGGCCGGTGGGGGTGGTGACCGAGGCGGACTGCCGGGGGGTGGACCGGTTCACCCAGTTGCGTGAGGTGATGACCAGCGAGGTGCTGACCATCGAGGCGGCCGTGGTGGAGGGGCCCGGCGGGCTGCAGCAGGCGTTCGACCTGATGCACGCCGCACGCCGGAAGTTCGCCCCGGTGCTTCGGGACGGGAGGCTGGCCGGGGTGGTCACCCGGACCGGTGCGCTGCGCTCGACGCTGTACCGCCCGGCCCTGGACGACCGGGGGCGGCTGCGGGTGGCGGCCGCGATCGGGATCAACGGTGATGTCGCGGGCAAGGCCAAGGCGGCGCTGGAGGCGGGCATCGACTGCCTCGTGGTCGACACCGCGCACGGTCACCAGGAGCGGATGCTGGAGGCGCTGCGCCTGGTCCGCGGGCTGGACCCGCAGGTGCCGGTGGCCGCCGGCAACGTGGTGACCGCCGAGGGCGCCCGGGACCTGGTGGCCGCCGGGGCGGACATCGTCAAGGTCGGCGTCGGTCCCGGCGCGATGTGCACCACCCGGATGATGACCGCGGTCGGGCGTCCCCAGTTCTCCGCCGTGCTGGAGTGCGCGCAGGCCGCCGGGGCGCTGGGCCGGCACGTGTGGGCCGACGGCGGGGTCCGGCACCCGCGGGACGTCGCGCTGGCCCTGGCCGCCGGGGCCAGTCAGGTGATGGTCGGTTCCTGGTTCGCCGGGACCTACGAGAGCCCGGGTGACCTGATGCTGGACGAGCAGGGCCGGGCGTACAAGGAGAGCTTCGGGATGGCCTCGGCCCGTGCCGTGGCGGCCCGGACCCGCAGCGACACCCCGTTCGAGCGCGCGCGCAAGGGGCTGTTCGAGGAGGGGATCTCCACCTCCCGGATGTACGTCGACCCGGCCCGGCCCGGTGTGGAGGACCTGCTGGACCACATCGTCTCCGGGGTGCGCAGCGCCTGCACCTACGCCGGGGCGGCAAGCCTGGAGGAGTTCCGGGCCCGGGCGGTGTGCGGGGTGCAGTCCCGGTCCGGGTACGACGAGGGCCGGCCGCTGCCCGCCGGTTGGTGACCGGTCGGGCGTACGCCGGGGTGACCGCCCGGAGTCGCCCTGCTGACAGTGGCCGGCCGCCGGATGACGGCAGCCGCCGCGCAGGGCCGTCCGGGGGAGGACGAGGCCGTCCGGGGGATGGCCGCGGGGGCCGTCGTCGCCTTCGGTGACACTCAGTGCCATGACGTGACGTGACCGGGGTGAGGTGTCCGTCGGGCGTGTCGCGGGAGTTGACTACGAGTGGTAGTGAGGTATCCACAAGGTGTCGGGAAGAGGGGGTGATCGGGGCCTCTTTCCCGGTCGACACGCCGCCGTGACTTGCCTCGGCAACATGTCCACGCTTTATAGTTCCGTGACCTGGACGGAAGCACGCTTCCGGCCTATGGCCCCCACTCCCTCTCCGGAGGTCCTCAGGTGCCGTCGCACCGCGCGGAAGCGCCCTCGCCGTCTCGGCGGCGGGCTCAACGCAAGGAGCGGTCGACCGGTGCCCGGGTGACCCATCGCGCGCCGCAGACCCTCACCCTGAGCGTCCCCCAGGTCGGTATCGCCGGAGCTCTCGGGCTGGCCACCATCGCCGCCCCGCTCACCGGTGCCCTGGTCGCTCCGACCTCCAAGCCGGTCGCGAACACCTCCATCCCGGCCGCCATCGCCGCGGCCCCCCAGTTCCCGAGCCTGCGGTCCACGACGTCGAACGCGGTGGACGACGCCCGGCTCATCCCGGGTGACACCCTCGCCTCCTCGGTGCCCGCGCTGCTCGACCCGCCCGGCACGGTCCTGGTCGGGAGGGCGGCCCGGGGCAGTGAGCGGGCCGTCCTGCCGGGCTGCGACGGTGAGATCACCGACCGCAAGATGGCCAACGGCAACGTCCCGGCCGCGGACCTGTGCACGCTCTGGGACGGGCAGCACCGGTTGCGGGCCGACGCGGCGGTCGCCATGGCCAAGCTGAACCTCGCCTACCGCAAGCGGTTCGGGCACGACATCTGCTTCACCGACGCCTACCGGACGCTGGCCCAGCAGTACGCGGTCAAGCGGTCGCGTGGCGGGTACGCGGCCACCCCGGGGACCAGCGAGCACGGCTGGGGCCTGGCCGCGGACCTCTGCGACGGGGTCGCCAGCGGGTCCAGCGTCACGTACTGGTGGCTGCGCAACAACGCCCCGGCCTACGGCTGGGACAACCCGGACTGGGCCCGGGCCGGGGGCAGCGGTCCCCACGAGCCGTGGCACTGGGAGTACCTGCCCGGCGAGAGCGAGACCACTCCGGACAACTGACCGCGGGTTCCGGCCTGCGGGGTTCCGCCGGGCGCGATCCTGGGGTGGTTGCGCCGATTCGGGGGTGGCTGCTCGTGGGTCTCCAGTGACCCGCTGCGCCGGCCGAGACAGATCGGCGTGCGGGTGGAAGCCGCCGAGGGCGCGCGCATCCCGACCTGGGGCGACCGGGCCGGGAGCTTCGCCTACGTCCTGGTCGCCCTGGCGACCCTGGTCTTCGTCGGCTCCCTGCTGCTGCGCCCGGCTGGTCGCTTCCTGCCCGCTTTTGACGTCGACCTGAACCTGGTCGTGGAGTTCGCCGCGGCCGGGCTCTGCCTCGCCTCCGTCGCCCGGCGGCGGGCCCGCAGCAGGCTCCCGGACCTGCTGCTCGGGTCGGCCCTGCTGCTGTGGACCGTCGGGGACCTGCTGTTCAGCACCACCTCGCCGGAGGGCGCCCCGGTGCCGTCGCCGGCCGACGGGTTCTTCCTCGCCTTCTATCCGCTGGCCTATCTGGCGGTCGCGCTGGGGCTGCACCGGGACGCCCGGCAACTGCTGCCCGGATCCTGGGTGGACGGCGCCCTGGGCGGGCTGAGCTGCCTGACCCTGCTGGCCGCGTTCGGCGGGGACGTCGTGCTCCGGGCCGGGTCCGGACCCTGGGCCCAGACCTGCGTGAACCTGGCCTACCCGATCGGGGACTTCCTGCTGCTGGCACTGGTGACCGCGGTGCTGGCGGTGGTCCCGTACCGGGAACTCGGCCGGCACCGGCCCTGGCTGCTGCTGCTCGTCGGCTGCGCCCTGTTCGCCGCCAGCGACACCTGGTACCTGATCGAGGACGCCTCGGACGCCTACGTCCAGGGCACCCTGCTCGACGCCGGCTGGCCGGTCGCCCTGGTGCTGATGTCGGTGAGCGTGTGGGTGTCGGCGCCGCGGGGGGCACCCGCCCGGCTGCGGCCGTGGGCCACCCCGTTGGTGCTTCCGGCGTCCGCCGCCGCGGTGGGTGCCGGGGTGCTGGTCTACGGGAGCGCGCACCGGCTCAGCCCGCCCGACATCGTGCTGGCCTCCGTCACCCTGCTGGGCGCGGTGACCCGTTCCGCGCTGGCCCTGCGCCGGCTGACCGCCCTGGAGTCGGAGCGGCTGCTGCGGATCCAGGCCGAACAGGCCCGCTGCCGGCTGGAGGCACGTGAGGCGGACATCCGCGCACTGGCCGATCGGCTGGCCGGTCTGCTGAAGGCCGCTCCGGTCGGGATCGTGGAGATCGACGGCGGGGGGCAGGTGCGGGGCTGGAACCGGGCCGCGGAGCGGCTCTACGGCTGGTCCGAGGAGGAGGTGCTGGGGCGTCCCGACCCCAACCCGGCGCTACCGGCCCAGCCCGGTGAGTCCGTACGTCATGTCTGCAAGGACGGCCACGGGGTCGAGGTCGAGGTGGCGCTGGCCGAACTGGCCGAGCCGGACCGGCCGAGCGGCCTGCTCAAGGTCATCACCGACGTGACCGACCGCAACCAGTTGGAGCTGCAGCTACGGCATGCCCAGAAGCTGGAGGCGGTCGGCGGACTGGCCCAGGGGCTGGCCCACGAACTGAACACGCCCATCCAGTTCACCACCGATGCCGTGCGGTTCCTGCAGGACGCGATGGAGGCCGTCCGCCGTCTGCAGGAGGCCGGGCTGCCGCAGTTGGCGGTCTCGGCCGGCGCCGGCCGCCCGGAGGTGGCGGGGGAGACCTTTCACGGGCTGGTCGACGTCGTCCAGGACGTCGACCTGGACTTCCTGGCGGAGGAGGGCCCCCAGGCGGCCCAGCACGCGCTGGACGGGCTGGACCGGATCGGCGCCATCGTGCGGGCGATCGGGGTGTTCGGCCGCCCCGCCGAGAAGT
Source organism: Kineosporiaceae bacterium (assembly GCA_035719045.1). Lineage (GTDB taxonomy): Bacteria > Actinomycetota > Actinomycetes > Actinomycetales > Kineosporiaceae > DASTGO01. The sequence continues at coordinate 18,160 of DASTGO010000501.1, read as the reverse complement.
CCGCCAAGCTGGTCGACGTCAACGAGGCCGTCTCCGCGGTCCTCGTCATCGCCGAGCCGAGGATCGCCGAGGTCGCCGACGTCGTCCGCGAACTGGGTGAGCTGCAGCCGGTGTGCGGTCACCCCGGTGACATCAACCAGGCCATCCTCGATGTGGTGCTGAACGCCGTCGACGCGATGGGCGCCGTGCAGGCCGAGAAGGGCCGTGGCCGGCTGCACGTGCTCACCCGCGAGGAGGGCACGGACGTGCTCATCGAGATCACCGACACCGGGCCGGGGATCCCCGCCCACATCGCCGGGCGCATCTTCGACCCGTTCTTCACCACCAAACCCGTCGGACAGGGGATCGGTCAGGGCCTCAGCGTCGCGCGGGCGGTCATCATCAACGGGCACGGCGGCGACCTCACCTTCCGGACCGAACCCGGGCAGGGCACCACCTTCGTGATCCGGCTGCCGATCGGCTGATCCCTGACCGGGGGAGTCGGTCGCCGTGGCAGGCCCGGGGTGGGGTCCGGGCCACGGGTGGCGCCGGATCGGGGTTCCCGCAGGGCTCCGGGAGCCGACGGCCGGGGCACTAGGGTCAGGCGCATGTTGAGCGCGCCCGATCGGCGGCAGGCGGAATCCGCCGAGGTCCCCGGCCGGCCGCGGCGCCGGCATCGCCGGCTGCTGGTGGCACTGGCCACCGTGCTCGTGCTGGTCGTCGGCGCGGCGGGTGGGATCGCCTGGTACTTCTCCGGGGTGGCGCTCGCCGTGGACCACAGCGAGTCCTATCCGGTGCGCGTGCTGGCCACGCCGGGGTCCGCCGGCTCCGGTGGGCAGGCGACCGTGCGGCTGCCGCGGAACCGGGAGACGGCCGAAGCCGGGCTGCTCGGCCTGGCCTGGGCGGGCGGGTACGGGCGGGTGGGACCCGTCGTGGCGGCCGACCCCGGATCGGTCACCCGGGCGTTCACCCCGGTCACCGGAGGCGTTCCCGCGGTGGGCACCAGGGTCCGGATCGACTCCTTCGCGAACACCGGGGACCCGCGGACCTCACTCGGCCTGGACTTTTCCGAGGTGCGTATCCCCGGACCGCTCGGGGCGCTGCCCAGTTGGTTCGTGCCCGTGGATCCCGCGCCGGGGACGCCCGCCGCCTCCGGTGCCGGCCGGACCTGGGTGGTCTTCCTGCACGGGCACGACTCGCACCGGCAGGAGTCGCTGCGGTACCTGACCGCCTGGCACGCGCTGGGACTGCCCGTCCTGGTGCCCGACTACCGCGACGACCTCGGTGCCCCGGCCAGCCCGGACGGTTGGCACCACCTGGGCGACACGGAGTGGCAGGACGCCGACGCCGCAGTCCGGTGGGCCCACGACCACGGCGCGCAGGGTGTCGTGCTCGCGGGCTGGTCGATGGGCGGCGCCATCGCGCTGCAGACCGCCCACCGGTCCGCGCTGCCCGGGATGATCCGCGGCCTGTTGCTGGATTCTCCCGTGGTCGACTGGCGGGACGTGTTCGCCAGGCAGGGCGCCGACCGTGGGCTGCCCGGCCCGGAGATCACCCTCGCCGAATGGACCCTGCAGTGGCGGGCCGGAATCAGCCTGGACCGGCTGGACTGGGCGTCCCGGGCCAAGGAGCTGCGCGTGCCGACCCTGATCTTCCACAGCGACAGCGACGACTACGTGCCGGACGGCCCGGCCCTGCGGCTGGCGACGGCCAGGCCCGATCTGGTCACCCTGGTCCGGATCCCCGGCGCCCGGCACACCCTGGAGTGGAACGTCGACCCGCAGCGGTACGAGGCGACCGAGCGGGCCTGGCTGGGGAAGCTGCTCCCCGCCGCCTGACCGGTCCGGGTTCCGCGGCCGGGTGGCACCTGGTGCCCGGTGCGGGGCAGGGTCCGGAGCACCGCGGCACTGATCACCGGCTCGGTCGTCGGCCGGAGCCGGCAGTCCGGTCAGCCCGGGATCAGGGGACGGACTTGATCCGGCGCACCATGACCGAACCGATCACGGTGATCACCGCGACGGCGAGGTACAGCGTCGGGTACCCGCCGAAGGCGCTCACCAGGGGGCCGGCCAGGAACGGGCCGAGCACCTGGGGCATCGAGCTGGCGATGTTGATCACGCCGAGGTCGCGGGCCCGGTCCTCGGCGGCGGGCAGCACCTGGGTGACCAGGGCCTGGTCGACGGAGAGGTAGGCGCCGAACCCGATCCCCATCACGACCGCCGACGCCATCGCGACCGGCCAGGTCGGCCACAGCGCCAGCGTCACCCCCGGAACGGCCATCAGCAGGCCGGAGACGGTGACCGAGCGCTTGCGCCGTCCGGACCGGTCGGAGATCACCCCGCCGACGATGGTCGCCATGACGGCCGCCGCCGTGTAGATGAGGATCAGGACCAGCAGGCCGTCCTCGGCCTTCTTGCCGGGGAACACCTGCTCGTAGTGCACCTGGTCCTTGAGGTAGTAGAGCAGGTACAGGGTGCCCATGGCATTGCCGAGCTGGACCAGGAACCGGGTTCCCCAGGCCCAGGCGAAGTCGGGGTGCCGGCGTGGGCTGATCCAGAACCCGCGCAGGAAGTCACCCCAGCTGAAGGGTGGCCGCAGTTCCCCGGGCAGCTGCGGGTCACGGGTGAACAGGGCGAACGGGATCACGAGGAGGAAGGCGAGGGCGCCGATCAGCAGGTAGCCGCTGGCGATCCCCGTGGTGACCGTCGTGACCAGCACGACGGCGACCACGACGCCGAGGCTCTGCGGGGCGCCGATCCAGCCCGAGACGGTGGCGCGCTGCCGGACGGGGACGTTGTCGGGCACGGACGCGGTGATGGCTGCCTGCATGGCGTTCAGCCCGGCCTGGGCCAGGCACCAGCCGAGGGCCACCCCGGCGATCGTGGTCTGCCCGGCGAGGAAGGCCATCCCGGCGAACCCGAACAGGCCGCCGGCGACCGCCCAGGGCCGCCGGCGTCCGAACCGGCTCGTCGTGCGGTCGGACATGGCCCCGAAGACCGGGTTGAGCAGGGCGGCGACGAAAGCTCCGACGCCGGTGGCGATGCCGAGCAGCGTCGTCTTGTGCGCGGCGTCGATCTGTTCGACCTGCAGCGGCAGCAGCACCTGCAACGGGCCGAAGTAGCCCATCCAGAGGCCGAGGTTCGCCAGGGCGAGCAAGGTCGTCCAGAGCGCGCTCACCGGGACGGTCGGCTCGGCGAGCGCCCCGCGCAGCCCCCCGGGCACCCCGTCGGACGGGGACGGGGACGCCGGGGCGTGCCGGTCCTTCCACACCGGCTGTCCGAGTTCTGCCGCCCATGGCTCCACCGGCTGTCCGAACCCGGTCGTCCCGGGCTCGACCGGTTGTCCGAACCTGGGCACCCCGGGCTCGACCGGCTGGCCGCCGGCGGTCATGCCGGGCTCCCGACGCTCGTGGCCTCCCGCTGCCGGGCGAGCTGGTCGCGCAGCCAGGCATAGGAGTCCTTCGGGGTGCGGCGCTGGGTGCCGAAGTCGACGTGCACCAGGCCGAACCGTTGGCTGTACCCCTGTGACCACTCGAAGTTGTCCAGGATCGACCAGACGAAGTAGCCGCGCACGTCCACCCCGGCCGCCATCGCCTCGTGCAGGGCGCGCAGGTGGCCGTCGAGGTAGGCGATCCGGTCGGGGTCGTGCACCGCCCCGGACCCGTCCGGCGCATCCGGGTAGGAGCAGCCGTTCTCGGTGACGTAGACCGGTGGCAGGGCGTCGCCGTAGCGGTCACCCAGCTGCAGCAGCAGGTCGCGCAGCCCGGACGGGACCACCGGCCAGCCGAACCCGGTGTGTGGCACGCCGTCGATCGGCATCGGCACGAAGGGCAACGGCGCGAACGGGTTCGGGACGTCGGTGCCCGCGGCGGCGATCCGCGACGGGTTGTAGTAGTTGACCCCGAGGCCGTCCAGCGGGGCGGCGATCGTGGCCAGGTCGCCGTCCGCGACCCACGGCGGGGCGGCGTCGCCCGGCAGGCCGAGAGCGGACAGGTCCGGGTAGCGCCCGAGCAGCACCGGGTCGGTGAGCATCCAGTTGTGCAGCAGGTCGTAGGCATGGGCTGCCGCGAGGTCGTCGGGGGAGTCCGAGGCGGGGGTGACCGGGGTGTAGTTGTGGGTGACCATCACCTCCCCGGCACCGGCCGCGCGCAGGGCAGCGGTGGCCATCCCGTGCCCGAGCATCAGGTGGTGGCCGGCCGGCAGGGCGTCCAAGAGCAGGGTCCGGCCGGGCGCCTCGACCCCGAGGGCGTAGCCGGAGGCCAGGTGGATGAACGGCTCGTTGAGAGTGATCCAGTGCGGCACCCGGTCGGCCAGCCGGGCGGCGACCAGCCCGGCGAAGTCGGCGAACCGCTGGGCGGTGTCCCGGGACAGCCAGCCGCCGCCGTCCTCCAGCGGCTGGGGGAGGTCCCAGTGGTACAGGGTCGGCACCGGCGTGAGGCCCGCGGACAGCAGCGCGTCGACCAGGCGGTCGTAGTAGGCCAGGCCCTCGGCGTTGGCCGGGCCGGTTCCGTCGGGCTGGATCCTGGGCCAGGCGATGGAGAACCGGTAGGCGTTCAGCCCGAGGCCGGACATCAGCGCGATGTCCTCGGGGTAGCGGTGGAACTGGTCGCAGGCGACGTCCCCGGTGCTGCCGTCGTGGATCCGGCCCGGGGTGTGCGCGAAGGTGTCCCAGACCGACCGGCCCCGGCCGCCTTCGTCGACGGCGCCCTCGACCTGATAGGACGAGGTGGCGACTCCCCACAGGAAGCTGCTGGGGAAGACGGGCAGATCAGGCATCGTGACCTCCGGCTAAGATGAGCCTTGTTCATGTTAGGTCGCGGACATGTTAGACGTGCGGGGGTGAGCGGTGCCAGAGGCCGGAGTTGTCCGCCGTCGACCGGTGCAGCGGCGCAGTCAGGAGCGGGTGACCCGCCTTCTGGATGCCTGCGCCGAAGTGCTCGACGAGGTCGGCTATGACGCCCTGACCACGCGCGAGGTGGCCCGCCGGGCCGAGGTCCCGATCGGCACGCTGTACCAGTTCTTCGGGGGCAAGCAGGCCCTGTGCGGGGCGCTGGCGCAGCGCAACCTCGAGGAGTGGGTGCGTCGGATGGGGGTCCGGTTCACAGCGGCACCTGTGGGCCGGTGGTCGGACACCGCTCCGGTGGTGGTGGGGGAGTTCGTGGTGATGAAGCGGTCCGTCCCCGGGTTCGGGGCGGTGGACTTCGGTGACGCCCGTCCCGGCCGGGACCACATGCTCGACGGTCCGGCGGGCGAGGAGAACAACGCGCTGGTGGCCCGCCGGTTGGCGGAGTTCGGGATCCGGGAACTCGGTCTGGGTGGCGGTGCCGCGGTGGAGCCGGTGCTGCGGGTGGCGGTCGAGGTGACGGACGGGCTGCTCCGGCTGGCCTTCCGGGCCGACCGGGAGGGAGATCCGGCGCTGATCGCCGAGGCGGAGTGGTTGCTGCGCAGCTACCTGTCCGCACGATTGCCCTGATTCGTCCCGATCATCCACTTTGTGGGACGTTTCCTGGACCCGGCCCGCCGTCCGGTGCCCCTCGGGTAGCCTCGTTCCGCCCGGTGATGCGCCGGGAGGACCAGAAGGGGGACGCGCCCGGCGCGGCGAAAGACCATGACCGAGTACAGCGACAGGCCCCGTGCCGTGGTGTTCGACCTCGACGACACGCTGGCCCCCTCGAAGTCCACCATCAACCCCCGGATGGCCGCGCTGCTGGTCCAGTTGCTGGCCCGGGTTGAGGTCTGCATCATCTCCGGCGGCCGGTTCGAGCAGTTCGACAGCCAGGTGCTGCGCCACCTGGAGGCGGGCGAGGACCTGCTGACCCGGCTGCACCTGATGCCCACCTGCGGGACCCGGTACCTGAGCTGGGGTGACGGGGCCTGGCAGGAGATCTATGCGGAGGACCTCGACGAGGACGAGAAGTCCCGCGTGATCCAGGTGCTGCGGGAGGGCGCCCAGGCGCTCGGCCTGTGGGAGGAGCACACCTGGGGTGACGTGATCGAGGACCGCGGCAGCCAGATCACCTTCTCCGCCCTCGGGCAGCAGGCCCCGCTGGCGGCGAAGGCGGCCTGGGACCCCGACGGCCGGAAGAAGACCGCCCTGCGTGAGCATGCCGCCCGGCTGCTGCCCGACCTGGAGGTCCGCTCCGGCGGGTCCACCTCGGTGGACATCACCCGCAAGGGGATCGACAAGGCATACGGGATCGAGAAGCTGGTCGAGCAGTTGGACACCACTCGTGCGGGCCTGCTGTTCATCGGCGACCGGCTGGACCGTGACGGCAACGACTATCCGGTGCTGGCGGCCGGAGTGGCGTGTGTCGCGGTGTCCGGTTGGGAGGAGACCGCGGACCTGGTCGGCCGGATCGTCGCCTGGCTCGACGGCGGGCTGGCCGAGCCTCCGTTCACGCTGCTGCCGGCCCTGTAGCTGCTGCTCTCCGGTCGAGCCGGTCCGAGACCGGGTTCAGCGCGGCGGAACCCGGTCCAGGTGCTCGATCTGGACCGCTGTCCGGCTCGCCAGCAGGGGTGAGATGACCTCCCGCACCACCCGCTGGTGCTCGGGGTGGTCGAGGTAGCTGGACAGTTCGGCCTGGCTGATCACCGCGCAGACGGCGAAGTCCGCGGTGCCCGGCCGCAGGCCCAGATTGGGCCCGAAGTGGTACTCGCGCAGGGCCGGGACCACCGACGGCATCCGGGACAGTTCGGTCTCGACCCGGGCGATGTCCTCGCGCGAGGTGCTCTCCCGCCAGGTGAACAGCGCCAGATGCATGATCATTGCCGGATTCCTCCGCGCCCTCGACACCGCTGCCGGACGCCTCGGCGTCCCCTCGTGATGTTACGTCCTGGCGCGGTTTGACCGGTGCCGGGGCAGGCCCTTCCGGCACCCGCCGGGACGCGCCAATCCGGTTTCGGTTCCGGTCCCGGGGGCTGATATGGTCGTCCAGTTCCCGAGCCCCCGTAGCTCAGGGGATAGAGCACCGCCCTCCGGAGGCGGGAGCGCAGGTTCGAATCCTGCCGGGGGCACCTTGTCTGATCTGCGGCGATGACGTTCCGCAACCGATCCTGACGCCGTTTCGGTGGTGGTGTGGAACGGGGATGGAACGGAATCGGCCCGGTTTCGTTCCACGCCAGACCCACCCCGTCACTCTCCTTTCGGCCCTGCCTCTGTGCGTGGTCAGGACTCGTGGCCTGCGGGTTCCTCGCGTCGGGGAGTGGGTCGGGGATTCGACCTCGCCGGGTGGTGGGGGCGGTGTTTGCCCGATGCTCGGTCTGCCCGTGGTTGGTGACCTTGGCCTCGCCGCTTGCCTGTGGGTTCCTGCTATCGACAGTTGGGGCCGCGGATAGTGCCGGGTTGGGGGCGGGCGTCAGCGTGCCGGACTGGTGACGCGCGCACTACTGTCGGTGCCGTTCTTCACCCGTATGGGGGGGGTGGCGCGCTGTGGGTGTGTTGGTGTTGTCGGCGCAGGTGACTGATCGGTGGTCGTGGCGGTGGCTGCTGACTGATCCGGTCACCGGTACCCCGCTGGCCGACCATGTGGTGAAGCTGGACCCGGACGCCGCCGAGACGCAGGCGTTCGCGGATGTGTATCGGTGGTTGCGGTGGAATGCTGCCCCGGACCGGCGCCTGGCCAGTGAGGCCGAACTGGTGGCGCGGGTGGGCGCCTACGCCGGCGCCTACGCCCTCGGCGAGACGATCGGGGCAGCGATCGTGGCCGCGGCGTCGGCCGGGTCGGTGACGGTCCACGTGCAGGTCCCGGCCGGGGCGGATTGGCTGGCGTTCCTGCCGTGGGAACTGGCGCACGCCGCCGGCCGCCCGCTCGCCTCCTATGGGGACGTCACCTTCGTCTACGACCTGCCCGCCAACGCCGCCACCACCGCTGCTGGCATCGGTGTAGGTGTACCGGTCCCTGCACCGGTGGGCGGTAAGGCCCCGGTCGAGGGGGCATTGCGGGTGCTGGGCGTGTTCAGCCTGCCGACCAGTGGGTCGGTGTTGGGGTTGCGGCGGGAGCGGTATGAGCTGGCGCGGCTGGTGCGTCGGGTGGGGGCGCGGTCGGGGCGGCGGATCGAACTGGCGGTGGTCCAGTACGGGGTGACCCGGGAGAAGCTGGCCGAACTGGCCGATGACGGCCAGGGGTGGGATGTCCTGCACCTGTCCGGGCATGGGGGTGCTGGGCAGTTCCTGCTGGAAACCACGTCCGGGGCCGCCGACCCGGTGACCACCGAGCAGTTGGTGGCCCTGCTGGCGCCGGCGCGGCGGCGGGTGAAACTGGCGGTGGTGTCGGCGTGTGAGTCGGGGGCGGCGACGACGGCGGAGACGCTGCGCTGGCTCGGCCTGGCCGAGCAGGCCGAGCCCCTGGAGCAACAGGCCCAGGCCGAAGCCGAACAGGCTGCCGCGGCGCGCGAGGGCATCGCGCGGGCGGTCGCCGACCGGCTGGGGTGCGCGGTGGTGGCGATGCGCTACCCGGTGGTGGACGACTTCGCGATCGGGTTGGCGGACGCCTTCTACGAGCGGGTCCTCGCGCGGGGCCACACGGTGGACCGTGCCGTGGCGGAGGCGGTCGCTGTCGCGGCGGGCCCGGCCCCGACTCCGGGGGCGCCTGCCCTGTCGGTCGGGACACCGGCGGTGTTCGGGGCCACCGCGATCGGCCTGACCCTGACCCCGCCCAGGGGCCCCCGCACCGGCGGCCTGGACGTCGACGACACCCGCATGGCCGGGTTTCCTCCGGAGCCGGCCCGGTTCGTCGGCCGCGGCCCGGCCCTGGCCGCTGCCTCCCGCGTCCTGGCCCCCGACTCGACCCAGTCCACGATCGTGTTCCACGGGATGGCCGGTGCCGGCAAGACCTCGGCCGCACTGGAATTGGCCTACCGGCACCGCGAGGCCTTCACCCACCACGCGTTCTGGCAAGCTCCCACCGACCCCGCCCAGTTCGGCGACGCTCTCCGCCTGTTCGCCCTCACCCTGGAACAGCAGCTCCCCGGTCTGTCGATGGTTGACAAGATCGGCAACCTTGAGGCGTTGACCGCGTTCCTGCCCCGGCTCGCGGTGGTCTTGCGGGACAACGGGATCCTGCTGGTGCTGGACAACCTGGAGACCCTGCTCACCGCGCAGGGGGAGTGGCGCGACCCCCGCTGGGCGCCCCTCCTCCGGACCCTGACCGGCCACGGTGGGGAATCCCGGCTCGTGCTCACCACCCGCACCCCACCGGTCGGCCTAGACCCTGGCCTTGTGCGGGTGCAGGCCGTGCACGCCCTGACCCGCGACGAGACCCTGCAACTGGCCCGCGAACTGCCTCACCTGCGCGCCCTGCTCGAAACCGAACCGGCCCCGATCCGTGACACGACCGAGCCGACGAAGGCCCTGTCGGGGCGGGAATTGGCGCGGGCGGCGCTGACCCTGGTGCAGGGTCACCCGAAGCTGCTGGAGTTGGCCGACGCCGCTGCTGCCGACCCGGCCCGGCTGGCCGACGCGGTGGCCGCCGCGGGCCGGTCCATGCCCACCGGCCGGTTGGAGGCGTTCCTCACCGCGGGGACCACAACCCTCGACGGCGGCCAGTTGCTCATCGCGTTGACCGCGTGGACCCGCACCACCCTCACCAGCCTCCCGACCGCGTCCCGGCTCCTCCTGCAGGTCCTGTGCGCCATCGAGGAAGACGACCGTGACTCTTTCGTGGTCGAGCAGAACTGGGCCGACATCTGGGCCCGTCTGCATACCCCCGGCACCCCGCCCCTGGCCGCGGACACCTTGCGGCCGCTGGTGGAGGCGGCGCTGGTCGCAGCCACTCCCCTGGACCCCGCCGACCCGCAGAGCCTGGTCGGGTACCGGGTCCACCCGGGGATCGTCCAGACGGTGCAGGCGGACACCCCACCCGGTCTGCAGGCCGCGGTCGACACCGAACTGGCCGCCTGGTGGGGCGCCGTCGCCGGCCACGCCCGCACCGAGATCCACGCCGGTCGGCAGGCCACCGGGCTGCTGGTCCGCGCGGGCCTGCACGCCGCCCCCTACCTGATCCGCCTGCACGACTGGGACACCGCCGGCACCCTCCTGGAACGCGCCCGGCAGGCGGACCTGTTCAACCCGGTCACCGCGCTGGCCGTGATCCCCCTGCTGGAGGCCATCGCCGACGCCACCGGTGACCCGAGGGCACTCGGGGTGCTCGCCGCCGCCCTTCGGCTGGTGGACCCGGGCCGGGCTGAGACCCTCACCCGCGACGCCTACGCCCAGGCCGCCCAGGCCGGGGACCACCGCCGCGCCTCCGCCGCCGCTGGGGACCTGGCGAACCTGTATCGGACTACCGGACGCGCCCGGCAGGCCCTGACCCTGGTCGAGGAGAAGATCGCCCACACCCGGGCAGCCGGGCTCGGCCCCTGGACTCAACTCGCCGACCATGGGCGGCGGCTGCAACTCCTCGCCGACACCGGGCAGCACCAGCAGGTCCTCGACCAACTCCCCTCACTCCTGGAGACGATGGCGGGGCTACCCGACCAGCCCGGACCCGACGACCCCGTCAACCCGTGGAACGTCCGTGAAACCCTCCACGACACCGGCTACGGCTCCGCGCTCGCCCTGGGCCGCTGGCAGGACGCCCTCGACCACAACGCCCGCGTCCTGGACATCATGAGGGCCCGGGGCGCCACCGCCCACGAACTTGCCTACACCCGCTACAACGACCACGGTCCCCTGATCGAGCTCGGCCGCTACGGTGACGCCGACCGGCTCCTGCACGACTGCCAGCGCATCGACGAGGAGGCTGGCGACACCGACCAGCTCGGGAAGGTCTTCTCCGCCCGCGCCGACCTCGAAGACGCACGCGGCCACCATGACGACGCGGTCCGCCTGGAACGGCAGGCCCTGCGCTACAAGTACGTACGCCCCGACCCCCGCAGCATCGGGGGCTCCCACCACAACTTCGCCATCTACCTCACCCGTCTGGGCGGTGACCCGGCCGAGCAGCGCGCTCACCGCCTCGCCGCCGCCCTCCTCCACCACCTCACCGGCGACACCCACTACCTAGCCGTCGTCCTGCGCGCCCTCGCCCGCGACCTCCGCACCACCTCCCAGGAGGCCGCGGGGATGCCGGTGACCCTGGCGCAGGTCGCCGCACTGGTCGAACGTACCGACGGCGTCCACTACACCGACCTGGTCACCCACCTGACCGACCCCGCCACCGCCGACCAGGTGCTGACCGAACTCCTCCACCACGCCACTACCCTCGACCCAGACCAGAACCCCACCCCGAATGTCGAGGGGCAGGTGGCCCGGTGGGAGCCAGTCATCAACGCCGTCGCGGCCGCGGCGGCCACCGGTCACACCCCGGCCGAACTCACCGACCTCCTCACCCAGCTCGCAGAGACGAACGACTGGGCGGACCTGGCCGCGCGGATCGGCCGGGTCCTGACCGGCGACCGCGACCGCGAGACCTTGGTGGCGGGCCTGGACCCGGTCGACACCGCCATCCTGACCGTGATCCTGGACCGCCTCGCCCAGCCACCCACACCAGGGACAGGGGAGGACCAGCCGTGACCACCACTCCCGCGATCGCTGACCTTCCCGACGCCCGACCCTGAGCTCGGCGTCGGTACCGGTACCGGTACCGACGCGGGTGTGGGTGCTGGTGCCGGTGCCGGCACAGCGGGGGACCTGGGGGCCGTGGTGACGGCGGGGTGGGCTGGCCCGGGGGACGGTTGTGGGTGCGGGGCGTGCGTGTGGTCCGGTTCCTGGAACGAACCCCAGCAGGGAGGGGTGGCTCCAGAGCCTGGAGAAGCTGCCCGTGAGGCTGTGGCCTGCTGCAGAAGCCCCGGAACTGGGGTGGGATCGGGCTCCGGTTGCGGCGACCTCAGGGCTTGATGCCGACCGCGCCGTAGACGTGCACCTGCGTGTCGAGCAGGCGCGGAGCGTTGGAGTCGGGACGCCACTGGTGCACCGGGACCACGCCGGGCTCGACGAGTTCCAGCCCGTCGAACATGGCCTCGACCTCGGCCAGAGTGCGCGGCCGGACTGCCGTCACGTTCGTCCGTAGGGACTCGAACCCGGCGGGGGCGGCGTCCGGGTCGGCGTCCGTGGTCACCACGGACAGGGCGAGCGCGCTGCCGGGGGCCAGCGGGTCGATCAGGGCGGACAGGATCTGCCGGGTGGCGTCGTCGTCCGTGACGAAGTGCATGACGGCGATCAGGCTCACGGCGACCGGCCGGTCGAGGTCCAGGGTGTCCCGCAGTGCGGGGGTGTCGGTGATCGCCTTCGGAGTCCGCAGGTCGGCCTCGACATAGGCCGTCCGGCCCTCGGGTGCGCTGGTCAGCAGCGCCCGTGCATGGACGAGCACGATCGGGTCATTGTCGACGTAGACCACCCGGCAGGTCGGGTCCACGGCCTGGACGACCTGGTGCAGGTTGGGTGCGGTGGGCAGGCCGGTGCCGATGTCGAGGAACTGCCGCAGCCCCCGCTCGGCCGCCAGGTACCGGGCGGAGCGGATCATGAAGCTGCGGTTGGCCTGCACGGAGGCGCGCAGGGTGGGCAGCTTCCCCAGAGCCATTTCCGCGGCGGCGCGGTCGGCGGCGAAGTTGTCCTTCCCGCCGAGCAGGTAGTCGTAGACCCGCGCGGAGTGCGGCTGGCCGGTGTCGAACTCCTCAGTGCCCATGCTGACCTCTGTGTGGTCCGGGACGGCGGCCGTCCAGCCGGCGGGGTGGCCCCCGGGAGCACCGCGACGCGGGACGGCGGTGTCTCGCCGGACCGCGCCCGGCGATCGCGGACGCATTCCGGACGATACCGCGACATGCGGGGCGGACGAAGGCCGCCGGGAAGGCGGCCCAGGGCACCGAGCGGGCAGGTGTGCTGCGCTCACCACCGTGGGGACATCACCGTGGGGAGACTGCCGTGAGGAGCCCCCGGACGCGCAGCCCTCGCGCTCCCTGTACCGCCGGGGCGGCGTCCCCGGTCGGCAGGCGGGCGCCGGACGCCGGTGGCTGGGCGGCCGGCCGCCTGAGGTACAGGGAGCCCCGGCGTCTCTACGTAGGGCGGAGGTAACACGGGGAGGGGCGGGGCAGCGCCGGGGCAGTGCCGGGGGACGTTGCGCAGGCCTGGGAGCGGATCGAGGGGTGGCTGGCCCGTCACGCGGCGCAGACGGCGGCGTCGCTGCGGCCCCCCGGCCTCGGCCGAGGCGATCGCGTGGGCGCGGGAGACGAGCGGCGTGGTCTTCCCCGCTGAGCTCGTGGAGTCGCTGCTGTGCCATGACGGTTGTTCGTCGACGTGGCCGTTCTTCGAGGTCCCCGGCGGGTACCGGCCGATGTCGGCGGCGGAGATCGTCGAGGGTTGGCGGATCACCCGGGAGGCCCTGACCGGGGTGGACCCGGACGGCGACCTGGTGGGCTCCTACTGGCACCCGCAGTGGGTGCCCTTCGCCACCACGATCTCGGCCAGTGAGATGGTCCTGGGCTGCCGCCCCGGTGACACCCACGGCGCCGTCGGCGAGATGGTCAAGGGGGACGGTACGCACTTCGGTCGCCGGCCCGCCCTGGGCGACGTCCTCGACGAGGTCGCCGACGCCCTGGAAGGCGGCCTTCCGATCGGAAACCGGCTCCCGGTCGCCTTCGGCGGCCGGCTGGACTGAGAGCTCTTGAAGCAGTTGCACCCGCAGCCACGGTCCCTGCTTGAGCTGGCCGAGGCCGTGCCGCCGGCCTTCCCCGGCCCGGTCTGGCACCGGCAGTTCCCGCCGGTTCCAGAGGCCGGCTGGGTGGGACAGTTCCCCCAGGTCTGCCCGACCTGGTGCACGGGATCGACGAGATGCAGTTGCTGCGCCGCTACGGAGGTGACCCGGCGGCCGCGCGGGTCCGTACCCCGGACCAGGTGTGGGAGGACCCGAGGTGTCCACGGCGGTGACCAGTTCGCCGTCCTCCACCAGGATCGGGGCGGCCGAGGTGCAGGTGTGACCGCGGACGGGAACCGGACCGGTTCGCCCCGGCGCTGCGCCGTCTCGGCCTCGAACCGCTTGACCCCGACACCTTCCCGGACCAGGACACCCACGCCCTGCCCACGCGGGGCCCGGTGCTGGATGTGCCCGGCCCGAGCCGTATCCCGATGTCCGGCTCGGGCCGGGGCACCGACCTGGCGGCGGGCACCGACCTGGCGGCGGGCACCGACCTGACGGCGGGCACTGCGCCGTCCGGTCGCTACGGTGACGGTCATGACGATCGACGCACCCGGTTACCTTGCCGCCGCCCGCACCGCCCGGGATCTGATCGCCGACCCCGCGGTGTCCACGGCCTGGGACCGGCCGAGCGCCCTGCCCGGGTTCACCGTCGGCGGCCTGGCCGCGCATCTCGGGTCCCAGGTGCTCATGGTCGCGGACCTGCTGGCCGCGGACCCGCCCGTCGCCGAGTCTGTCCGGGCACTGGACCACTACGCCCGCGCCACCTGGGTCGGTGCCGACCGTGACGCGGCGATCAATGTCGCGATCCGCGACCGCGGCGAGCAGCTCGCGGGGGACGGGCATGCGGCGCTGCTGGCGGCGGTGGACGAGGCCCTCGCCGGTCTGGAGTCCGCGCTCCCGGCCGCCGACCCGGCCCGCCCGATGCCGACCCCGGCCGGTCCCTGGGCGCTGCCGTTGGCGGAGACGCTGCTCACCCGGACCCTGGAGATCTCCGTCCACCTCGACGACCTGGCGGTCAGCGTCGACCTGCCGACGCCCCCGCTGCCCGAGGACACCCTGCTGCCGGTGCTGGGTCTGCTGGCCACCCTCGCCGCCCGTCGGCACGGCCAGCCCGCCGTCCTGCGTGCCCTCACCCGCAGCGAACGTGCGTCCGGCTCGATCGTCGCCTTCGGTCCGCAGGACTGAGCGACCGGTTCGGGGGGGGGGCTGAGCGGCCGGTCCGGGGGGCTGAGCGGACACCCGGTCTCCGGCTCAGTCCCCCTCGGACAGCGGCTCAGTCCCGGCCGGACAGCTCGGTCCCGGGATGCTGCTGGGACAGGCCGGCGGAGACCGGCTCCCGCGGCAGCTCCGGCGGTACCGGCTGATCCGGCGCGTCCGGTTCCGGCGGGGGCAGGTGCAGCTGCAGGTTCAGGGGCAGCGGGGTGGCCGCGGTCCGGTCCCCGGGTGCCGGGCCGGTCTGCGCCGGTGCGCCGGCCGGCTCGTCCACGGGCCGGACCGGCCCGGTGGGTGCGGTGACGGTGGCGTACCGGCGGGACGGGGACCAGCGGTGCTCCTCCGCGCGCAGCCAGCGCCGGAAGCTGAGCAGCACCGAGACCAGTTGCAGCGGATGCCAGATCCAGCGCAGCAGCGGCGCCACCGCGACCAGCCGCCAGCTCTCGCGCTCCACCAGGGTGACCATCGCCACCATGACCACGTCGAGGACGGCGGCCAGGGCGAGTACCTGCACCACGGGGCCGGTGTCCCCGGTCAGCAGGCGGTACACCAGGTACAGCTCGACCAGCGGGGCCAGTGCCGGCAGCAGGATCTGGCTGACCAGGTTCCACGGCATCCCGGCCAGGCCGAGCGCGCCGTAGCGGGGCCGACCGATCACGTCCGCATGCCGGGCCAGTACCTGCAGCGTCCCGTAGGACCAGCGGCGGCGCTGTTTGAGCGCGTCCCGGAACCGTTCCGGGGCCTCCGTCCAGGCCACCGCCCGCGGCTCGTACGGGATCCGCCAGCCGGCCCGCAGCAGGATCATCGTCAGGTCCGCGTCCTCGACCAGGGTCTGGGTCGGGTACCCGCCGACGGCCAGCAGAGCCGAGCGCCGGAACGCCCCGGCCGCGCCCGGCACCACGGCCATCGTGTTGAGCACGGCCTGGCCGCGCCGGTCCAGGTTGAGGCTGGTCACGTACTCGGCGGCCTGCAGCAGGGCCAGCAGCCGGTGCCGGTTGCCCACCTTGACGTTCCCGGCCACCGCCCCCACCGAAGGGTCGAGGAAGTGCACCGCCATCGCCCGGCACAGTTCCGGGGTGACCACGGTGTCGGCGTCGATCACCACGACCACCTCGCCGCGGGCGGCGCCGATCCCGGCGTTGAGCGCCGCGGCCTTGCCGGACTGGGCCTGCTGCAGCAGCCGGATCGGTACCTGACCCGGATCCCCTTGGGCGGCAATGGTTCTGACCACCTCGGCGGTGCCGTCCGTGGAGCCGTCGTCGACGACGACGACCTCCAGCGGACGCTCCGCCCCGCGCAGTGCGGCCAGCGCCGCCAGCGCCTTCCCGATCACCTTCTCCTCATTGTGCGCCGGGATCAGCACCGACACCGTGGGCAGTGGATCCCCTTGGGCGGCAAGGGATTCCGCGTTCCGTTGCGGACCGTGGCGGTGTGCCCGCCAGGCGTGCACCAGGGCCAGCGGCCCGCCCACCAGCAGGCGCAGGATGCTGAGCAGGGCCACCGCGAGCGCGATCCAGCCGAGGGCCAGCAGCCCGCCGTGCCCGAGCCGGACGGCGACCACCTCGGCCGTCCAGCGCAACTGCTGCTCCCCGGAGCGCGGGGTGGCGTAGGCGCTGGCCGTCGCCCCGTTGAGCGCGGGCACGGTGACGAACTGGTACCCGGCCGCTTTGAGCCGCTCGATGACGGCCGGCAGCGCGGCCACCGTCTGGGAGCGGTCGCCGCCGCCGTCGTGCATGAGGATGACCGTCAGCGGGGCGGCCCCGGCCATCACGTTCGAGATGATCCGGTCCGTGCCCGGCCGGGACCAGTCCAGTGAGTCGACGGTCCAGCCGACCGGTTGCAGGCCGAGGGATCCGGCGAGGTCGTCGCGGGTCCGGTCACCGACCACCCGGTCCCCGTTGCCGTAGGGACTGCGGTAGAGCAGCGGCCGGTGTCCGATCACGCTGTCGACGACCGCCTCGTTGCCCTGGATCTCCAGCCGGGCCTGCCAGGCGGACACGGCGTTCATGTCCGGGTGGGAGTAGGTGTGGTTGCCGACCACGTCCCCGGCGTTCACCTCCGCGGTGAGGATCCCGGGATTCGCCAGCGCCTGCTGCCCGACCACGAAGAAAGTCGCAGGGACCTGTTCGCGGCGCAGCACGTCGAGGATCTGCGGGGTCCAGGTCGGGTCGGGGCCGTCGTCGAAGGTGAGCGCGACCAGGCCCGTCGCCGCCACCCGGACCACCGGTCGACCGTCGGTGGACAGCCCCGCCGGCTTGACCGGCTGGGCGGGCAGGGATCCGAGGGTGGCCGGGTCCTCCGAACCGACCCGCCAGAGGGCGACGCCGGCCAGGTGGTCCTGCCCCACGAGCTGGGCGCGGCGGGCGACAGCGGCGGCGTCCTCGAACCACGCCGTCCCGCCGTCCGGCAGGTGCACGGTCAGCTCGCCCTGGGTCTGGTCCTGCACGACCTGCGCGCCGGGGGTGTGCTCCAGGGCCTGCAGCGTGGTCCAGTCCAGCTCATGCGGCCTGTCGTGGGCCGGCCAGACGTAGCCGTACCCGGCGACGCCCAGCAGGAGCTTGCCGGCGGGGACCTGCCGCAGTGCCAGGGCGAGCCCGCCGCGCACCCAGTCCAGGCCCGCGACGGGACCGGCGTCCCCGCTCGCGGTGTTCTCGTCGTAGGCCATCCAGTCGATCCGGTCGGCGGCCGCCCCGAGCCGGCCCAGGTCGTAGCCGGCCAGGTCGCCGGGCGTGCTCCCGGCCGGGGTAGACACCACGACCTCCCGCTCACCCAGTGCCGCCTTGACCCCGGTGACCAGGTCGACCAGCGCGGAGGCGGTGTCGGCCGGCAGCGATTCCAGGTCGATGTCGACCCCGTCCCATCCGCCGGAGGTCACCGCGTGGGTGATCGCGGCCACCAGCGCGGACCGGGTCGCCGGGTCCCGCAGCAGGGCGGCCGCGGCCGGGCCGTTCATGTCGTCGATGGCGGCGTCGTAGTTGGACACCACGAGCAGTCCCCGGGCGGCGTGCGCATGCGCCCGGATCAGGTTGTCCGTGCTGGGAACTCCCTGGACCGTGCCGCCGGGCCCGAGCACGGCTCCGGTGACGGCCAGGTCGGTGGACAGTTCGGCGTCCCGTTCCAGTGCGGAGGAGGTGCCGTCCTCGTCCGGGGAGACGAAGGACAGCACCTCCGCAGGGGCGGTCATCGGGGCCTGAGGGGCGGTCACCGAGGCGGCCGGCGTGGTGCTGCCCCTCTGGGGGGACCCTGTCTCGCGCAGTGCCCAGCGCCAGCCCGTGGTCACGGTGGTCCGCACCACCGTGGTCCTGGCCGGGGCGGGCTGCGCCGAGGGGGCCGTGGTCC
>DASTGO010000500.1:0-3588 GCA_035719045.1 Kineosporiaceae bacterium | reverse complement strand
CTCCCCAGGTTCGTTCCCGGTACGCGGGGCGAAGGCCGCCGGCCAGAATGAGTTCGCGAGCGACGCGGACCGCCAAGGTGCCCAATCCCGACGGGCCAGCCCCGACCGCGGCGACTAGCGCTTTCCGGGTCCGGCGGGACCGGGCAGTCGCGGTGCGGCGGCGGGTCGATCAGGGGGGTCGTCTCGGCGGTGGCAATGATGTCCGTCATCCGGACAACTCCTCACAGTTTCGCGGTGCTCGGGCCTCGGTGGTACGTGTCGAACGACGCGCTGGATGAGGACGATGGCGTCATTGATCGTGTCGATGTGATTTTGGGTATAAGGAGGCCCCGCCGGGTATCCGGCGGGGCCTTGTGTTCAGTGTGTCGTGGTGCTGGTCACTCTGCGGTGACCTCGGCGACCGCGGCGCGGGCGCTGGACTCGTCGACGATGGCTTTGTTGGTGGCGTAGGCGGCGACGAGGGCTTGGATGGCAAGGTTGTTGACCGCTCGGGGCAGCCCGCGGGAGACCTGGTGAATCAGTCCGGTGGCGTCGTCGCTGAACAGGGTGTCTGAGCGCCCTGCCAGTTTCAGGTGGTGGCGGAGGTAGCTGGCGGTCTCTTCGTGGGTCATACCGGTTATGGCGTAGCGCAGTGCGATGCGTTGGTCGAGGGCGGCGAAGGTGCCCAGTTTGATCCGCCGCCGCAGCGTGGGTTGTCCGACGAGCAGGCAGGCGAATGGGGAGTGACTGTCCATCTCGGCATTGGTGAGGAGTCGGAGTTCCTCGAGTTGGTCGGTGTGGAGAAGGTGTGCTTCATCGAGGACAAGAACGACGGTGCGGCCTCGTTCGTGGTCTTCGGCGGCGAGCAGGTCGACGGTCTGCGGGATTAACGCGGACTTGTGGAAACGGGGCACGCCACCCAACGCGGAGACGATGCCGGCGTAGAGGCCGCGGCCGCCAACGGCCGGGTTGCCGAGGTAAATGATCGTGTGCCGGGATGCGTCTAGTGACGCGAGGGCGGCGCGGATGGCGACGGTCTTGCCGGCGCCGACCTCGCCGGTGATCACGCCCAGCGCGCGTTCGGTGACGCACCAGCCCACCCGGGCCACGGCTTCGGCGTGCGCGCCGTGCCGGTGCAGCGTCTGTGGCGCCAGCGCCCTGCCGAAGGGAGTGCGGGTGAAACCGTAGTGGGCCTGCAGCTTCTCGATCATAGTGCTGTCTCCTCGCCGGTGCCGGTGCTGGGCGGGGTGGGTTGGCGGGATACGGGCCCATCTGGTAGCTGCGAGTAGCGGACCCGATCGGCGAGTTCGGTGGTGTGCTGGGCTTGGATCAGGTGCAGGTAGTCGATCCCGGTTGGCGCCGGCGGGGGTGTGGTGTCGTCGGGGCGGGCCTTGTGGTGCACGTGCCGGCCGATCCGGTGCGGGATCGCGGTGCCCATCGCCCGGTGCTGCCATCGGACCTCGATGTGGGTGAGGTCGAAGGGGTCGAACACCAGCTCCACCTTGCGCCCGACCAGTGCGGTGTCGACCTCGTAGTGGTTGCCGTGCAGGTTCACCGTGGCGGTCTTGGTGACGGTTCGATGCTCGGACCACAGAAACGCCTCATGCAGTTGCTCGGGCGAGGGCATCACCGGCGGATCACCGGCTGACCAGCGTTCGATCGGACTCTGTCCGGTCTCGGAGTGCCTTCGTCGGTGATAGACGGTCTCCACCCACGCGGTGAACAACGTGTTCAGCTGGACCAGGTCCTCCAGCTCGCGGCCGGAGCCGATCTCGACCAGGAACTGCTCACGCACGGTGCGGAAAAACCGCTCGATCTTGCCGCGGCCGGCGGGCTGCCCGGGCTTGGAGTGGATCAGCCGAATACCCAGCGACGCGCAGGCGCGCAGCAGTTGCTTGTCGACGAATGCCGAGCCATTGTCGACATAGATCGAGCCGGGGATGCCGCGCGCAGCAAGCCCGGTGCGCAGCGCGGCCTCCAGCCGGACAGTGTCCTCTCGTCGGGCCCACCGGTGACCGGGCAGTAGCCTGCTGTGGTCATCGAGGAAGGCGAACAGGATCGCCTTGCGGCCGTTCACGGTCGGGCCATGCAACGCGTCACCGGTCCACCGCACATTGGGCGCCTCGGCCTCGAACCGGCCGAACGCCTTCGGTGGTTGCCCGTCCGGCCGGGTGCTGAGCTCACAGCGCACGAAATGCCGCTGCAGAGTGCGCTCGTCGGGCGCCCACCCGGAGTGTGCGCGCAGGATTGCCGCCACCTGCACCGCCGTGCGGGCCGGTACCTCCTTTTTCAACGCGACGGCCAGCTCGAGCACCTCGGCCGGGGTGCGGGGCTGGACCCGGCGCGGGTTGGGCACCAGCGCGTCGAATCCGCCACGGCGCCAGTCCCGGATCCACCGGTCAATGGTGGCCCGCGAGATGCGCACCGGGTCCCCAAACGGGCCGGTGTGTTCCCGCTCGGCCAGCGCACGCACCAACCGCCCGCGTTGCTTCGTACTGAGTTGCCGGTCGGCGGCCTCGCGGATCACCGAGTATCGGAACAGCCCGATCGCCCGGGCCCGTTCGGCCCGAACCTGATCTTCCCCGTCATGGCCGCTGGCCATGGTCGCCTCCTCACGCTTCGAAATGGACACACGAGCCGCGAGGATCGTTGATCAATCAGCCGCGCCCAAGGGCCAGCTCGTGTTGATCGGCACGCCCAGCCCGGCCGGGGCAAGCAGCCTTCCCCCGGTCACCGCCGAGGCCAGCTGCCATGCCGACACCGCGCCGACGACACCGAGCCGTCGGCGGGCCGCGCCAGCAGCCACACCGATCGCCTCGACCGCATCAGACAACAGCGACCCCGCCGGTGGCAGCGGGCCGGTGAGCGGATCTAGCTCGGTCAACAACGCGGTGAACACCACCCGGACCCCTTCGGCGTTGCGCACGAAGGCACGCAGCCAGCCGCGCACCGTCGTAGCCGACCTGCCCAGCCGCGCCGCGATCCGGCGATGCCCCACACCGGCGGCCTTCGCAACGAGCCCGGCGCCAATCACCTCGACGGCATCGGCACGGCGCAGCAGGCACGACACCGCCAACAGCACATGCGTGATCCGGCATGCGCCGCACCGAGCCCGGCGCGGACGAAGCACACCCACGCCACGCACCCTCCGGTCCCGGGCATGACCCCACGGGCTCAGCCCGCCACCACACGGGCAACCAAACTCACCCGAACGCAGCCGCCGTTCGACCTCAACCGGGTCGCTACCTACCATGAGCACGGGTGCCTCCACCGACACCAAGGAACGGCCCTCCCGCCCGGCCAAGGAGTGGGGAGGGCCGTTGCGCTTTCCAGAACGTGCTCACCCTGTCGCCGCACACGAACAAGGGGCCACCCGCAGGCAGCCCCTGAGATCATCATCGCGGTCAGTGTCGCTACATGGCCGCCAGGTCGTCACCCCAAACGTCGTTCAACACACCGCACATGCAATAACCAACGGAACGATCATCTAAGAATCGGCAGATCCCCCAAGAGGCGATCCGGTTCCGGCCAAGCGCTGGTGTAACCAAATGCCCACTGGCCCGTCACCGCCCGGGTCATTCAGCCAGCGTACCGGGCAGATCGACTGCC
>DASTGO010000499.1:0-3160 GCA_035719045.1 Kineosporiaceae bacterium | reverse complement strand
GTCATCGGTTCAGGGATCTGCTCGGTGGGGTCCTCGTGGATGCGGAGGCGGAGGCGGATGAACTCGCGGGTCGCCACAGTCCGCACCCAGGCGTCGGGCCGGATGAGGGTCTCCCAGCGCTGGTAAGCCTCGGCCATAGCCTCCTGTGCGACGTCGGCGGCCTCGGCCCAGTTGGCGCCCTGGAAGCGCAGGAAGGCCACCACTCGTTCGATGTGGGCCCGGTAGAAGACACTAAACGCCGCGACCCGCGGGGTGATCAGCCCCGCGGCTGGCATCGGACCGGCCGTCGATCCGGCCCGATCGCGCCGTGGGGCCGGAGTCTCGTCGGGCGGGAAGCCGAGCAAGGGTGGGTCATCCCCGGAATCCATCCCGGTCATCGGACTCTCTGCTCCCCCATCCCTCAACGATCATCTCGGCGGCCTGAGGCCCGGTAGCCCGGATCAGCCGGTGTGGACGGCGTCAGGGTGATGCGCAGGTGCGTCCCGTCAGCGGCGGTCTCCTCCAGTTCGCTGCCCGGCGGCAGGGTTTGCGCCAGGTCGACCAGCGTCCCACGCCGGGCGCGTTCCTGCCGGGTCCGCCAGGACAATCGCAACCACAACGCGAGCAGGCTCGTCACCGGCACCAGCGCCATCGCCAGGTCGGTAACCGTCGGGTGCAGGGGCATAGGAGCACCATGTCCTTCAGTGCATAGGGGTTGGGGAGACGGGCCCGTCGTCGTGTAGAGCCAGGGCAGGGCGCCGGCGTGAAGTCCTCACCGTCGACACGCCGGTCGCTCTGGTCGGCAACGGGAGCACGGGTCTGGCGCTCCGGCGTTGTCGCTGTGGCGGCGGTCGTCGCTGCTGCCCACAGCCGGAGTCGGCCGACCTCGATGGCGCAAGCTCCGACGCCCCAGCCCTCCACACGAACCCCAGCAGGACCAAGAACACCCCGGCGCCAACCGTGAACACGTGTAACCATCGCGGCACAGTGTTCGTGGCTGGCACGGGTACGGGGGGTGCCTCACTGATCCGCTCAGCGTCGAGGCTCAACTCGTTTCCTTCGGCGACGCGGTGACCGAAGACCTTTCCCCTGTCGCCGGGCCTGGCTCTCGGCCAGACGGACGTCGTACGAGTCGTGCCCGATCAGGCCGTGGAAGGTGACCTCGCCTAGAACGTCGTCCTGGTGCTTCGCGCACACGGGGACCTGGCACGTCCCTCGGCGGCCGGTGACATCTCGTGCGCCTCTCAACTGCCTGCGCACCCTGCCGTCGAGTTGGCCGGGGTGTTCGACTGTTCGCTGCTCACCATCCGCCTGCCCGGAGACGCCTGGGAGATCGGCGACAGCCTGGCTGCCCAGAGCATCCGACTGTTCCCCCGACCGGAGGGCCTCGGGCTGTCGCAGCCCTTCTGAATCATGCTCTATCGCCCGGGATAATGCCCGGAATCCAGGGTGATAGGCCCTCACGCTGGCAAGCGACAGCCCGTAACAGGGATCTCGGCCCGGCGGGGGTCGCGTCCCAGCTCTGGTGTAAATGACAACGGACGTAGGGTCCGCTCCAGACCGCCAAGTCAGGAGAGAAGGGCCTACGTCCGTGTCGAGTCGAGTATCCCCGAGTCAGCGGCTGCATGCCGAGATTGACCAGATCTTCGCTGGTGGCGCCGACCTGGCGACCGCGATCGAGCAGGTCGCCCGTCTGGGTGCCCAACTGTTGCTGCAGGCCGCGTTGGAGGCGGAGGTCACCGCCTTCTTGGGTCGGGACCGCTACCAGCGCGCCTCCACCACGCAGGGCGCGGTGGAGGGCATGCGCAACGGGTACGCGCCGGTCACGGTGAAGACCACCGCCGGCCCGGTGACCTTGCAGCGGCCCAAGCTGCGCGGCACGTCCGAGCGGTTCGCGTCCCAGCTGTTCGGGGCGCACGTGACCAAGACCAACGCGCTGGAGACCCTGGTGATCGCCTCGTTCGTGCGGGGCCTGTCCACCCGGGACGTCGAGGCGGCCCTGGCCGAGGCGCTGGGTGAGTCCGCGGCGGTGTCGAAGTCGACGGTTTCGCGGGTGTGCGCGGACCTGAAGACCCAGTACGACGCCTGGCGGGGCCGCCGCCTGGACGACGTCGAGCTGGACTACCTGTTCCTGGACGCCTCGCACTTCAAGTACCACGCGAACGCCTCCGCCGAGCCGGTGCTGGCCGCGTGGGGGATCACCACCGACGGCAAGCCGGTGTTCGTCGGCCTGGAGACCGCCACCACCGAGTCCCACGACGCGTGGGCGGGATTCCTGACCGGCCTGGGAGAACGGGGCCTGACCTGCCCACTGCTGGTGATCTCCGACGGCGCCCCGGGCCTGATCGGCGCAGTGGAGACCACCATGGGGGCGGCGCTGCGGCAGAGGTGTCTGATCCACCGCTGCCGCAATCTCGTCGCCAAGGTCCCCAAGAACGCCCAGGACCAGGTCAAGGCCGACTACTGGGAAATCTTCAAGGTGCCCGACGACGTCGACCCGGGACTCGACGCGGAAGCGTTGGTGCAGAAGAGGATCGACGAATTCGCCGCCCGATGGCGGGCGTCCTACCCCTCCGCCGTGGACTGCCTACTCGCCGGACGAGAGAACCTCACGGTCTACCTGCGGTTCCCCCGCGAACACTGGCAGCGGATCCGGCACTCCAACTTCATCGAACGCACCTTCGGGGAGACCCGCCGCCGGGTCAAGGTCATCGGCCGCCTCCCCGGAGAACACTCCTGCCTGCGCCTGGTCTGGGCCGTCCTGGACCGCGCCTCCACCGGCTGGCGCGGGTTCACCATGACCCCCGCCGGCCTGCGCCTGCTCCAAGACCTCCGCCGGACCCTGCTGCACCCACCCCAGCAACTCCGACCGCACCAGGCCGACGCGCCCGAGCCCGCCGAGACTGTCGGAGCCGTCGCCTAACATCACCACCAACAGCGGACCCCTACGACCGGTCGTTTACACCGACCCTGGGACGCGACCCCGGGAGGCGGTGCTGCCGCTGGCGTTGGCGGTCGCCGTCGCAGTATTGGTGGCTGGTGCGAGCCTCGCGGTCTGGCTGATCCATCGAGGCTCCAGCAGTGACCAGCAGTTGACAGCGACGGTCGTTGCTGGTGACGCGGCGGTGCTGGGGTTGCTTTGTGCTGGACTGGGCTGGATCGGGCTGCGGTACCGCGACCG
>DASTGO010000498.1:0-2187 GCA_035719045.1 Kineosporiaceae bacterium | reverse complement strand
CGTGCCGCCCGGGAAGGTGCCGGGACGGCGGGTGCCCGCGGCGGCGCCGATCCGCCGGGGCGGGGTGAGCCGTCCGGGGCGGGATCGCGGGGTGCGGGCCGGGCCGTCGGTGCCGGTCGCCTCCCCGGGGTCACCGGGACGGCCGGGCCCGGCGGAAGGGTCGGGGGCACGGTCAGCGGGCACGGTGCACCTCGCCGGTCATGTCGTCGAGGTCGTCGTCCGCCTCGCGCCAGTCCTCGGGCAGCAGGTGGTCCAGCACGTCGTCGACGGTGACCACGCCGATCAGCCTGCCGCCGTCGTCGGTCACCGGCAGTGCGACCAGGTTGTACGTCGCCAGTTGCCGGCTGACCAGGTCCAGCGGGGCGGCCGGGTCGAGGGACTCCACATCCCGGTCCAGCAGGGTGCCGACCGGTTCGTGCGGCGGCTCGCGCAGCATCCGCTGGATGTGCACCAGTCCCAGGTACGTCCCGGTCGGGGTCTCCAGCGGCGGCCGGCAGATGTACACCGCGGCGGCCAGTGCGGGCGGCAGTTCCTGGCGGCGGACCCGGGCCAGCGCCTCCGCGACGGTGGCCTCCGGTGGCAGGATCACCGGTTCCGGGGTCATCATCCCGCCGGCGGTCTTGTCCGCGTAGGCCAGCAGCCGCCGGACGTCGTCGGCCTCCTCCGGCTCCATCAGCCCGAGCAGCCGTTCCGCCTGCTCCTGCGGCAGCTCGCCGAGCAGGTCCGCCGCGTCGTCGGGCTGCATGGCCTCCAGCACGTCGGCGGCCCGTTCCTGGCTCAGCCCGGAGAGGATCTCGACCTGGTCGTCCTCGGGCAGTTCCTCCAGGACGTCGGCCAGGCGCTCGTCGTCCAGGGCGGAGGCGACCTCGATCCGGCGCTTGGGGGTCAGCTCCCGGACCACCTCGGCGAGGTCGGCCGCCTTGAGCTCCTCGAAGGCGGCGAGCAGGTTCGCCGCGCCCTGCCGCTGCTCCACGATCCCGAAGCCGGTCAGGTCCTCGAAGTCGACGACCAGGCCCTCGCCGCGGCGGCGCAGCCGCCCCGGCCGGACCCGCCGGACGAACACCTTCGACACCCGCCACTCCCGGTTGCGGACCGGCTCGATCGCCACGTCCTCCACGGTCACCTGGTCCCCGTCGGCGGCCGGACCGTTGGTTCCCGGGCCCGGCGCGGGCGGGTTGTCCGGGGCGGCGCCGCCCGTGCCCTGGCTCCAGCCGGCGGGCCCGCCCCCGGTGCCGCCGTCCCCGGTGCCGCCGTCCCCGGTCGCGGTACCGGTGCCCGTCGCGGTACCGGTACCGCCCTGGTCGCCCTCGGGTTCGGCTGCGGTCCGGCGCTCGGGGCGCAGCCGGACGGTGCGGTCCAGCAGTTCGGTGAGGACCAGGGTCTCGGTGGGACGGCGTTCGAACCTGCGCATGTTCACCAGGCCGGTACTGATCACCTGACCGGCGTCCATGCTCGTCACCCGCGTCATCGGCAGGAACACCCGGCGCCGGCCCGGGACCTCGACCACCAATCCCACCGCGCGCGGCGGCTGGCGGCCGGCCCGGAACACCACCACGACGTCGCGGACCCGGCCCACCTGGTCGCCGAGCGGGTCGAACACCGGCAACCCGGTGAGCCGGGCCACGAAGACCCGGGTCGGGGGGCCGGCCATCACCGGACCGCAGCCGTGCGCGCGCTCACGTCCCGAGGGTAGTCACCGGTACCGCCGGGTGGCTTCCGATGCCGGCCGGACCCGCCGCCAACGGCAGGTGAACACCCCGTGCCGACGGTGCCGCAGGGCTGCGGAGCCGGCTCGCCGTGCGGGGTGGTCCCGTGCGGGGCGGGGAGGCGGGCTCAGGAGGGGCGGACCGTGCCGCGACGCTGCGCCGGGCGGCCACCGGCATGCCAGGGACGGCTGCCCACCGTGGTCGCCGGGCTCGGCGGGACCGGCGCCGCCCCGGACGGGGTGTCGTCGCCGCCCGGGGCGCTGGTCAGCAGCCGCACCGGGGTCAGCCGGGAGATCAGCGCGCCGGACGCCCAGCGTTCCCGCTGCGCATCGGTGTCCCGGGCGTTGAGCCGGGCCGCGGACAGTGCCTCGGCGGCGGCGTCCCACTCGGGGGACCGGGCCGGCAGCACCTCGGCTCGGGCCAGGAACGAGACCAGCCGGCCGCTGGTGTCCTTGCTGCGGACGATGACCTCGACCGCCCC
>DASTGO010000497.1:0-12974 GCA_035719045.1 Kineosporiaceae bacterium | reverse complement strand
CATCTGGACCTCCGGTCGGGCGACGTCGGGCTACAGGAACATCAGCGACAGCACGGCGGTCAGGCCCAGCGCACCCGTCCCCAGCACCGCGGGCGACTCCCACCACCGCGGGCGGCGCCGGCGCTGCACCTGCCGCAGTTGTTCCGCGGCCGGGTCGGGCTCACCCCAGACCAGCCCGGCCAGCTCCTCGACCGGCTTCGGGCGGGTCACCGCGGTCACCCCGGTCATCACGATCCACGAGACGATCACCGCCGTGATGGCGCCGTAGAAGTTCACCATCTGGTCGTTGACCTTGCCCCCGACCGACTGCCCCGCGTGGAAGTAGCCGAAGTGCGGCAGCACATAGTGCGCGACGAAGGCCGCCACGATGCCGCTGATCAGCCCGTAGAACCCGGCCCACGGCGACACCCGCTTCCAGAACAGGGCGAGGATGAACACCGCGAACAGCGGGGCGTTGAAGTACGAGAACAGCGTCTGGATGTAGTTCATGATGTTGCTGAACCCGGCCGCGATGAACGCCGTCCCGATCCCGATCAGGATCCCGACGACGGTGGCCACCCGGCCGACCATCAGGTAGTGGCGGTCGTCCCGGTCACGGGCCACGTACGGCCGCCACAGGTCGTAGGTGAAGACGGTGTTGAATCCGCTGATGTTCGCGGCCATCCCTGCCATGAAGGCGGCCAGCAGCCCGGTGATCCCGATGCCCAGCACACCGCTGGGGAGCAGATCCCGCATCAGCGCCGGGATCGCGTTGTTGTAGTCGGCGCCCGCACTCCTGAACCCCGGCACCAGTGCCACCGCGAGCAGTCCCGGGATGATCGTCAGGAACGGGATGAACACCTTCGGGAAGGCCCCGATCAGCGGGGTGCGCCGGGCGGCGGACAGGTCCTTGGCGGACAGCGCCCGCTGGACCTCGGCGAAGTTGGTGGTCCAGTAGCCGAAGGACAGCGCGAAGCCGAGCCCGAACACGATCCCGATCCAGTCCCCCAGCGGGTTGGTCCAGCTTCCCGCGCCGGGACCGAACCAGGTGCTGAAGTAGTCGCCGGGACCGAGCCGTGCTGCAGCCCGCCCCAGCCGCCGGCCTTCGACAACCCGATGACGACGATCGGGATGAGCCCGGCGATGATCACGAAGAACTGCAGCACCTCGTTGTACACGGCCCCGGACAGCCCGCCGAGGGTGATGTACGTCAGCACGAAGAACGCCGCGACGACGATCGACACCCACAGCGGCCAGCCGAGCAGGGCCTCGATCACCAGCGCCAGGGCGTAGAGGTTCACCCCCGCGGTCAGCAACTGGGCGACGGCGAAGCTGAGCGCGTTGACGAAGTGGGTGGGCGCGTTGAACCTGCGGCGCATGTACTCCGGGACGCTGTGCACCCGGGAGGCGTAGTAGAAGGGCATCATCACCAGGCCGAGGAACACCATCGCGGGAATGGCGCCGACCCAGTAGAAGTGCACGGTCGTGAACCCGTACTGCGCGCCGTTGGCCGCCATGCCGAGGATCTCGATGGCTCCGAGGTTGGCGGAGATGAACGCCAGGCCCGTCACCCAGGCCGGCAGGGCCCGCCCGGAGAGGAAGAAGTCCTCGCTGGTGGCCACCGAACGCCGGGCCATCACCCCGATCGCGAGCACCACGCCGAAGTACACGATCATGAGCCCGTAGTCGAGTGGGCTGACGTCGAGGCGCAGGCCGGTGGTGCTACCCGACGCTGCCAGCAGGCCCGCCGGAGCGGTCAGCGACATGGTGACCCTCCTTGCGCCGCACCCTCGGCCCGGTACGCGGGGCCGAGGCTGCGGCGGTACCCCGGGGCCCGCGCATCTATGCGCCGCAGGCGCACTCCCCGCGACAGGCAAGCACCGCAGGCGCACCCCCCGCGACAGGCAAGCACCGCAGGCCCATTCACGCCGACAGGCCTCAGCCACATGCCTGGCCCGGCAACGGGCCTGCTCCGCAGGGCGGCGCCGCACCGGATGAGCGCGGACCGGGAGGGGCCCGGACATGACGGCGCCGGCGTGACGGGGTCACGCCGGCGCCCGGGGTCGGGTCGCGGTCAGCCGCAGACGGCTCCGGTCGAGGCGGAGCCGACGAGCTTGGCGTACTTGGCCAGCACACCACGGGTGTACACCGGGGGCAGCGGCTGCCAGCCCTGCCGGCGGGCGGTCAGCTCGGCGTCGTCCACGAGCAGGTCGAGGGTCTTCGTCTTCACGTCCAGCCGGATCCGGTCGCCGTCACGGACGAAGGCGACCGGCCCGCCGTCGACGGCCTCCGGCGCCACATGGCCCACGCACAGGCCGGTGGTGCCGCCGGAGAACCGGCCGTCGGTGAGCAGCAGCACGTCCTTGCCGAGTCCGGCGCCCTTGATCGCACCGGTGATCGCGAGCATCTCCCGCATCCCGGGGCCGCCCTTGGGCCCCTCGTAGCGGATGACCACGACGTCCCCGGCCTGGATCGTGCCGTCGGCCAGGGCCTTGAGCGCGGCGTGCTCCCGCTCGAACACCCGCGCGGTGCCCTCGAAGACGTCGCTGTCGAAGCCGGCGGTCTTCACCACGGCACCCTCGGGAGCCAGCGAGCCGCGCAGGATGGTCAGGCCGCCGGTGGAGTGGATCGGGTCCTTCAGCGCCCGGACCACCTTGCCGTCCAGGTCCGGAGGGTTGACCTCGGCGAGGTTCTCCGCGACGGTCCGGCCGGTGACGGTGAGCGCGTCGCCGTGCAGCAGGCCCGCGTCCAGCAGTGCCTTCATCACGACGGGCACCCCGCCGACCCGGTCCACATCGGTCATCACGAACTTGCCGAACGGCTTCACGTCGGCCAGGTGCGGGACCCGCTCGCCGATCCGGTTGAAGTCGTCCAGCTCCAGCTTGACCCCGGCCTCACCGGCGATCGCCAGCAGGTGCAGGACGGCGTTGGTCGAGCCGCCGAACGCCATCACCACGGCGATCGCGTTCTCGAACGCCTCCCGGGTGAGGATGTCCCGGGCCGTGATCCCCCGGCGCAGCAGCTCGACGACGGCCTCCCCGGACCGGCGGGCGAAGCCGTCCCGGCGCCGGTCGGTGGCCGGCGGGGCGGCGCTGCCCGGCAGGGACATGCCGAGCGCCTCGGCCGCACTGGCCATCGTGTTCGCGGTGTACATCCCGCCGCAGGCACCCTCACCGGGGCAGATCGCCCGCTCGATGGCGTCGACGTCCTCCCGCGACATCAGCCCCCGCGCGCAGGCCCCGACCGCCTCGAAGGCGTCGATGATGGTGACCTCGCGCTCGCTGCCGTCCGACAGCTTGGCCACGCCCGGCAGGATCGAGCCGGCGTAGAGGAAGACCGCCGCCAGGTCCAGCCGCGCCGCGGCCATCAGCATGCCCGGCAGCGACTTGTCGCAGCCGGCCAGCAGCACGGCACCGTCCAGCCGCTCGGCCATCATCACGGTCTCGACACTGTCGGCGATGATCTCCCGCGACACCAGGGAGTAGTGCATTCCCTCGTGCCCCATCGAGATCCCGTCACTGACGGAGATCGTGCCGAACTCCAGGGGGTATCCGCCGCCGGCGTGGACCCCTTCCTTGCTCGCCTTGGCCAGCCGGTCGAGGGAGAGGTTGCACGGGGTGCTCTCGTTCCACGAGCTGGCCACGCCGATCTGCGGCTTGGCGAAGTCGCCGTCGGTCATCCCGACGGCGCGCAGCATGCCGCGGGCGGCGGCCTTTTCCATGCCGTCGGTCACGTCGCGGCTGCGGGGCTTCAGGTCGGCCGTGCCGGGCACGGCGTCGGGGGTGTGAGTCACGAACCGTGAGTCTAGTGACGGCGGCAGTGAGCGAGCGCAGCGAGCGAACCGGCAGGCCCAGCGCGGGGCTCACGGTGACGACGAGCGCCAGCGAGGAGGAGGCGTGAGCGCGGGTCAGCCGGCCGGGGCCGGCTCACAGATCACCACGGGGATGGTCCGGCCGGCCGTCCGGGCGTAGTCCTCGAACCCGGGATTGGCCCGGACCACCAGCGGCCAGAGTCGTTCCCGCTCCTGGTCATCGGCCACCCGGGCCTGCATCGGCTGCGACCGCGGGCCGCGCTGCACGACCACCTCGGGCTGCGCGACCAGGTTGTGCAGCCAGGCCGGGTGGTGGCCCTGACCCCAGTTCGAGGCGACCAGGACCAGGGCGTCCCCCTCCGGGATCGCGGCCAGCGGGGTGGTCCGCGGCTGACCGGTCCGGCGGCCGACGGTGGTCAGCAGGATCTGCTCCAGGCTGCCGAACCGGGACCCGACCCGGCCTCCGCTCCAGCGGTAGATCCGGGTGTGCACGCGGGCCAGCAGGGTGCGGGGGGTCAGCCACGGGAACGGGCGGGCACCAGGACGGGTGGGCGACGAACCGGTCATGGATGCCACTGTGGGCCATTCCGGACCGCCCTGCGCGCCGGACCGGGGCCAGGCGGACAGACAGGCGCGGCAGGCAGGCAGGTGGGCGGGCAGACAGGCGGACGGACGGGTCCGAACGGGTCAGCGCCGGGGGCCGCGGGTGCAGACGGGCGCCGGGTGCCCGACCATGTCCGCGAGCGGCGACCTGCTGCCGGGTACGCAGCCGACACCGATCCGACGCCGACCACACCGCCGACCCGAGGAGCAGATCCGGTCATGTCACCCGTTCCGGGCGCCCGCCTGCGGCAGCCCGTACCGGCGCGCGGACGCCCGGACGGGCTGCCGGTGCTGGTCGCCTGCAGCCACGGAACGGCCTCCGGACCGGGGCGGCAGGCGGTGGCCGGGCTGCTGGCGGAGATCAAGGCCCGGCGCCCGGGTCTGCCGGTCGAGCAGGCCTACGTGGACGTCCAGCGGCCGCACGTCCACGAGGTCCTGCGCCGGCTGGCCGGGCAGCACCGGCCGACGGTGGTGGTCCCGCTCCTGCTGGCCGCCGGGTACCACGTCCGCGTGGACATCGCTGATGCCGTCGCCGCCGCCGGCGCCCTGGCATCGCCCCCGCTCGGGCCGGACCCGGCGCTGACCGGTGCGCTGCTGGACCGTCTCGCCGGCCGTCCCGCCGTGTCCGGACTCGTGCTCGCCGCCGCGGGGTCGAGCGACCCGGGGGCCGCCGCCGAGGTGGACCGGCTCGCGGACACCCTGGCATCACACCTCGACCGGCCGGTGACCACCGCGTACCTGTCCGCGGCCGGGCCGGACGTGCCCACCGCGGTGGCCGTCGCCCGGGCGCGCACCGGCGGTCCGATCGGGGTGCTGAGCTACCTGCTCGCGCCGGGCTTCTTCGCCGAACGCCTGCAGGGACTGGCCGCCGGGGCGGGGGCGTCCTGGGTGACCGATCCCCTCGCCGGACATCCCGCACTGGCCGAACTCGCGCTGCGCCGCTACGACGAGGCCGTCGCCGCCGCGGTCCCGCGCGGGCACTGACCGGGACCTGCGCGTCGCGGCGCACCCACCGTGCCGGCGCACCGGCGGAACCCGGCGCACCGCCGAAACCATTGCCCAGCAAGGCATTCAGCCACTTGTCAGCCGTCGCCGGCCACGAGGCCGCCGATCACGAGCATCCCGGCCCCCATGGCCCCAACGACTGCCGCCACGCCTCTCGTTCGCGCCCAACCGTTCCCGCCTGGGCCTTCCGCACAAGAGCTCCCGCACAACCTTTTCCGCACAAGCGTTTCGCAGAGCCGTTCCCCCACCGCAGTTCGCGCACAACCGGTCCGGCTGCCCGCCGAGGCCAGCGGGAGCCGACCCTCCACGCCCGCAACCGGGCCAGGCGCCGACCGTCCGCATCCTGTCCGGGCCGGGCGTCTCCCGGTACGCTCCGGACATGGCCAGTCCCGGCACGGATCAACCGGCCCCGCAGCACCCCCGCGCCTCGATCTCCCCCCTGCTGCAGGGCGAGATCCTGGAGATCGGCCCGGGATCGGTGCCCTTCCCTGTCGCCGCCGGATCGCACGTCACCTACGTGGACCGCCCGGTGCCCGGTGGCCGGGACGCCAACTGGCCGGAGCTGATCGGGACTCCGCGCGGCCCGGACGGGGACATCGACGCAGACCTGGATGTCGACGGCCTGCGGGCCCTCGCCGACGCCTCCTGCGACGCGGTGATCCTCTCCCACGTCATCGAGCATCTGGCCAACCCCGTGGCCGCTCTGTGCGAGATCGGCCGGGTGCTGCGCCCGGGCGGACTGCTCGTGCTGATCGTTCCGGACCGGCACCGCACCTTCGACAGGGGCCGCGCCCCCACCCCGTTCGCCCACCTGCTGCAGGAGTACCGGGATGGCGTCACCACGGTGTCGGAAGAGCACATCCGGGAGTTCTGCGCCGCCCTCCACGCCCTTCCGCCGATCCACCCGCCGCAGGTCCGCGACTGGCATGACCCGAATCGGCTCGACGACGACCTGCTGGAGCTGCACCGTCGCCGGTCCGTCCACGTGCACTGCTGGAACCCGGAGGAGTTCGCCGTCCTGCTCACCGGGCTGCAGGCCGAAGGGCTGTCGGACTGGACGCTGGACCTGACGTACTTCGCCGAAGACGTCCGGCCGGAACCTGACATCGAGTTCGGGTTCCTGTTGCGCCGCGGCGACGGGAGCAGCCCACCGCAGGAACGCGCCCTGGAGTTCGCCCGGCGCTGGACCGAACTCGCACTGTCCGATCCGCAGCGCGATCCCGGGCGGGTCCCCCGCTTCGCCGCCGCTGCGGCCGCGGATCTCGGGGGGCGGCCGTGGCTGCCGCAGGCACTGGCCCATCTCAACGCCTCGCTCGCCGACACGCTGGCCGCGGCCCGCGACGAGACCCGGGGGCTGCAGGGGCAGCTGGACCGGGCCCGCGAGCAGCGGGACCAGGCGGTGGCCCGGCTGGAGCGGTTGCGCCACAGCCGCACCTACCGCGCGGGCCTGGCCGTCAGCGGACCGCTGCGCTGGCTGCGCCGCCCCTCCGGCAGCTGACCGGCTCCCCGGCCCCGGGACTGCCGGTCAGCCACCGGCGACGTTCGGCAGGACCAGGACGGTGTCCCCCGCGGACACGGGCGTCCGCATGCCGAGCAGTCCCCGGACGTCGTCACGGCCGAGGTAGACGTTGACGTGGCGGCGCAGCGCACCGGTCTCGTCGCGCAATCGCCTGCCCAGCAACGGATACCGGCCGGCCAGCGCGTCGAGGACGTCCGCCAGCCGGGCCGGTTCGGCCACCTCGACCTCGACCCGGCGGGCCCCGCCGGAGTCCGCGGCGAGGGCGCCGGGCAGCAGCACCTCGATCCGGGATCCCAAGCCCGTCAACCGATCTCAGCCGCCCGCACGGACAGCACGTCCGGCAGGTGCCGGGCCACCTCGCCGACCGTCCGGCCCTCGTCCTCGCTGACGTAGACCACCCCGTCCCGGGTGCCGAGGGCCAGCAGCACCGGGGTGCGCGGGCCCCGGTCCAGCACGGCCGCGGCGTCCCGCAGCACGGTGGTCCAGGAGCCGTCCGGCAGCCCGGATCCCGCTTCGGTCCAGGACTTCCCGGCGTCCTCGGTGAGCTGCAGGCGCAGCCGTCCACCGGGCGGCCAGCGCCGGGCGTCGGCCTCCAGCGGGACCAGCCAGGCCGTCCCCGGCCGCCGGGGATGGGCCAGGGCCACGAAACCGAAGTCGCTGGGCAGGCCGTCGGCGATCGACTGCCAGCTGCTGCCGCCGTCGTCGCTGCGGTAGACGCCGTGGTGGTTCTGCGCGTAGAGCCGGGAGGGGCCCGCCGCGTCCATCGCCACCTTGTGCACGCACTGGCCGAACTCCGGATGGGGATCGGGCAGGAAGTAGGCCGAGATCCCCGTGTTGGACGCGGCCCAGGACGCCCCGCCGTCGGCCGTCCGGTACACCCCGCCCGTGCTCATCGCGACCAGGACCCGGCCTGCGTCGCGGGGGTCGGTGATCACCGTGTGCACGGCCGCCCCGCCGAAACCCGGTGCCCACTGCGGCCGGTGAGGGTGGTCCCACAGGCCGCGGACCAGCTCGAAGGACTCCCCGCCGTCGGTGCTGTGCCACAGCGAGGTCGGCTCACAGCCGGCCCAGACCACTCCCGGCCGGTCCGGATCCGCGTGCAGTTGCCAGACCCGGGCCAGGGCCGCGCCGGTGTCCTCCGGGAAGCGGATCGACCCGTGTTCGGTCTCCTGCCAGCTGCCGCCCAGGTCGTCCGAACGCAGGACCGTCGGCCCCCAGTGCTCGCTGCGGACCCCGGCCAGCAGCCGGGGCGGACCCGACCCCCAGCCGGCGAAGCCCACCGCCGGGACCTCCTGCATGGGGAACTGCGGGCCGTCGACCTCCCAGTCACCTCGCCCGCCACGACGGGCGAGGAAGAGGCCCTTCCTGGTGCCGAGAGCAAGAATGACCGTCATGAGGTAAGTCAATCCTTACCTGTCTGCCGGCGATAGGGGTTTCCTCCCCCGGTCGGCATGTCCTGCGCGGCGCGCGGTACGCAGAATCAGCCCGGCTGCCCCGAGACGGCGGCGAAGGCGTCGGCGATCACCTGCAGCACCTGCTCCAGCGAACCGGCGACCGCAGCACCGAGCGCGACGATCATGCCGGCCAGCAGGGTGCTGAGCAGGGCGAACTCGACGGCGGTCGCCCCGGCCTCGCCCCGGTACGCAGGGACGGGCGCCTCCACGGACACCACGGCCTGCTCGCCGTCCCGGACCGTCACCGGCTCCGGCCGGCCCGCGACGGTGCCGGCATCCGGTCTGCCGGCGCCCGAGGGAGCCGGAATCCGGCGGATCAGGGTGGTGTCACCGACCTCCATCCCGCGCTCCGCCGCCGCGGACACCGCCCCGACCAGGGAGTCCTCCGGGACCGGAGCCGAGGTGGCCGCCGGGACCGGAGCGGGTGCCGGTGCCGAGGTCGCGGGTGCCGTCACGGGTGCCAGGCGGATCGCGGTGGTGACCGGGGCAGGTGCCGCCCGCCGGCCGGAGGACGCACCGGAGGACGCCGAGGTGCCCGGACGATCGGGGGCGGTCGGTGCGGCCCGGCGCCCGCTGCGCCGTGAGTTCGGCGGGGTGGGCGGCATCGTGACCACCGGGCGGCGACCGAGCAACGCCGCCAGCAGCAGCCGGGAGGACCGGATGTGCCGCCCGGCCGGCACCCTGGGACGGCCGCCGATATGCCTTCCCGCAAGAGCCATCATCAACCCCCAGCGCTGTCACGCGGATCGCCGTCGCCGCACCGGAGACGGCGCCACACCTGCCCCAGAGGGTAACGCTGCGCAGTCGATCAATACCTCACTGTAATGTCGGGTGTTCGGCGGACCCCCGACCCCGGCCGCACCTCTCGCGGCGGACCCCCGACCCCGGCCGCACCTCTCCCCGGCGGAGCCGGCAACCCGGACCAGCTGACCTGCCGGCCCGGCGGATCAGCCCGCGGGGAGCACCCTGTTACGCAGCGGGCGGCCGTCGGCGAACCGTTCGAGCTGGTCACGCAGCAGCGCCCGGGCCCGCGGGGCGAAGGCCGTGGTGTTCCCGCCGACATGGGGGCTGATCAGCACGTTGGGCGCCTGCCAGAGCGGATGACCGGGTGGCAGCGGCTCGGGGTCGGTGACGTCGAGGGCGGCGTGCAGGCGGCCTCGGACCAGTTCGGCCAGCAGGGCGTCGGTGTCCACCACCGGGCCCCGGGCCACGTTGACCAGCAGCGCGCCGTCGGGCATGGCGGCCAGAAAGCTCGTGCCGGCCATCCCCCGGGTCCGCTCGTCCAGCGGCACGGCGAGGATGACGACGTCATGCAGGGGCAGCAGGTCGGGCAGTTCGTCCACCGCGTGCACAGGACCGGACTCCTCGTCACGGGCCCGGGTGCCGACCCTGGTGACGGTGACCTCGAACGGGGCCAGCCGGGCCGCGATCGCCCGCCCCACGCCACCGGTGCCGACGAGCAGGACCCGGCGGTCGGCGAGGGAGGTCCGCGACCCGTACAGCCAGGTTCCGGTGCCGGCCGCCCGGGCGAACTCGTCCAGGCCGCGCAGCGCCGCGATGGTGAGGCCCACGGCCAGCTCCGCGGTCGACGCGTCGTGCACGCCCGCCGCGGTGTGCAGGGCGACACCGTCCGGCAGATAGGGCAGCACGTTGTCGTAGCCGGCGGTCAGGGTCTGCACCACCTGGAGGGCGGGCAGCCCGGCGAGCCGGTCCAGGCCCCGGGTCCCGCCCAGGTACGGCAGCACGACCAGCCGCGGGCCCTCGGCGTGACCGGCGGGCGGGGGGCCGGTCAGGTCCCAGACGGCCAGATCCAGGGCGGGTCGGGTGCCGGCGGGCCACAGGTCCAGCCACCGCTCATCCGGAACGGTCACGGGGGTCAGGGCTCGCGTCACCCGGACAGTCTCGGGCATCACCCGGCCCGGATCTGCGTGACCCGGCCCGACCGTCCGCAGGCCCGCCGGTGGCCGCACCCGGCGGGCCTGCGGGACTGTCAGGCGCGGACGATGCGGACGGCCATCCCCTGCCGCATGGTCAGCGGCTGGGCACGCAGCGCCGGGTCATCCACCGTGACGGTGCTGAAGTTGCCCTGCAACCGGTCGGCCTCGATCACCCGCAGGATCGTCCCGGGGCGCAGCCGAGCGCCGCCCCGGATCACCAGCACCGCCCCCGCACCCAGCCGGGCCACGCCGTCCACCTCCAGCGCGGGGTCGTCCCCGCCGCGGGCCACCAGCTCCAGCACGCCGCCGGACTGCAGGTAGTCGCCCTCGACCCGGACCTCGGCGGTGTCCAGCCGCAGGCTGCCACCGGTCACCCGGACCCCGCCCCGGCCCAGGGCCTGGGACGAGCCCGCGACGAGCACGCCGTCCTCGACCCGTGTGCCACCGCGGTACCGGTTGGCGCCGGTCAGGGTGAGCGTGCCGGAGCCCCGCTTGATCAGCCCGCCCCGGCCGGTGATGTCGTTGCGCCAGGCGTCCGCGGCGTGGAACCCGCCCCGGGCGGCGTCCAGTTCGACGCTGACGTCCCCGTCGAAGGCGCCGTAGCCGTCGGCGGCCGCGAACAGGTTCAGCCGGCCCCACTGCTCCGGACCGTCGAGCAGGTCGTAGCCGGAGGGCAGGGCGGTGGTGCGCAGCACCTCGCGACGCTGCGCGGCGTCCAGGTACGGCAGCCGGGTCTCCAGCAGCACCTGCGCGCCCTGCGGCACCACCATCGGCACCTCCCCACCGCGGCGGGGCAGGCCGTAGGTGAACCGGGGGGCGACCGCGTGGGCGTTGGCCTGCCGGTCGGCGTAGGGGTCGGTGGCCGGGCCGGCGGAGTGCGCGTAGGCGTTCAACGTGTCCGCGGTGGCGCCGGTCCCGGCTCGGAAGTGGGCGGCCGCCTGAGCCCGCGCCGCGGACTTGATCCCGGCATTGGCCGGGTCGGACAGGATCGCCGCGGCCAGCGCGGTGGCCAGGATCCGGCCGCCGACGACGTCGACCGGGGAGTGCATGCCTGCGACGATCCGGGTGTCGGACAGCTCGAAGGCGCGGGTGACCAGCTCCTGGAAGCGTTCCGGGACGGCGTAGGCCAGCGCCAGGCCGGCCAGCCAGAAGGCGTTGGTGTGCCCGCTGAGGTACCCGCCGTCGGTGGCCGGAACGGACCCTCGCTGGCGCAGCAGCTGCGGCGCGACGACGACCTCGGACCGATACACCGGGAACCCGTAGGCGTCCACCGTCCCGGTGTCGATCACGGTGCTGTCCAGCGTCAGCCGCCACGGCCGCGGGTACTGGAAGGTGAGCTTGCAGGGGTTGCCCGAGGAGTAGTTCCCGCGCAGGGTCTGCACCAGGGTGACCACTGCGCCGAGGGCGGAGTCGGTCGATCCGGCGCCGGTCGCCGAGCCGGCCGGGGCGCCCGCCGGGACGACGTCGTCGATCTTGGTGGCCGGGGTGCCTGCCGGGGCACCGGTGATGCTGGTGACGGCCCGGGCACCGGTCCGGTACAGCTCGGTGAGCGGACCGAGGCCCCCGGTCATCGCGTAGCTCTGGTCCTGGCGGTCGTAGATGAACGCCTTGGCCGCCTCGGCGTCGGTCCGGTTGCGGGTGACGTCGATGCAGTGCTGCATGTTCCGGCGCATCGTCTCGGGGGCGAGGACCACGCCGTTGTCCCAGGCGGTCCCGGTCTGCCACAGCCGGTACATCCCGGAGGCGATGTCCACGGCGGCGTTCGTCGTCGCGGACAGGTTGGCCGGCGCATTGGTCCGGTAGTGCTCCACGAACGGCAGCAGCGGGTCGGCGGCGGTGGTGGTCGCGGCCATCGCGCCATCGGCCGTCAACGCCTGCAGGCCGGCGGGCGCCAGCAACGCCCCGGCCGAGGCACCCGCGGCGCCCCGGAGAAACCTGCGCCGGTCGATCGCGGCGGGTCGGCTCATTCGTCTTCTCCTCGACAGGGGTGGACCGCACCCGGTGCGGCACGGGCCGGGTACGCCCATCTGCGCTGGCCCGGCCCGTTGAGTCGCCCGGACTCCATCAGGGCGCAGGCAACGGCAGCCGTCCGCGCAGTGAAGAGCGGATTCCCAGGTGCCGTCGATCAGTCGGACAGGCCGCCGCACGCCCCCGGAACATGAGCCCATGCCAGGGTTCTTGCCGTCCCTGGACCGGCCGCAGGTGGGAGGACGCGCCGTTCGGATCCGGGTCCGGCCGGGCCGGGAACCGGGCCGCCCGGCGCGGGTGCCGAGGTCAGGCCGGGCGAGGGATGGCGTGGATCCGGTCGCAGGCGCTGGCCAGGGCGAAGGCGGTCATCGGCCGGCCGAACAGCGACCCCTGGCCGTACCCGGCGCCCATTCCGGTGACCAGCTCAGCCACCGACGTGGTCTCGATCCCCTCCACCACGATGGACACCCCGATGGAGGCGCCCAGCTCGATCACCGCCTGCGTGATGGCCCGCGCCCGGGCGTCCTCCTGGAGGCTGGCGGTCAGGGACTTGTCCACCTTGAGCATGTGCGCGGGCAGCCGGCGCAGGTAGCCCAGCGCGGAGTACCCGGTGCCGAAGTCGTCGATCGCGATGGTCACCCCGGCATCGGCCAGCCAGCGCAGGGTCCGCACCGCCTGTCCGGCCTCCTCGACCAGGA
>DASTGO010000496.1:0-3364 GCA_035719045.1 Kineosporiaceae bacterium | reverse complement strand
TCGGCCGCCGCCCGCCCGGCCGCCACCGTGCGCTCGGCCAGGACTGGACGCCCGACCGAGGGCACCCGTTCAGTGGGGGCCGCTCCGGTGGGGGCCACAGAGTCTGGTCGAGGGACGGTCCCCCGCCGGACCGCCACCCCGGGCAGCGCCGCGGAGCCTTCCGGCAGATCCCGGGGCATCCGGCCGCCGAGAGCCCGGGTGGCAGGCTCACCGAGGAGCTGGTCCAGCCCCCCGGGGGTGAGGTCCTCCAGCCATCGGGTGGTCCGCGCGGTGCGGGCACGGGAGGGCGCAGCGGGCACCTGCTCCTCCGCCTCAGCCGCCTCCTCCTCCATTGCCGCGGCAGGGTGGGCATCCTCGGACGTCCGGCGCCGCACCGGCGTCATCTCGTCCCACCCGGCGATTCCCGCCGCGCTGAGGTACCACGCGGCCCGCTCGGCATGGGGACGCATCCCCGGCCCGGGTACGGGCGGGGCGATCAGCAGCGACTGGGTGTCCGGCACCGGGGACCGCCGCCCGGGGATCCGGCTGCCGCGCTGGGCACCGATGGCCCGTCCGGCGCTCCAGGTCTCGTACTCCGGGCCTGCCGGAGGCAGGACGTCCCCCGCCGAGTGACGGCCCAGCGAGAAGGCGTCGGAGTCGTCCACGGCGAAGCCCTCGGGCGACCCGCCGTGACCGTACTCGTCCACCTCGTCGGCGGCAGCGGCCAGGGGTCCCCTGGCGTGCACCACGATGCGCCTCGACGCCCGGCCGGAGGGGGGTGCCGACGGCCCTCCCGGCGGCTCCAGCAGCGCCGCCCCCTGCATCCCCGCCCGGTGGCGTCCGCCGGGCTGGGCGGACACGGTCATCACGCGGGGACGCCGTAGTCGCGCTCGAGGCCCCGGCACCGGTCGATCCGGCCCGGGGTGGCCCGGCGCCGGCGCTGGTGGTGCTCGGAGGCGGCCTGGGGC
Organism: Kineosporiaceae bacterium; assembly: GCA_035719045.1. Taxonomy (GTDB): domain Bacteria; phylum Actinomycetota; class Actinomycetes; order Actinomycetales; family Kineosporiaceae; genus DASTGO01. The sequence goes on along the minus strand of DASTGO010000496.1, from coordinate 2,417 downwards.
GCGAGAACCAGCACCGCGGAGCGCGACCACAGCACGGCATCGGTCTCGCTCAGCTCACGGATCCTGGACCCGCAGTCGCCGCAGGCGCTCAGGTGCTCCTCGACAAGACGGCGGTCCGTGGGGGCCGCAGTCCCGCGCACGAACCGGATCATCGGGTCGGCGAACTTGCGGCAGACCGGGCTGCTCCCGGTGGCCAGCGAGATCCGCAGATAGGCCTGACGCAGGCCCTCGCGCGCCCGGTACGCCAGGGAGGTCAGGGAGTTCGTGTTGATCCCCAGCCGTTCCGCGGCCTCGTCGACCGGCAGCTCCTCGATCACCGTCAGCAGGAGCACCTTCTGCCAGCGGGCGGGCAGCTGGCGGAACGCCTGGACCACCAGCTCCCGGTCGAAGCGCTCGACGGCAGTGTCCCGGAACGGCTCGACCCCCTCCAGCACCGAGATCTCGTCGGTGAGCTCCAGCCGCCGCTCGGCCCGGGTCCGGTCATAGGCCGCGTTCCGCACGGCCCGCAGGAGATACGGCCGGAAGCTGTCCTGCGGCCCCAGCCCCCGGGAGAGGATGCCGAACACGCGCAGGAACGCCTCCGCCACGACATCGTGCTCGTCCGCACCCTGCCTGACCAGCCTCCGGGCATAGGCGGCGGCAGCCGCCGAATGCCGGTGGTACAGGTGGGCGAAGTTCTCGCTCCTGCCCTCCCGCACAGCTGTCATCAGTTCTCGGTCGTCGAGCTCGCGCTGACCCTCGGCAATCGACACAGTGACCCTCCGCAGCAGACTCAGAACCTGTCCGACCGGGCACCGAAGTGAATCAGGCCGCAGGCAGGTCCGTAACAACGTGAGTCGCCAGGGTCCGCAGCAGCTGAATCCCGAAGTGCACCGTCGAACTTCTTCCGAGGTGACACTGCGGTCCGAGGGAGGTTGCTGGGATCACAGGAAGCCATCAGCTTGCCCGCAGAGGGGTGAGGGTTTCCCCTCACGGCGGTCTCCGGACGCCGTGTCCCGTGCTCCCCCGCAGGCCCGTAACCAGGCTCAACGCCGCCGCCGGCACCATCCGGCGCGGATCTCTCACCCCTACTCACCGGCCCCGGGCGATCCCGTCACGCCACTGCGCAATCCCGGGACATCTCACCCGGTGTTCCCCGTCCGGGCACCCGGGCACCCGGACACCCGGGCGCCGCGCGGCGACCACTGCTCCCCGCAGTCTGCAACCCGCCGGCCCCCACAGGAGGGTGAATTCCGGACGTTGAGGGCTTTCCCCTCTCCCCCACCGCCGCCCAGGCATGTAAACCTTTTCAGTCAGCTCATGGGCTCGCGGAAGGGGATCCAGGGATGCCTCAGCCCCGCTTGGCACCGGTCGACAGTCGGTCGCCCGCACGTCCCTCGGTGCTGCGGACGGTGATCACCTGGCCACAGCAGTCGCCGTACACCCGCCCGGCAGCCACGGGCAGCGTCCCGGCGGACCACCCGCGCCCCGCGGCGCCCGCCTGGCTGGTCAGGACCGACTCCCCGGGCGTCCTCCTGGTCCGCCTCCGGGCCGCCGGGCTGCATGTGGCCGTGGAGGGCCCCGCGTCCCAGGGTTGGCTGCGGGTGCACACCGCCGACCCCCAGCGTCTGGGGCCCCTCGCGGCCGAGGCCGAAGCCCTGATCCTGGAACTGCACCCGCGGTAACCGTCCGGGCCGGCCCCACAGGTCACCCGGAGCCGGGGTCCGCCCCGGCCCGCAACCCGCGGCCGGCGGGAGCGGCGCCCCGCAGCCGAGTCCCCGCCCGGCAGCTGAGTCCCCGACCGGCGCCCCGCCCTGACGACTGCCGGGCGGACGATCATCACCCCGCCCGGCATCACGCACCGGGCCCGCGCCCACGACCGCCGGCGGGCACCCACTGCACGAATGCGGCCCGGGGACTCCCGGCGACCGAGGCGTCGGCCCCACCGCCGGCCGCACCGGACAGGCAGGGCCGGAGCCGCCACGGGAGAACCCGACAGGACGTGGAGGGCGGCTCCGGCGACGGCGGATGGAGGACACATCGCCGGGGCCGCCAGCTGGGGGAGGGCCCATCTCCCGATGGGATCACCTGGAAACAGGGTCTCATGTAAACGATTGCAGTTCAATACTGAAAATACTTTCATCGGGTCATCGTCAACTCGCGTCCCCAAATCCGGAATCCCCGCCAGGTCAACGCATTAGGCCCTATCGTCGCTCTGCGAACTTGATATGTAAGCGTTTCCAGTCGAGGATTGGTGGCACGCGAAAGAATCCGGAGGCAAGAACATGGCTGAACCCGTTCACCTGATCACCTACGCCGACCGGTTGGGTGGTGACCTGTCCGGGCTGGGTGAGTTGTTCGACGGGCCGTTGCGCGGAGTGTTCGGCGGGGTGCATGTGCTGCCGTTCTTCGCCTACATCGACGGGGCGGACGCGGGG
>DASTGO010000495.1:0-2406 GCA_035719045.1 Kineosporiaceae bacterium | reverse complement strand
AGATCACCGTCGACCAGGCGCCGTGATCGGGGCAGGCCTTGCGCAGGTACACGTCCTCGCCGTAGGCCACCCGCGCCGCCGGGATCCGGCGCAGGCAGCGCGGGCAGAGGCTCTCGGTCTCGGCGAGCAGCTGCCCGTCCGCCTGCCCCCGCCGGGCCGGCCTGTCCCGGCGGGGTCGCTCGGGGTCGGGGTGCGGGCCGGTCATCCCGGCATCCCGGTGAGCTCGAAACCGGTTTCCACCAACAGGTCCTTCGCCTTCGCGTACACCCCGGCGACCATCCGCGGGCAGCGGTCGGCCAGGTGCTGCCCGCACGGCCCGACGATGTCGTCGCAGCGCAGGCTGCCGTACTCGGCTCCGTACCCTTCTCGGAACCAGCGGACCAGCTCGTCGAGCATGAACAGCAGGCGCGGGTCGTCCTCCTCGTCGGTGTCGCCGCGACCGGCGTACAGGCCGAGCAGGCAGGCGCCGCCGGTGAGCGCCCCGCAGGTCTCGCCGGCGGACATCCCGCCGGCCAGGCCCTGCATGCTCCGGACGAGTTCCGGGCTGCTGCGCCCCTGCAGCTGCAGGCCGAGCAGGACGAGGATCTGGCTGCACTGGAAGCCGTCCCGGCCGAGCTCCAGGATCCGTTCGGTGTCGTCCACGGGTCAGCCTCCGGTCTTCTCGGCGATCAGGACGAAGTAGCCCGGCCGGGCCGCCCGGATGGCGGCGCGGTCCGGCTCCGGTGAGACCGGCGCGGCGGCCCGTCCCCCTGCGACGGGCACCGGGACCGGGCACCAGAGCCGGTCCGCACCGCCGTCGTTGAGCACGAGCCGGACCGCGAGCTCGGTGAGTGCGGCGGAATGGTCCTCCCAGCAGAGCAGGGCGAAGCCGCCCCGCCGGATCATCCGCAGCAGCCGCTGGACGGTGAACGCTCCGCGCAGGCAGGACCCGTCCGGCAGCCGGCGCAGGTCATCCGCAGCGGAGTGGTTGCGCGCGTAGAGATCCGCGATGACGATCCGGCCGCGGGTGCGCAGTACCCGGGCCACCTCGGCCAGCGCCACCGCCGGGTCGGGCAGCAGGGAGAGCACGCATTCGGCGAGCACGGCGTCAACCGAGGCATCGGCCAGCGGCAGCCGTTCCGCCCGGCCGCGCAGCAGGGGCAGGCCGGGGGACCGGGCGCGGCCCGCCGCGGTCAGTTGCGCGGAGAGGTCCAGGCCGGCGGCGGCCAGTCCGTGCCTCGTGGTCAGCCGTTGCACGGTGGTGCCGGCGCCGCACCCGAGATCGAGCACCCGGGCGCCGTGGTACAGCCCGGCCAGGGACAGTGCGTGGTCGGTGAGTTCCGGCCCGCCGGGACGCAGGGCGTCACCGGTGACCCGGCGCAGGGCGGCGTCCTCGTAGGGGCGGACCGCCTCGTCGAGACGGGGCCGGTCGGGCGGGAGGGTGCGGGGCACGGCTACTTGTCCTCCAGCAGTTGCTCGACCTGGAGGATCCGGCCGAGGGCGAGATCCTCCGGGACCAGGACCGTTCCGCAGCGCGGGCAGCGCCACAGGTCGACCGGCTGCTCGGTCTCCAGATAGGCCGCCTTCACCGTCCCGATCTCCAGCGGGACACCGCAGCGGCCGCATTCCCACGCCGACTCCGGTGCCTGCGGGGGGACGGGCGGGAGGGTGGCCCGGCCGGCGGAGGGGTCGGAGGGCGGGCATGGTCCGGCGGACGGGTCGGGGGCCGGGCACGGTCCGGCGGGCCGGGGCGGGTCAGCGGTCATGGCGGCCCGCCTCGATGACCTGCAGCCGGTGACTGTAGGCGCGGTGGACGACGTAGACGGCGCCCTCCGGGTCGGCCTCGACGCCGTACTCCACCCAGTACGTCACCGTGCGCGGGCGGTGGTGGGCCAGCCGGTGACCGGTCCGGGGGTCGACGAAGTCGGCTCCGGCCCGCTCGGCGTGCTCGATCACCCGTTGCAGGTCCTCGTCCAGGATGAGCCGGTCCTCCAGCATCGCGCGCACCGCGTCGTCGATCCGCAGCCGGACCGGCGGCGCAGCGGCCGGCCGGTCGGGATCCTCACCCCACACGGTCCGCAGCAGGGTCTGCTTGAGCCGGGCCCGGTTCTCGTGGCGCTGGCTGTAGCCGGGAGCCGGGCGGGTCGTGCGCGCCTCGACGTCGTCGGCGAGCAGGTCGAGCAGGTGCAGGGTCGGCTTGCCGCGGGCGGCGAACAGGTCACGGCACATGACGCAGTAGGTCAGGTAGTCCCGGGGGCTCTGGGTGATCCGGCGCTGCACCGACGTCTCGGCGACCTCCCGGTTCGCCAGCCACATCAGTCCGCCGTAGCTGCAGCACTCGGTGCGTTCCCGGCTGTGCGGCAGCTCCTCGACCGCATAGCCCAGGCGGCTCAGCACGTTGCGGACGCTGTCCTGCACCGCCGGGTC
>DASTGO010000494.1:0-4537 GCA_035719045.1 Kineosporiaceae bacterium | reverse complement strand
TAGCCGGCGGGAACGGCGGGAACGGCGGAGGGCCTGCCGCGCAGTTCGTCCCCCGCGGCCAGCATGACCTGGCGCCGGCGGGGGTCCGAGACAAGGCGCAGGCGAACATCGCCGCGCTGAGGGTGCTGCGGGCGCTGGAGTCGACGGGCCGCCCGGCAACCATCGAGGAGCAGCGGGTCCTGGCCCGCTGGTCGGGGTGGGGGTCGCTGGCCGAGCAGCTGTTCGGGGGCAACCCCGAGCACGCGGTGACCTTCGCGCAGGAGCGGGCCGCGCTGGCCGAGCTGCTGTCGGGTGAGGACCGTGAGGCGGCCCTGGACTCCAGCCTCAACGCCCACTACACCGACGCGCGGATCGTCTCGGCGATCTGGTCGGCCCTCGGTGACCTGGGGTTGACCAGCGGTCAGGTGCTGGAGCCGGGCTGCGGGTCGGGCAACTTCATCGGGCTGGCGCCCGACGGGGTGCAGATGGTCGGGGTGGAGCTGGACCCCACGACGGCGGCGATCGCGGCGGCGGTGTACCCGGACGCTGTGGTGGTCAACCAGGACCTGGCCCAGTTCGCCGTCCCGGCCACCACTTTCGACGCCGTGGTCGGCAACGTCCCGTTCGGGACCCGGCGACCGTTCGACCCGGTGCACAACCCCGGCCGCCAGCTGTCCCTGCACAACTACGTGATCGCCAAGGCCCTGGGACAGACCCGGCCTGGAGGTCTGGTAGCGGTCATCACCTCCCGCTACACCCTGGACTCCCTCGACGAGAGGGCCCGGCGGATCCTGCACGACCGGGCGCGGTTCCTCGGCGCAGTGCGCCTGCCCAGCGGCGCCCACCGCGACGCGGCCGGAACCGAGGTCGTCACCGACGTGCTGCTGCTGCGCCGGCGTCTGCCCGGGGAGATCCCCGACCGTGCCGAGACCTGGCTGAGCGCCCGGCCACTGGCTGCCGGTGAACACGACCGGGGCCACGACATCGGCGACGGGGTCGACGACGGCGGCGGCGGTGAGGTCGCAGAGCAGACGGCGGGCCCGGGCGCCCTAGCCGTCAACGACTACTTCGCCGACCACCCCGAGCAGGTCCTCGGACAGATGTCGGTCGGCCGCGGGGCCCGGGGCCGACCCGAACTGGTGGTGACGGGCGGCCTGGACGACTTGGCCGCCCGGCTGCGGCAGGCGATGGGTCGCCTCGTCGCCACGGCACGGGAGAACGGTCTGGGGCAGACCTCCCGTACCGACGAGGCGGCCCCGGTCCGGGAGGTTCTGGCCGCCCGCAGCGACCTGCCCGAGGGGCAGCTGGTCCGCCAGGGCGACGGGTTCGCCTTGGTCGAAAGCGGCCGCCTGGTCGAGGTCCCCGTGCCGAAGGCCCGGGTCGCGGAGATGGCCGCCCTGCTGGGGTTGCGCGACGCCGCGGTGGCGATGCTGGCGGCCGATCAGGCCAGCGAGCAGGAGACCGACGTCTCCCGGGCGGCCCGGGCTCGGGTCAACCAGCTCTACGACGCCTACCGGTCCAGGTTCGGGCCGATCAACCGCGGCCGGTGGGTCACCACCACTCCCAAGAACGTCATCCTCGACCGACCCGAGACCGTCGCGGTCGGGGACCTGCAGGTCGGCGACATCATCCGTTGGCCGGGCACGGACAAGACCGGCCGGGCCCGGCGGGCCGTGGTGGACGGCGTCGGCGACGACGGGGCGGTCACCGTGAACGTGGTTGGCGTGCAGGGCCGGGCGCGCCGGCAGCGGTTCACCGACACCGGCGCGACCAAGCTGGGCACCCGCTATCAGCAGCGCAGGTTCGTGCGTGAGGTCCCGCCGGTGTTCGACCTGGACGACCGGGCCAGCCTCGTGCTGGCCCTGGAGTCCTACGACCGGGAGAGCGGGCAGGCGGAGAAGACCACGCTGCTGACCGAGCGGATCGTGCGCAAGCCGCCGCAGCCGGGGACGGTCAGCGATCCCGACGACGCCCTGACGATCGTGCTGGACGACACCGGCGGGGTGGACCTGTCCGCGGTGGCCGCGCTGATGGGCACCGATGAGGCCACCGCCCGCGGACTGCTGGGCAACCGGGTGTTCGTCGACCACGAGACCGGCGAGCTGGTCTCCGCGGTCGGCTACCTGTCCGGTGACGTGCGGGCGAAGCTGGCCGCGGCGGAAGCGGCCGCCCAGACCGACCCCACGCTGCAGGTCAATGTCGAGGCCTTGCGGGAGGTGCTGCCGGCGTGGAAGCACGCCGACGAGATCAAGGCCTACCCGGGGGCGTCCTGGATCCCGATCGAGGATCTGGAGGCGTTCCTGGCCGACATCCTGCAGGACGAGGCCGTCGAGGTCAGCCACGAGCAGGGCGAGGGGTGGAAGGTCGCGGCCGGTCGGCGACGGTCGGGCACTGACCCGCTGACCACCTCGGAGTGGGGGACCCCGGACCACGACGCCTACGACGTGTTCGAGGCGATGCTGCGGCGGGCGAAGCTGACGGTGCGCACCGAGGAAGGCGAGGTCGATGACGAACGCACTGCTGCCGCGTACGCCGCGGCGGAGCGGGTCCGGGTGCGTTTCGAGGAATGGGTGTGGGAACAGCCCGACCGCGGGGCCCGGCTGGAGACGATCTACAACAACCAGCTGAACTCCCTGGTCCCGTCCCGGTACCCCACCAGGGCGCTGTGCCCGCCGGGGATGACCGACCTGATCACCCTCGCCGCGCACCAGGGCGCGGCCGTGCGGCGGATCACCGCCGAGCCGGCCAGCCTGGTCACGCACAAGGTCGGTGCCGGCAAGACCTACACCCTGGTTGCGGGGCTGATGGAGCTCAAGCGGCTGGGGCACATCCGCAAGCCGATGCTGGTGGTCCCCAACCATCTCAAGGAGCAGTGGCAGCGGGACTGGCTGACCCTGTACCCCGACGCCCGGGTGCTGGCCGCCTCCACCGAGGACCTCAACCGGGTGGGGCGGGACCGGTTCCTCGGCCGGGCCGCGACCGGCGACTGGGACGCCGTCATCGTCACCCAGGAGGTGTTCCGGTCCATCCCGGTCTCCCGGTCCACCGCGCACGAGTACGTCAAGACCGAACTGGCGGTGTTCGAGCGGGAGATCGACCAGATCGAGGACGACGGCGCCGACGAACGCACCGTCAAGGAGGAACGCCAGCGGCTGGCCCGCCGCCGCGACAGGGTCGAGGAATCCCTGGCCGCCGCCGACGCCAGCGCCTGGACCTTCGAGGTGCTCGGCGTGGACCACATCGCCGTCGACGAGATCCACGACTACAAGAACCTGGCCCGGGTGTCCGGGTCCCAGGAGCACTCCCTGGAGGGCTCCATCCGGTCCATGGACCTGCATGTCAAGGCCGGGTGGCTGTGGCGGACCAGCGAGTCCGGGCGGGTCCTGACCGGGGCCACCGCCACCCCGTTGCTGAACTCCTTCGGGGAGATCCACACCTGGATGCGCTACTTCCGGCCGTACTCCCCGATGGCGCAGATGCCCTTCGACACCTTCCTGGCCAACTACGCCCTGTCCAGCGTCAAGTACGAGATGACCGCCTCGGGCACCCGGGAGGCCAAGGACCGGGTCCGGGACTACCGCAACTTCTCCGGGGTCATGCGCGGGTGGCTGAACTTCGCCGACGTCGCCCAACTGGACCTGGACGTGCCCGACGTCGACGCCGGGGCACCGGAGAACGTCATCGTCCCGGCCTCGGACTGGCTGACCAGCGAGTACCTGCCCCATCTGGCCGAACGGGCAGAGGAGATCCGGGGCAAGCCCCGCGCCAAGGGCCAGGACACCATGCCGGTGATCCTGTCCGACGGCCTGGCCGCCGCGCTGGACCCCCGCGCGGTCGCCGGCCCCGACATCGGGGAGGAAAGCAAGATCGCCTGGGTCGCCCGCAACGCCGCCGAGATCTACCACCAGACCAAGACCAACCGGTACGACGACCCCCTGACCGGGACCGAGCACCCGACGCCGGGTGCGTTCCAGTTCATGTTCCTCGACCTGGGCACCCCCGGAGCCAGCAAGCGGTACGCGGCGACCATGGCCAAGATCGAGCGGCTGACCCTGGAGGCGATGCACCGGCTTCCCGACGACCCACCGGTCGATGTCCCGGTCAGGGTCAGTGAGCAGGTCGGTTTCGAGGCCTACGAGGAACTCAAGGCCCAGCTCGTGGCCCGGGGGGTCCCCGAGAACAAGGTCGTCTTCATGCACGACGCCGGCGGTAAGGACGCCAAGAAGGCCGCCATCTACAAGGCGGCACGTGAAGGCGAGATCGCCGTGCTGATCGGGTCGACCCAGATGATGGGCACCGGCGTCAACGCCCAGACCCGGGCGGTGGCCCTGCACAACGTGGACTGCCCCTACCGGGCCGCGGATCTGGAGCAGCGCAACGGCCGGATCATCCGCCAACGCAACCAGAACTCCGTCGTGCGGATCCTCAACTACGCCACCGAGGGCTCCCACGACGAGGTCAAGTGGCAGGCCGTCCAACGCAAGGCCCAACTGCTGGGCCGGGTCGCGGCGGGGGACCTGTCGATCAACGAGATCTCCGAGCTGGGCGACGACCTGGG
>DASTGO010000493.1:0-3385 GCA_035719045.1 Kineosporiaceae bacterium | reverse complement strand
AACGGCTGCACGCCGAGCTGGCCGCGAACGCCACCGACCACGCGAAGGTCCTGGAGCTGGACGGGAAGCTGCGTGCCCTGTCCGGGGAACGGGAGCAGGTCGAGGAGGCCTGGCTGGCCGCCGCCGACATCGTCGGCTGATCCGGTGGACCCGCGTGGGAAACCCGGTGGTCCCTTCCAGGGGAGGGCAGGCCATCATGACCCCTCGTGAGCGATCAACGGTTCCGGGTCGACCTGCGGGGGCTCGTCGACCTGCTCAGCCACCACCTGTACTCCAGCCCGCGGGTGTACGTCCGTGAGCTGATGCAGAACGCGGTCGACGCCCTCACCGCCCGCCGCGCGCTGGACGCCGGATCCCCGGCCCGGGTGGTGCTGGTCCCCGCCGATGTGGCCGCCGACGGCCGGCTGCACTGCCTGGACACCGGTGTCGGGCTCACCCCGGACGAGGTGGAGCGGTTCCTGGCCACCATCGGCTCCTCGTCGAAGCGGGACGACCTCGGCTTCGCCCGGACCGACTTCCTCGGCCAGTTCGGGATCGGCCTGCTGTCGTGCTTCCTGGTCAGCGACGAGATCACGGTCTACTCCCGGTCCGCCCGGGGAGGCGGTGCGGTGCGGTGGCACGGCAGCTCCGACGGTTCCTACCGGATGCAGCCGCTGGACGAGGCCGGGGCGGCCGATGTGCTCGCCGGGCTGCCCCTGCCGGGGTGGCCGGTCGACGGCGCCGGCACCTGGGTGGCCCTGCGCCCGCGCCCGGGCCTGCAGGACTGGCTGGGCCGCGCCCAGGTGGAGGCGCTGGCCGCCGAGTACGGGCGGATGCTGCCCTGGCAGGTCGAGGTGGCCGTCGAGGTGGCCACCGGCACGGGACCGGGCACGGGACCGACCGTGCCGCACGGCGGGCCGGGTGAGTCCGTGGCCGAGCCGGTGGCCGAGCCGGTCACGCGACGGGTGTCGGCGACGTCCCGGCCGTGGGACGGTGCCGGTGGCGTGGCCGTCGCCCGCGAGGAACTGGAGTCGCTGGCCGGTGTCCGCGCCCTGGCCGTGCTGCCGGTGCAGGTGCCGCAGGCCGGACTGGTCGGGGCGGCCCTGGTGCTGGACCAGCCGGCCGTGCCGACCGTCCGCCAGTCCCACCGGGTCTACGCCAAGGGCATGCTGGTCGGGGCGCAACTGCAGGGCCTGCTGCCGGACTGGGCCTTCTTCGTGCGCTGCGTGGTGGACGCCGACAACCTGCGGCTGACCGCCTCCCGCGAGGCGCTGTACGACGACGATCTGCTCGAGCAGGTCCGGGTCACGCTCGGGGACCAGGTCCGGCGCTGGATGCTGCGGACCGCCGAGACCAATCCCGAGCTGTTCCGCCGGTTCCTGGAACGCCATGCGCTCGGCGTCAAGGCGATGGCCGCCGTGGACGACGACCTGCTGCGCGCGGTGCTGCCGTGGCTGTCCTTCGAGACCACCGCCGGACCGCTGACCCTGCCGGAGGTGGCCGCCCGCTTCGGCATCGTCCGCTACGCCGCCACCGTGGACGAGTTCCGGCAGGTCGCCCCGGTGGCCGCCGCGCAGGGGGTGGGGGTGGTCAACGGCGGGTACACCTATGACGCCGCACTGATCGACCGGTACGCCCTGGCCGACCCGCAGGTGAGGGTGGAGGTGCTGCTGCCCGGCGACCTCGACGCCCATGTCGAGGCCCCGCCGGAGGAGGCGCTGCGTGCCCTGCGCGGCTTCGTGCAGGCGGCCCGATCGGTGCTGGACCCCCTCGACGTCGACGTCCAGTTGCGTGCCTTCGACCCGGTCACCCTGCCCGCCCTGGTGCTCGACGACCGGGAGGCCCGGTTCCGGCGCAGCAGCCGGGCCCTCGCCGCGGACACCGGTTCGGCCTGGGGGCAGATGTTGGCGGCGGTGGACGACGGCGGCAGCGACCGGCGGGTCCTGCTGCTCAACCACCGCAACGAGATCGTCACCCGGATCGCCGCCATCGGTGATCCGGCACTGCTGCGCCTGGCGATGGAGGGCCTGTACGCCCAGGCCCTGCTGGCCGGGCAGCACCCGCTGCAGTCGGCGGACACGGCTGCGCTGAACCGGTCCTTCCTGGGGCTGATCGAACGGGCGGTGGGCGCGTGACCTCGGTGGAGGAGCTGTGGGGAGAGCTGGCGCAGTCGAGGGAGCTGCCCTACGGCCGGGCCCGCACGGCGATCGGAGAGCGGCTGACCGAACGGGCCGACGCCCTCGGTGACCAGGACCTGGCCTGGTCGGCGCGGATGGTGCTGCTGGAGAGCTACTCCTACGGCGGGGAACCGCTGAAGAGGTTCGCGCCGTTCGCCTGGCTGCTGGCCCGCTATGACGCCGCACCCGGGGAGGTGGAGGAGTCCGACCGGGCCGAACTGCTCTGGGCGTTCAAGTGGGTGACCGTCGGGGCGGTCTCCCATCCGGGGGTGTCCCTGGCCCAGATCGAGCAGGGGCTGGCGGACATGCGGGACCGGTACACCGCGGCCGGCGAGGGGCTCGCGCCCTATCTCGGGTGCCGCTTCCAGGTGGACGCGCACGTGCACGGGTACCAGGAGGCCACCGACGCTTACCTCGCCTGGACCCGGGCCCCGCGGACCTGGCTGTCGGACTGCCAGGCCTGTGAGCCGACCACCCGCACCGAGTACCTCGCCGCGGTGGGCCGGCACGCCGACGCGGTCCGCGAGGCCGGTCCCGTGCTGGCCAGGGGAGGCTGCGCGGAGCAGCCCCAGAGCGCGATCAGTCACGCGCTGGAGCCCCTGCTGCGCCTCGGGGAACCCGAGCGGGCGGCGGCGGAACATCTGCGCGGGGCACGGCTCATGCGCAGCCACCACGGGGTGACGGCGATGTGGGCCCGGCACATCCTGGTGCTGGCCCGGTCCGGACGGCTGATGCGCGGCCTGGACCTGCTGGAGGACCACCTCGGCGAGGTCGACGCCCCGCCGACCCCGGAGGACGGGATGTGGCTGGCCGCCGCAGGCGCCCGGCTGCTGCGCGGCCTGGCCGACTCGGGCCAGGGCGACCTCCCGGTGGAGGCCGGCCAGGAGTCGGTGGCGCAGCTCGGCGACCGGCTGGCCGGAACCGCCCTGGACCTGGCGGGCAGGTTCGACGCCCGCAACGGCACCGGGGCGGTCGGCGCCCGGGTGCGCGACTGGCTGGACGCCGAGCCGCTGCCGGACCTGCCGCTGGACCGGGTGACCACGCGCCGGGCGGCACCGCCCCGCCCCGCAGCCGCGACCCGTACGGCCCCCGGGGACCGGCCCTTCGTGAACCCGTCCGTGGCAGCCCCGTCCCCGGGACCGGCCGTGACCGGGGCCGGGACGAGTGGCGGGCCGACGGCGGCGGAGGTCGCGGACCGGTTCGAGCGCAGCCGGGTGACCCAGGTCCGC
>DASTGO010000492.1:0-5812 GCA_035719045.1 Kineosporiaceae bacterium | reverse complement strand
CGTCGCGGGTCCCCGCGGACGGGACGGTGGCGGACGGGACGGTGGCGGCTGCGGCGCCGGAAGGCCGGGCGCAGCATGAGCAGGCGCAGCCCGCGGCGGGTGCTCCCACGTCGGTCGCCCCGGCCGGAGTGACCCGCTCGGTTCCGTTGGCCGACGTGGTGGCGCAGACGGGCCTGCTGCTGAGGATTCCCGCGACGGTGAGCGGGGCGTTGGGGGACCGGGTCGGGCAGGTCCTGCAGGTTCTGCCCGAGGGCGACGCGGTGTTCCAGTCCCGGGTGGCGACGCTGGCGGCGGTCGACGCGCTGCTCGCCGGTGTGGACGGGGCTCCGCTGTCGGAGGGGGAGCGGGCCTCGCTGTCCCGGGCGGCGGCGGCGTTGTCCGAGGCGGTCGGCGACACCCTGGTGGACCTGATCGACCGGCCCGCCGATCCGGTGCAGGAGACCGCTGGCGATCCCATCGCGCAGATGCTGCAGCGGGCCATGGCCGCCCGCCAGACCATCCAGGAGGAGGGGCCGCGGGCGGAGTCGCTGGTGCAGGCGGTCGCCCCCGCGCTGGACCAGCTGCGCGGCCGCGGCGTCCCCCGGGAGATCGCCGGGGAGCTGGCCTCCGCGCTGCGGCGTGCCGTCCTGGACGGAGTCGTGGCCGACGTCCTGCCGCCCTCGCAGGCCCAGGCCCGGCAACAGGCGCGGGAGCGGCTCGACGGGACCTGGAGCCGCCCGCTGCCGCCCTCCCGCAGGGACACCGGCGTCCTCGTCGAGCGGCTCCAGCGGAACGTGGCGGCGCTGCGCGAGCAGGCCGATTCGTTGCCGCAGCAGGCGGACCCGGCCCCGTCCGCCGAGGGGTCGGACGCGGCGTCCTCGATGTTCGAGCTGACCTTCGCGCCGCCGTCGCCGGCGTCAGCGTCGTCGTCGCTGACGTTCACGCCGCAGTCGCCGACGTTCGAGCTGACGACGGCGCTGCTGGGCGGGAGCAAGGAGGCCGGCCCGTCGGTCACTGACGCGCCGGTTGCTGAGGTGCAGGCCGTTGACGCGCCGGTCGTTGAGGCGCCGGTTGCTGAGGGGCCGGTTGCTGACGGGCCGGTCGTTGACGTGCCGGTTGCTGACGTGCCGGTTGCTGAGGGGCCGGTTGCTGACGTGCCGGTCGTTGACGTGCCGGTCGTTGACGTGCCGGTTGCTGACGTGCCGGTTGCTGACGTGCCGGTCGCCGTGGGGACGCAGGCGGGCCCGGCGTCGCCCGCGCTCCAGACGCCTTTGGTCGAGCTGATCGACCGGATGACCGCCCCCTTCGACCCGATCCAGGCGCTGCGGAGGATCCAGCCGTACACGACGCGGATGCTCGAGAGGAGTCTGACCCCGGAGCTTCCGGCGGATCCGGCCGGGCCCGCTCGGACGGGGATTTGGGCGCTTCCGGCTGACCTGATAGCGGCGGAGATCCTCCCCCGGCTCGGCCGGGCGGAGGTCAGCAGCCGCCGGGCCGAGCAGTTGCGGGCCGCGATCGAGGGACCGATCGCGCAGCTCAGCCCCGCACAGACCAGCCCTGTTGCGATCATCCGGAACGGGATCAGCTCGGCCCTGGAGGAGATCCTCTGGCAGGCAGGGGTGGAGAGCCGGGCCGGTGACGCCCCCGCCCCACAGCTGTCGCCCCGGGTCCGGCAGTTGCTGGAGGAGCTTCAGATTGAGCTCTCCGTGGACCCGGAAGTCGTCGACAACAGGCGGCTGGAGGAGCTCCAGCTGCAACTGCGGGACGCCCTGCAGTGGGTGCCTGAGGCGGCGCAGGCCGTGCAACGGGTGCGCACCGTTCGTGACCTCTACCGGGCGCCGCTGCGCGAGATGCTCGAAGAGGCACAGCGCGCCGAGTCCGAGTGGCGCAGTCAGCTGCCGGCGGAGGAGCGGTCGACGGCCTGGATGGGCGCCCCGGCACAGCAGACGATCATGGCGGAGCGGCTGTACGACGCGGTCGACGGCGTCGGCAGCGACCTGGGCTGGGGGCTGGCCGAGTCCCGGGCGGCCCTGGCCAGGGTGGGCGTGTTCAACAACGGCAACACGGTGCTCGGCGAGTGGGGCCAGCGCACGAGAGCCCCCTTCACCGCCGGCCTCCTGCAGTTCGGGTACTTCTTCCCGGAAGAGGCGCAGAGCGGCACGGAACAGTCGGACAGCAGCCCGGCGCAGTCCCCCGGCCCGGTCGGGCGGACCGACACGGAGGTGGGCGAGCCGTCCCGCCCCACCCGCACGCTCCTGGACCCGTCGGACAGCGAGTCCGAGGGGTACCGGTCGGACGGGGAGTTCGGGGCTCTGGCCGAGCGCTGGGCCCGGCTCGACGGCGAGGACCCCGTCGCCGCCCGGCAGGCGACCGAGGCGCTGACCGGGACGATGCCGGTCGCGGGGACGTCGGACGCCGGGACCTCGGACCCGGGGACCTCGGATGCCGGGATCTCGGACCCGGGGACCTCGGATGCCGGGATCTCGGACGCGGGGACCTCGGATGCCGGGATCTCGGACGCGGGGACCTCGGACAGCGGGGCCTCGACCGTCGAGGCTCCGGCCGGCGAGCGGAGCCGGCAGCCGGAGTGGCCGACCCTCGCGGCGGCGGTGGAGGCGACCGGACTGGGCTCGGGCCTGCCGGAACGGCTGGTGGAGCCGCTGCGGAACGCCGCGGAGCTGTCCCTCGGCGAGAACCTGAGCGCCCTGCAGTGGGAGTCGGTGCTCACCCACCCGGTGGCCGCCGCCCTGCTCACGCACCGGGAACTCAGCGCGATGGAGACCGAGGTCCGCCAGTCCCTCCCGCTGCCCGGTGAGCTCCGGCCTCTGAGCCGCCCGGACCGCGCCGCCGTGCTGGCGGACCTCGCCTCCGCGCGGGAGGCCGTGCGGGGCGAGCTGGCCGGGCAGCTGCGCCTGATCGGGGAAGACCTGGTGGCCCCACGGGTCGGGTGGTACCCGCAGCTGCCCATGGACGTGGTGCAGCAGTACGCCGGGATCCGCGACGTGGTGGCCACGGTGCAGGGTCTTGCCCTTCCTCCCGCGCTGGAGGGGTCGCTGCTGGACCAGTTGGGTCCGGTGCTGCAGGACACCGTCACCCGGGCCATGCCAGGGGCGGACGAGGTCGCCCGTGTCCGGGCCGAGGCGGAACTGAACGGGCGGTGGCGGCGGTTCGTCGCGGATCCCGGGCAGACCGCGGTCGTCGAGACGGCCTTCGACCTGCTGGGAGCGCTGGGTCGGCACGCGGCGCGGCAGCAGGACTCGCTGACGGCGGCGGTCACCATGCCGCAGGTCCGGGGGACCGAGCTCGCCGCGCTGGGTGACCTCGCGGCCGACGCGGCGGGGCTCGGCCTGCGGGAGATCCGGACCAGTCGCGGTCTGTGGGACGCGCAGCGTCCGGTGGAGGCGGCTCCCGTGGCGCAGGCGGCTCCGGTGGTGGAGGCGGCTCCCGCGGCGCAGGCGGCTCCCGCGGCGGACGCGACGGTGGCGGACGCGACGGTGGCGGACGCGACGGTGGCGGACGCGACGGAGGCGGTGCCGGCGGGCCGACGTCCGCGGTGGTCGACGCTGGGGAAGGCAGTGGCGGCCCGGGGCTTCGGCGCGGGCCTGCCGTTGAGCCTCGGCGCGGACGTGCGGGAGGCGGTGGAGGGGTTCCTGGCCGAGGGATTGACCCCGGTTCAGTGGGAGTCCCTGCTCACCGACCCCGTGACGGCGCGGCTGCTCGCGCACCGCGAGCTCACTGCGCTGGAGCGCGAGATCACTGCGCGGGAGGACGAGCTGTCCCAGGCGTCCCGCAGGCCCGCCGCGCGACCCTCAGAGCCGGCTCACGCCATGCTGGTGGACCGGATCGCCCTCGTGCGTGGCGACCTGGCCGAGCAACTCCGGCAGACCGGTGCAGGGCTGGTGGACGGGACCACTCAGGCTGTGCGGTTCCCGCAGTTGCCGCTGAGCGTGGTGCAGCGGTACGCCGGGACCGACCGCATCGTGAGCACCATCCGCGACCTTGCCCTGCCGGTCACTCATGAGGCGGCCCTGCTGCACGAGCTGGGGCGCGTGGTGAACGAGGAGGCGGTCGCGACCGTCCTGCGGGGAGAGTCCCGGGCCGTTCGCGAGGGTGCCGTGGAGGAACTGGGCACCCGGTGGCAGCGTTTCGTGACCGACCTCGGGTCGAGCCCAGTCCTCGACCGGGCCTCGGACCTGATCGGGGCACTGGCCCGGGGGGTGGAGGGGCGTCAGGCGCAGGGAGATCTTCCGGGCAGTCAGCCTCGGCGGGTCCGGTTCGCTCCGGTGACGGACGGGGACCTGCTGGCCTTCGATGTGCCGGTGTCGCCGGCCGTCTCTGAGGTCGGGCAGTTCGCTCCCGCCGCCGTGGTCCGCGCGCCGTGGTACCAGCGGGTGGGGGCGGCGTTCCTGCGCGCCGGTGCGCTGTGGCGGGCCGAGAGCCGTCCGGTGGAGGGTCGCCCGGCGGAGGGCCGGCTCACGGAGAGTCTCCCGGCCCAGGACCGTCCGGCGGAGGTGCGGCTGGCCCGCCTTGCCCCGGCCATGGGCCTGCGGGAGCGGATCCCGGCGTCCGTGGCGGGCGAGGTGCAGGCCCGGGTCCGGGAGTCCCTGGCGGGGGCGCCGCAGGGGGCCCTGCAGCGGCTCGGGCTGCGGCGCGGCAACGTGTTCGAGACCCAGGTGGCGGTCGTCGAGGCCCTGCAGCAGGCGGCCTCCGACCCCGCTGGCCGGCTGAGCCCGGCGGAACGGGCCGCGCTGGAACGGGCGACGGCGGCCGCGTCGGCGCAGGTGTACCGGCGGCTGGTCACCTTCGGCCAGGAGCGGACGCGGGCCGACCGGTCCGAGGCACTGTTCACGGACTTCGTCGCCGACCCGGCCCGGGAGATCGTCGACGACACGCCGCTGCGCGGCGATGCCTGGGATCTCTTCGACGATCTCGCCGGTCGCCGGCCCGGAGTGCGCGGGCCCGGGGCCGTGCCGGGGGTGGCGCCCGGCACCTCCGCCGGTGGGCAGCAGAGCGCCGGACGGCCGGGACCGGCGGGGCCGACCGTGCGGGGTCTGCCGCCGCAGGTCGGCCACGCACTGGAGGGGATGGCCCCGGCCATGCTGCGGATGGTGGGCCGCGGCGTGCTCGGCGGTGACCAGTTGCGGCTGCTGGCCGGGCTGCGGGAGGCGGTCGTGGCCCACCTCGTTCCCGCGGCGCTGCCGGGCGCTCCGATCGAGGTGGTCCAGGCCGTCCAGGACGAGGTGGCCGCGCACTGGGACTCCGCTGCCCGCGGTACGCTCGCCCCCCGCGACCCCCAGAACGCCGACTCCTTCGACGGAATACGTGGCATGCCCCTGCGCCTGGCCGTGAACTGGCTGGGCGATGGTCCGGACTCGGCGCGCGAGGCGATGACCACCATCGACGAATTCGTCGGTGCCCTGTCCATGCCGCTGACCGAGTCCCTCGGCCACCGCGTGCCGCCGGCGTTCGACGAGGTGGCCCGGGAGCTGTTGACGCGGCCGGAGGCGGTGTCCGAGCAGCTCGGCATGGGGACCGGGGAGGTCCTCGACCCCCGCCCGGCGGCGGCGGACGCGGCGGCCCGGCTGGCCGGGTCCGGTGAGGTGGCGCAGGAACTGCAGGCCCTGGCCGCCGACGTGTTCGGGCCGCAGCCCTGGGGCTCGGGGGACTTCGCCTCGTGGGAGCCCGGCGACCCGGTTCGGGGGTGGGCCGGTGAGCTCCTGCCCGGGCTGGCGGCGTTGACCGCGGCCGGGACCGTCCTGGACGGGACGTCCGGGGTGCGGCCGGGGGCGGCCGACCGGGCCGCCCTGGTGGACGGCGCGGCCGGGCTGCGGCA
>DASTGO010000491.1:0-2002 GCA_035719045.1 Kineosporiaceae bacterium | reverse complement strand
TCGGGCGTCGGGCGTCGGGCGTCGGGTTGTCGGCCTGCCCTACGCGCCTGACGGCGCCGGGAGGTGCTCCCGGCCCGGGACCCAGTGCAGCAGGGCCCGGCCGAGGGCGGCATCCGTCGCGACGGGCCCGGAGCCGGTTCCGGTGGCGGCCACGTAACCGTCGGGCCGGACCAGCATCCAGCGCGGACCGTCCCCGACCGGCCGGGCATGGACCACCTGTCCGTCCGGCAGCGGCGGCGGCTCCTGCGTGCTGAGCAGGACGAACGAGCCCCGGCGCAGCAACTCGTAGAGCCGGCCCGGCCCCTGCGGGGACAGCCGGAAGTCGGGGGCCCGGCGGCCGGCGAACGGCCCGGCCCCGGGCTCGGCCCGGTACCGGACCGCCAGCCCGGACACCGCCTCCGCCGCCGCCCGGTTGACCGGCCCCAGCCGGAGCAGGGTGCGGGCGGCCAGGTTGCGGCCCGGGACGATCCCGGGACCGGACAGCAGGGCGGCCCGCAGGATGCCCCCGGACAGCCGCAACACCATGCGCCCCACCGGATACCGCTCCGCCTGGTAGCTGTCCAGCAGGGCGTCCGGCGCCCCGGCCCGCAGATGCGCGGCCAGCTTCCAGCCGAGATTGGCGGCGTCCTGCAGGCCGGTGTTCATGCCCTGGCCGCCGGCAGGCGAGTGGATGTGCGCGGCGTCCCCGGCGAGGAAGACCCGCCCGATCCGGTAGTCCCGCACCTGCCGCTCGTCGTTGTGGAACCTCGACATCCAGCGCGGGTCGTGGATGCCGTAGTCGGTGCCGAGGACGCTGGTGGTGACCTCCCGGAGCTCGCCGAGGTTCACCGGGACGTCGTCGGGCACCTGGCGCTGCCGGTTCCAGGCGATGACCCGGTACCAGCCGTCGCCGAACGGCACGATGAGCGCGAACCCGGACGGCCCGGCGTTCACGGTGAGGGCATCCGGCGGGGACCGGTCGAGCCGGACGTCAGCGAGCATCACCGACCGCAGCACCGACGCGCCCGGGAACGGGACCCCGAGGGCGCCACGGACGGTGCTGCGCCCCCCGTCCGCGCCGACGACGAACCGGGACCGCAGCTCCCGCTCGCCCTCACCCGGCCCGCTGACCCGCAGCACGACCCCGTCGGGGTCCTGCCGCACCCCGGTGACCCGCGCCCCCATGACGATCCGGGCCCCCAGTGACCGTGCCCGCTCCTCCAGCAGGGACTCGGTCCGGTACTGCGGAGTGACCAGGACGAACG
Organism: Kineosporiaceae bacterium; assembly: GCA_035719045.1. Lineage (GTDB taxonomy): Bacteria > Actinomycetota > Actinomycetes > Actinomycetales > Kineosporiaceae > DASTGO01. Next base: position 758 of record DASTGO010000491.1, on the reverse strand, counting down.
GGAACCGGGTCGGCAACGCGGCGAGGTCCACGCTGACCTGCCTGAACAGCCGCAGCCGGCGCACCCGCTGCCCCTGCCCGACCAGGGGATCGGCCAGGCCGCGCGCGTCGAGCAGTTCCAGGGTCCGGGCGTGGACCGCGAAGGCCCGGGACAGGTTCGACCCGGACTCCCGCCGCTCCAGGACGGTCACCCGGACCCCCGCCCCGGCCAGGTCACCGGCCACCAGCAGCCCGGTGGGTCCGGCGCCCACGACCAGCACCTCGGCGTCATGGTCGGCCATCGGGTCCTCCTCACCCGGGACGGCCGCCCCTACCGCGAACGCCTCGGCCGGCCCTGTCCCCTGCCCCTGACTCTGCCCTTTCCCCTGCCTGGCATGCTTCCGCCGGGGCAGGCCGGGCGCAGGTGGACCATGCCCGCCGACGATGCGCCCCGACCGGGCACACGCCCGCAGGCCGGGGGATCAGGGGCCCCTGGGGGGCAGCAATAGTTGACATTGCAACGCGCATTAGCGTGCATTAGCGTGCTAGAGTGGCGGTGTGAACCTGAAGGAGTGGGCGTCGGTGCAGGGAGTGTCCTATGACACCGCCCGCCGCTGGCATGCGGCCGGGAAGATGCCAGTGCCCACCTATCAGGTCGGGCGACTGATCATGATTGGCGAACCGGTGCGCCCCGACGGCGCCACTGGTTCCACCGTGGTGTACGCCCGGGTGTCGTCCGCGGACCAGCGACCGGACCTGGACCGGCAGGTTGCCCGGGTG
>DASTGO010000490.1:0-9759 GCA_035719045.1 Kineosporiaceae bacterium | reverse complement strand
AGGCAGGGCAGACCGGCCACCCACCCGACCGGCCATCACCACAAGGCCACCGGTGTCATAGATGAACCGACACCACCCCCATCACGCGAAACCACCACACCCAGACCCAAACGAGGGATAACCACCAAACACCACACCAGGCCAAACCATCACCAGGCCCACCCCCAGGGCCCCCACCACCCGGACACGGACCAGGCAGACGCGGACGCGGCAGACCAGGACGGACAACACCCGAAACCACAACGTCCCGGGTCCGGCTTTGGCCGGGTAACCATCAAGCGCGATCACACCACGCCAGACCAGCAAGCGCCGCGCCGCAAGACCGACCAACTGCAGCCCCGCGCCGCCACGGACGTACTCCCTTGCGGCTATCAGGAATGCCGGCTATCGGGAGCGCCTGAACGGGAAGCCCTTGACTCGGCTCGGTTCACTTCACCGCCGCCGACCCCTACCCGACGACCTCCGCAACGCCCTCGACCGCCTCCATGGGGCCAACCGACCTACGCAGTAACTGAGCCGAGTCGGGTAGCAGGAAGGCGAGGCCTAGGTCTCCGGCAGGGTGAGGTGTCAGGACCTGAGGCGTAGGGGCTCGGATGCCAGGACTACGACCATGACGAAGCGGCGCGAAACGATTCTGGAGACGCTGGACCGTCTGCATCTCGCGGGGACGCCGGTGTAGCCCGACCTGACCCGTGACTTCAGGGGTGGGGGCATCCGCTGACCGTTGATACCGAAGGTCGCTGAGCGGGCAACGAGGAGGGTCTGGACGAGGCTCTTGATGGTCAGCCCAGAGCGTTGCCGCAGGTGGTCGCTTGGCGGGCAGGGCGGCGAACACGACGGCTGCTGTTGCCCGCGATCAGAGGTCAGGCCATGCGATGGGAAACTCGACCAAGCCGGACCAGGAGGGCAGAGGGTTGGCGCAGGTCGCCTACATCCGTGACGAGGAACTCAACTTCGAGGGCCTGGTCATGGAAGACGCCGGGGACACGTTCGAGATCCAGCGGTCCCTGACGATCGACGACCAGGACCGAGCATTGGGCTGGGACACCTACTGCCTGGTGCTCGGCGGCGGACCCACCTTCTATGGCGGGGTACTCGGCTGGCATCTGAGCGAGGACCACCTCCTCCATCTCTCGCTGAGTCAGGAAGCGGCGGCGGAGCTGGGCTTGCCCGGCACCCGATTCGCGTTCCCCGTCGGTGGGGACGGAGCCCAAGCCGTCCGCGCCCACCTCGCCCGACTACTCACCGAGTCGTAGCAGCCCACCCCGTGTGCTCTACGGACCATCCCGGTGCCTGACGATCTGCACCGCCGCCGGTTATGAGGCAGCGCGCACGAGCCGCACGATTGGCCGGCCGTGCGCTTGGAGCTTGGCGGGCTGGGACGCGAACGCCGTGTAGGGCACCTCGGAGTCGGAGATGAGATCCCCGGTCTGGGTGTCCATGAACGCCTGCGGGTAGCAGACCGCCGTCCATGCCGTGTCGTCGATGGCGGCGATCGCGGCGGTGATGTCGAGGCTGGAACCGGTGGTCAGCAACACCTTTGCCCTGTACCGGACCGCCGCGGCGACCACCTTGGCGGTGGAGAACCTGCTGTCCGGACCACGATCCCGGCAGCCGGGGCGATCCGGCGGACCACGGCCAAGGTCTCGGCCAGGAACCTGGCGGCCCCGCGGACATCGGCGGCCCTCCTCTTGCGCAGCCGGATCCCGGCCACCACAGGCCGGGCGATCGGCGCCAGGGCGATGGCCTGCCGAGCGGTGGAGTAGGCCGCGTCGCGTCGGGACAGCTGACGAAGTTCGAGCACCTGGCCGAGGAGTCGGGCAGCCCGTGCAGACTGTCCTGACTCCTGGTAGCAGGCGGCGGAGCGGAGCGCTCAAGATGCGTGGCTCAGGGGCAGGAACCGCCAAGCCGGACGGCGGGGCCGTCCGGCTTGGTTGCACGGGATAACTCCGGTGCGGGAGGCGGGACTCGAACCCGCACGCCCGAAGGCACAGGAACCTAAATCCTGCGTGGCTGCCAGTTACACCACTCCCGCTCGCCCGGCTGCGAGCCCCGGGACCTGTGGGGGCCGCCGATCACCCGCTGCCGTTGATGACCTTACCTGCTGTGGTCAGGTCCGGCGATCACCAGCGGCGACGGGGTCAGATCCCGAGCGCCTTGCGCAGTGACGCCACGTGCCCGGTTGCCTTGATGTTGTAGCGGGCCAGTTCGACCGTCCCGTCCGGGCCGACGACCACCGTGGAGCGGATCACCCCGACGACCTTCTTGCCGTACATCGTCTTCTCGCCGTAGGCGCCCCAGCCCTGCAGGACGGTGCGCTCCGGGTCGGACAGCAGGGGGAAGGTCAGCTCGTCCCGCTCGGTGAACCGGGCCAGCTTCGCCGGGGTGTCCGGGGAGATGCCCAGGACGACGTAGCCGGCCGCCTGCAGCGCCTGGAGGCTGTCCCGGAAGTCGCAGGCCTGTTTGGTGCAGCCCGGGGTCATCGCGGCCGGGTAGAAGTAGACGATCACGTGTCGGCCCCGGAAGTCCGACAGCGAGACCGTGGACCCGTCCGCGGCGGGCAGGGTGAAGTCGGGGGCGGACTGCCCCTCGGTGAGCTGCGGCACCTTCTCCTCCTGATGTGGCGGCGGGCCGTCGGGTGGACCGGTGCCGGCCGACGCCCTCGCCCGGCGACGGACGTTACCCCGGACCGCGGCGCCCTCACATCCCGGCACCCCGGACCTGTCCGGTCCGCCGCTGGTCCGCCGCCTCGGCCGTGGACCTGTTCGGCCGTGGACCTGATCGGGCGGGGAGACCTGTTCGGGCGGGCTCAGGCCGGCGGGTGTGCCGGACGATGATCGTCGGCATAGGGTTTCGCCCAGGGTGGCCGGTGACGCGGAACGGGAGGCACGCAGATGAGCGAGCGCAGCGGATCCGCCGCCGGGACGGGCCCCGCGGTCGGGACGGGCTCTGCGGTGCAGGGCGCTGCGGTTCCGGCGGCCCGGGCGGACGGTGCGGGGACCGAACCGCTGCCCACCGATCCCGCGGCGCTGGAGCGGTTCATTGACGCCCGCCGGGAACGGCTGGCCGCCACGGTCGACGAACTCGCCTGCCGCACCCGCCCGCAGGCGCTGGCCCGCCAGGCCGCCGCCGACCTGCGGACCAGGCTGCAGGCGGCCGCGTACACCCCGGACGGGCGGCTGCGGGTGGAGCGGGTCAGCGCGGTCGGTGCCGCCGTGGTCACCCTGCTGGCGCTGGCCGTCTGGCGGCGCCGGACTCGCTGACGCGCGGGGTGCGGCCGGTCGCGGCCGCCCTCGGCCCGCGGAGTACCGTTCGCACGTGACCTCCTCGACCTCCCCGGCCGTCAGCGGCATCGAGACCGCACGTGTCCCGATCCGGATGCTGCACGACCGGGTGCTGGTGTCGGTGGAGGGCGAGGCGGGGGAGCGGCGCTCCAACTCCGGGATCGTCATCCCGGCGACCGCCGCCGTCGGCAAGCGCCTGGGCTGGGCCACCGTGGTCGCGATCGGCCAGCACGTGCGGCAGGTCCAGGTCGGTGACCGGGTGCTGTACGACCCGGAGGAGCGGGCCGAGGTCGAGCTGCAGGGGGCGCAGTACGTCCTGCTCCGGGAGCGGGACATCCACGCCGTCGCCGCCCCTCGCGTGGAGGACGGCCAGACCGGGCTGTACCTGTAGTCCGCCCCGAGACCTGAAGTCCCCGGCGCCACCGTTCCCGATGTCCTCCCGGCAGCAGTCCTCCCGGCAGCAGTCCTCCCGGCGCCGTCCCTCCGGCGCCCGGCAGACCCCGCCCGAGGTCCCGGCCCGGCCGCGACGGCGTCACCCCTGGTCCGGTCGGCTCGACGCCGGTGGGCCGACGGTCCTGGAACTGCTGCGCGCCGTGCCGGCCATCCGCCGGGATCCGCTGGGCTATCTGGAGCGCATGGTCGCCGAGCACGGGGACCTGGTGGCCCTCCCGATGCCGGGTGCGCCCGTCCTGCTGGTCAACGACCCCGGCGCGGCCCGGCAGGTCCTGCAGGACAACAACCGCGCCTACGGCAAACAGACCCTGCAGTACACGGCGCTGTCGGCGGTCACCGGCAACGGCCTGCTGACCAGTGACGGGGAGGCATGGCGGGCCCGGCGCCGGCTGGTCCAGCCCGCCTTCCACCGCGCCGGTCTGGACCGGGTCGCCGCGGAGTCGGTGGCGGCCGCCCGCCGTCTGGGCCAGGCGTGGTCGGCGGCCGGGAGCGGGCCGGTGGACGTCGACCAGGGTCTCCAGGCAGCGATGCTGGAGGTGCTCGGCCACACCTTGTTCGAGGCCGACCTGGCGCCGGCCGGCGAGCGCGTGCTGCACGCCGTCGACGAGGCGCTGGGGGCCGTGATGGTCCGGGCCCGGTCCCTGGTGCCGGACTGGCTGCCCACGCCGGCCAGGCGCCGCCTGCGCCGGGCCACCGGCGTCCTCGACGACGTCTGCGCGGGCCTGGTGACCGCGCGGCGGGCGGCGGGGGTGGGGCCGGCAGATCCTGATCTGCTCGCCCTGCTGCTGCGCTCGCTGGGCACCGAGGGCGGGGTGTCCGAGACGGACCTGCGCGACGAGCTGGTCACCCTGGTCATCGCCGGGCACGAGACCGTCGCGGCCTGCCTGACCTGGACCCTGCACCTGCTCGCCGGGCATCCGCAGGTGCAGGCCGCGGTGCATGCCGAACTGGACCAGGTGCTCGCCGGGCGGGAACCGGGCTGGTCGGACCTGCCCCGGCTGCCCTGGCTGCGGGCCTGCGTGGACGAGGCGCTGCGGCTGTACCCGCCCGCCTGGGTGCTGACCCGCCGGGCGCTGGCCGCCGACGAACTGGCCGGGATCGAGGTGCCCGCCGGGACGCTGGTCATCATCAGCCCGTGGCTGCTGCACCGGCGCGCCCAGTCCTGGCCGCTGCCGGACCGGTTCGACCCGCAGCGGTTCGCCGGTGAACCCCCGGCGGCGGTGCGGGCCGGGGCCTACCTGCCGTTCGGGGCCGGGCCACGGCTGTGTATCGGCCGTGAGTTCGCGCTGGTCGAGGCGGTGCTGGTGCTGGCCACGCTGCTGCGTGACCGGCGCGTGGACCACCCCGCGGGCCGGGTGCCGTGCCGTGTGGACGCCCTGGTCACCCTCCGCCCGCACGGCGGGCTCCCGCTGCTGGTCAGTCCGCGCTGAACTGCTGGTCAGTCCGCGCTGAGCCGGGTCGTCCCGTCCGGGGGACACTGCCGGGGGACCGCCGGATGGGCCAGGGCGCCCTCCGCGGGAACCACCACCACCGGGCAGCCGGCGTGCTGGACACAGACCCGGGCGACGGTCCGGGACCCGTGCTCGTGGTCGGTGGAGTCGGCGCCGACCACGAGCAGTTCGGCGTGGCAGGAGCGTTCGATGAGCTGGGTGGCCGGGTCTCCCATGGTGACCTCGACCGAGATCGGCGGGGCCTGGTTGCCGAACCTGGCCAGCACGCGGGCCACCAGGGTCTCCTGGACCTGCCGGGCCCAGCCCCCGGGACGGGCGGTGGACCGGTCCGGGCGCCGGGCGGAGGGGCCGGCGGTGGCCTGGCCGTCCCAGGTCCACACGGTCACGACATGTAGCGGTGCGCGGCAGACCACGGCCTCCGCGGCCGCCCATTCCAGGATCTGTTCTGCCCGGCCGGACCCGTCGATCCCCACCACCACGGGCCTGGCAGTCGCCGTCACGCTCATCCGAAACCCTTCGGCCGGGGGCCGGCATCACCGGGCCGTGGATGCCGAACCATCGAGGCACCAGGGTGAACCCGGCTCCGGGAGGGGGACCGGGCCCTTAGCCCTGCGGCGGTACCTGCGCGGTCCGTCCGGGGGAGCGACAGGCACACCGGGATCCGTCATTGCCGTGTGTGATCACGTGATTACGGCGTGTCTTCAGGTGTGGTTGCGTCCTGCCGAGTGAAGATCAGCACGCTCCGCGACCGGTCGGCGGGTCTGCAACGTGGGCGCCCTCCCGATCGTCCTGACCTCGGACCCCGCCCGGGCCCCACGGTCCGGGCGGGGGCAGCCCCTGCAGCGGTCGACCGGCCCGTCCTGCCGTGCCCCGCCCGCCGCTGCCCCGGTCGCGTCGCGGCACGGGTGGGTTCCAGGGCGTGGGCGCGCGACAGGAGGTCAGGGATGTCGGACCGGACGGTGTCCACCGCCGGAACCCGGCGGCGCGGGTGGCTCATCGCCGGGGCGGTGCTCGCCACCTTTCTGGTGACCGGCGGGATCATCGCCGGCTGGATGGTCGGGCATCTGCGCGGCAACATCACCGCCACCGACATCACCGACCGGCTCGGGACGGACCGGCCGGCTCCCCTGCCCGCGGCCTCGGACGCCGAGCGCACGCCCCTGAACGTGCTTGTGCTCGGATCGGACTCACGGCTGGGCGCCAACGGGTTCGTCGGCGGGACCAAGGACGTCGGGCGCTCGGACACCACCATGCTGCTGCACCTGCCGGCGGACCGGTCCTCGGCGCTGGCGGTGAGCATCCCCCGTGACTCGATGGTCCGGATGCCGGACTGTGTGACCCCGGACGGCTCCTCGCACCCGGGCGGTCTGCGGATGTTCAACGAGGCATACACCATCGGCGGCGCCGCGTGCACGGTCCGGACCGTCGAGCAGCTCACCCGGATCCGGATCGACCACTACATGGTGATCGACTTCGCCGGCTTCAAGGCCATGGTGGACGCCCTGGGCAGCGTGGAGATCTGCCTGCCGGAGGCGATCAACGACCGCCGGCACGGGATCTCGCTGCCCGCCGGGCGGTCCCGGGTGAGCGGCGACCAGGCGCTGAGCTACGTCCGGGAGCGGTACGCCCTCGGCGACGGCGGCGACCTGGGCCGGATCGGCCGGCAGCAGGCCTTCCTGTCCTCGGTGCTGCAGCAGGCGACCAGCACCGGGACGCTGACCAACCCCCTGCGGCTGTACGGGTTCCTCGATGCGGCGACCAGATCGATGACCACCGACCCGCAACTGGCGGACCTCACCACCCTGGTCGGGCTGGCCAGGGAGGTGCATGCGATCGGGCTGCACAACATCCGGTTCCTGACCGTGCCCAACGGGACCTATCCGGCTGATGTGAACCGCCTGGAGTGGACTCCCGCCGCGGATGACCTGTGGCGGGCCATCCGCGAGGACCGCCCGATCTCGGTCGACGGCGGCGCACCGGACCCCACGCCTGCCGGACCGGGTACCGCGACCTCCGGCGGGCCGGTGCAGGTGGCAGGGGCCTCGGCGGTGAAGGTCCGGGTGCTCAACGGGGCCGGGCGCTCCGGGGTCGCGCTGACCGCCGCCGGGCAGTTGCGGGCCGCCGGCTTCACCGTCACCGGGACCGGATCGGCCGCGCACACCGACGGCACCGTGCTGCGCTACGGGCCCGGACAGCTGGAGCAGGCCCGGCTGCTGGCCTCCGTGCTGCCGTTCGCGCAGCTGCACGAGGACCCGGCGCTCGGGTCGACGATCGTGGTGGTCGCCGGACCGGACTGGTCGCCCCCGGTGGACCCGGCCGCGGGCGCGGGCGGCGGGACACCCACCCCCTCGGCCTCGCGGCCGGTCCAGGTCGACGGGGCCCAGCTGCGAACCGCCGCGGCCAGCATCTGCCCGGCCTGATCCCGGTCCTGTCAGCGGAGGCCGGTCGGTGCAGGCCGGTCGGTGCGGGCCGGTCGGTGCGGGCCAGCGGGCGGAAGGCCGCCTGGTCAGCGGGTGGCGGGTCGGTGGCGGTGGTCGCGGGTCCAGGCGAGCAGGTCCTCCACCGGCCAGGTGTTGACCACTGACGCCGGGTTCGCCCCGCACTCCACCGCCCGGGCGCAGCCGTACTGCTGCCAGTCCAGCTGCCCGGGGGCGTGCGCGTCGGTGTCGACCGACAGCAGGCAGCCGAGTTCGATCGCCCGCCGCAGCAGGCGCCGGGGCGGGTCCAGACGTTCGGGACGGGAGTTCACCTCGACGGCGACCCCGTGCTCGGCGCAGGCGGCGAAGACGGCCTCGGCGTCGAACTGCGACTCCGGACGCGGCTTGCCCACCACATAGCGGCCGGTGCAGTGGCCGAGGATGTCGGTGTGCGGGTTGCGCACCGCGGACAGCATCCGGGCGGTCATCTCCCGGCTGTCCATCCGCAGCTTGGAGTGCACGCTGGCCACCGTCACGTCGAGTTCGGCGAGCAGCTCCCCGGACTGGTCCAGGGCGCCGTCCTCCAGGATGTCCACCTCGATGCCGGTCAGCAGCCGGAACGGGGTCAGTCGCTCGCCGAGTCCGCGGACGATGCCCAGCTGCCGGCGCAGCCGCTCCGCGGTCAGCCCGCGGGCCACCGTGAGCCGCGGCGAGTGGTCGGTCAGCGCCTGGTACTGATGTCCGAGATCGCGGGCGGTCAGCGCCATCTCCTCGATCGGGGAACCGCCGTCGGACCAGTCGGAGTGGCTGTGGCAGTCCCCGCGCAGCAGGGCCCGCAGCGACTCACCGCCCGTCGCCAGCGGTCCCGCGGACGTCGCCTCCAGTTCCGCCAGGTACTGCGGCACGCGGCCGGACACCGACTCGGCGACGACCCGGGCCGTGGTGTCCCCGACGCCGGGCAGGGTGGTCAGCGTTCCGGCGGCGGCGTGCCGGGCGACGTCCGTGCCGTCCAGTCGTGCGAGGGTGGCGGCCGCGCCGCGGAACGCCTTGACCCGGTAGCCGGACTGCAGGGTTCGCTCCAGCAGGAAGGCGATCCGGCGCAGGTCCGCCACCGGGTCCCGAGGCGTGCGGCCGGGCACGCCCTGGTCGGGATCGTTCACGTCGCCCAGCCTGGCAGCAGCCGGCGGCGGCCACCCGCCGAACCGCGCGTCCCTGGCGGGCGGGCGCCGGGCGGGTCAGACGGCGCTGTGCTGGGGGACGGCGAGCAGGCCCTCTACCGTGCCGATCGTGCTGCGGGTCAGGTACTGCGGGACGGGTGCGGTGTCGGTGCCGTTGTCACGGACCAGTCCGAACCGGACCACGGACCTGCCTGGTGCGGTGTTCAGGTCCGTCAGGACCTGGGCCCGGGTCCGTGGACCGACCCCGAGGTCGTAGCCGGCGGCGTCCTCCAGGTTGGTCAGCGTGACCGAGCCGTCCAGGTAGTAGTACTCCACGTGCCACGGTGGTGCGGCCCCCGGCGGGAGGGTGTCGTAGCCGGTGGAGGGGTTCCCCAGCCAGGTGTGCGGCAGGTCGGTGGCGCCCGGCACGCCGTCGTCCAGTCGGTGCCCGCCGCCGGAGGCGACGTGGAACAGCTTTCCCTGCAGACCCGACCAGACGGGCAGTTGAAGCGGTCCGGTCCCGCGGGCGTAGGTGGCCGCCCACCGGACCTGGACGTAGCCCTGACCGGTCAGCGTCACCTCGTCCCCGCGGCCGGTCAGCAGCCAGCGGGCACCGACCGAGCCGGGGAAGGGCGCCCGGAAGTTCCCGGTGGCGGTGACCGCTCTGCCCTCCGGGCGGACCGGGAGGGTCCCCGGTGGCAGGAACGGTGCCGGGGCGGGTGCCGGCTCGTCGACGGTGGAGCCGTACCCGGCGGGGGCCGGGACGGCTCCCGGCAACCCCGGCAACCCCGGTGCGGCCGTGACCGGCACCGTGGGGCCGGGGGAGGCCGGTGCCGGCGTTGCGGGGACCGGCGCGGCCGTGGGTGGGGTACTGCTGGTGGTGGGCGAGGCGGCCGCCGCGGAACCGGTGGCGGCTGCGGTCGCGGACTCGCGGGCCGCCTGGGGGGAGGGCAGTTGCGCGGCGGTCCCGTCGGATGTCTCCGGCTCGGGTACGGAG
>DASTGO010000489.1:0-3081 GCA_035719045.1 Kineosporiaceae bacterium | reverse complement strand
AGCGGCGGCACACCGGGAACCCGCCGGGCCAGGGCCGGCGCGTCGTCGCAGAGCACGGCCGCCGAACCCCGGCGCATCCCGGACCAGGCGCCGTCTCCGTCCCCCGGGCCGCCGTCCGTCAGGTGGCTGTCTCTCGGGTGGCCGTCGCCCGGGTCGCCGTCCGGGACGGCCACGGCCAGGTCGCAGAGGAACTCGTCGTGGTTCAGCAGCCAGCTCAGCGCTGCCGGACGCAGTCCCGCGGGGATCGCTGCGTCCTCCTCATGGTGCACGCGGGCGCCGAGTGCGCCGAACAGCACTCCGGCCAGGGCGAGCAGCCGCAACTGGCCGCCCGCCAGGCTGACCCGCGGTGTGCTCGGCCGCAGGTGCACGGCGGGGGCGTGCGAAGCGGAATCCGCCGGGGCGACGCTCACAGGGACACCCCGAGCCGGGTCCGGACGTCGGCCACCGGATCGGTCTCGCCGTCGGCCCGCAGCCGTGGCCGGACCGAGCGGAGGCTGAGCCTGGGGTTGCCGTACGGATCCCCTGCGTCATGCCAGGGCTGATAGCGGACCAGGCTGACCAGCTGGTCGTTCAGCGGGGCGGAGGACCGGGTGACCGACTCCAGGTGGGACACCCCGGGCAGCGGGGAACAGACGTTGCGCCGGCCCAGGGCCACCTGGTCCAGGCCCAGGGTGACATCGCTGCCGCACATCACCATGAGTTCGTCGAGGCCGCCGACCTGCAGGTAGTGCTCCCGGCGGACGGCCAGGCAGGCGGCGGTCACGGCCAGGGTGTTGCGGTACCAGGAGGTCGGGCCGAGCAGCGTGTCGTCGCCGGGCCGCAGTCCGCCGAACAGGTGCCCGGCGAATCCGCCGAGCCCCAGCCACACCCCGGCGTGCTGCAGCTTGCCGTCCGCGTCCAGCAGGGCCGTCCCCGCGACGCCGACGCCGGGCATCGTGGCCAGGCCGACGAGTTCGGCCAGCCATCCCGGATCGAGCACCCGGGTGTCGTCGTTGAGCAGCACGACCACGTCGGAGCCGGTCTGCGCGACCGCGGCGTTGTTCACCCGGCCGTAGTGGAACGGCGTCTCCTCCCACCAGTTCACCCGCAGCGGGAACCCGTGGTCACGCTCGTACCAGGCCTCGTGTTCCGGGGTGCGCCCGCCGTTGTCGACCACGATCACGTCGAACCGCGGACCCTCGGTCAGCCGCAGGGTCTCCAGCAGCGGGCCGAGCATCGGCTCGTTGTGCCGGGTCGGGACGATGACGGTCACCGTGGGCCAGCGGTCCGGGGTCCAGCGCAGCCGGGTCGTCCCGGCGGACCGTTCGCAGCGGGCGGGCACCCCGCGCCACCGCAACCCCGCGTCGACCACGGCCCGGGCCGTCCCGTCGTCCACCTCGGCCGGGGCGGGGACCCGTGCCAGCGGCAGGGCCAGGTGCACGGTGGGCTCCAGGTCGACCGGCAGGTGCAGCAGCAGCGACCAGGTGCACAGGGGGACGCCCCCGGGCACGGCAGCCGCCGCAGCCCGGTAGTCCTCCAGGCGCAGGGCGACCAGGCCGTGCGGGTAGTCCGCGGACAGCAGAGCCTCCGGGGACCAGCCGAAGCGCAGCAGCGGCCGGGGACCGGGCAACCCGTCGGCGGGCCGGCCAGCCCGGCGGCGCCACCGGAGGCCGATCGCGGCGACGACCCCGTTCGCGGCCGGGGATCCGTCCTGGCCGGCGGGGGCCGGGTCGCCGGGGGCCGGGTCGGCGTCCAGGTCCCAGGTGACCAGCCGGGCGCCGGTGCGGGCGGCGTCGGCGATCCGGGCCAGGGCGTCCGGGACCAGTACCGCGCCGTCCGGCACGGTGACCACCACGACGTCGGCGGCGTCGTCCGGGACCACCGGATCGGCGGGCAGCCCGAACAGACCGGCGGGCAGCGGCCCGGCGGGACCGTCCACCCGGGTCCAGTCGGCATAGGTCTGGGCCAGCAGCGCGGACTCGGTGGCGATCCGCCCGCCGGTCCCGACCCGCGGGTCACGCAGCCGCACCACGAGCAGATGCGGGTGCGTCACCACCCGCCCGTTCCCGGCGCCTGCCCCCGGGGGCACGGGTCCGGGAGCAGGCGGCCGGGCGGGATCCTGTGGTGCGGCAGGGGTCACGAGGACGCCTTGCGGCCCCGTGGCACGAGTCCGACGATCCGGCGGCCGAGCCGGTAGGAGGTCGACCGCTCGATCAGCTGCAGGCGCTTGGTGGCGCCGGCCGCCTCGCGCTGGGCCACGGCCAGCTCCTGCTCGGCCTTCTCGGCCCGGGCCCGGTCGGTGGTCACGGTGGCGCGCAGCTGCTCCAGTTCCCTGACCAGGTCCTCCCGGTTGCCCTCGCCCAGCCGTCGGTCCCGGTCGATGAGGGCGTCACGGGTCATGGCGTTCTCGCGGCGCAGGTCCCACAGCATGGTCTCGTAGTCGCTGACCACCTCGCGGACCGAGGCGTCACGGCGCTGCAGGGCCATCGCCCAGGGGGTGATGAACGAGGCGTCGACATCGAACCGGCGGTGGAAGCCGTGGTCGGCGAACAACGTGGCCCAGTACGCGGGCGGGCGCACGTTGACGTGCGTGCCCTCCTTGAAGTCGTCCGGGGTGGTGGAGATCAGCAACCGGTCGGTGGCGCCGGTGAGGTTGGCGATCACCTTCTCCACCTGGCCGGCCTCGATGTGCTCCAGCACCTCGATGCAGGTGATGAGGTCGTAGCGGGCGTCGAGCGGCTGGGTGAGGTCCCCGACCCGCAGGTGCCCGGCCGCCCGCGGGTCCGCCTTGGAGACGGCGTACTCCGAGAGGTCCACGCCCGTCGCGTCGACCCCGCGCTCCCGCAGGGCGCCGACGAGCATGCCCATGGCGCAACCGGCGTCCAGCACGGTCCGGGGCCTGAACGTCGTGACGATGCGGTCGGCGACCCCGCCGAAGAACTGCTGCCACTGAGGCAGCGACGGGTCGTACTCCTCGCCCTGGTAGTGCGAGTAGTACCAGGAGCCGTAGTCGTTCGCGGTGGGGGAGGTCCGCGCGCTCGGTTCGCTCATCGCAAGCTGCTCTCCGTGGGCGCCCCGGCGGCCACCGTCCGGTCGGGGCCG
>DASTGO010000488.1:0-4189 GCA_035719045.1 Kineosporiaceae bacterium | reverse complement strand
ACATGGAACATCTCCGCCGCCCACGGCGGAACCTCAAGCCCCACAACCCACCACCAACAACACCAAGGCGCCCGCACCCACCCGAATCCACCCTCAGCAGGGTCGACGACCTTCCCGCCCGATCGGCAATCGCCGCGGGGTCCACTGGTGTCTAGATGGGCCGGTGCGGAAACGATCACGCGAGCTGGCCGCATTGATAGGCAATCGGGACGACTGCCAGGCCCTGCGTCAGGGGAACATCAAGAACCCGTAGCGATCCTGCCCGCCGGGCGGCCGGCAACACGCCCACCTGCAGGCGTCAGTGACGTCACCCAGTGGCCCGAGGCCGGCCGATCCTCGGGAAGCCAGCGCCGACACCGCCGTCCGGGATCAGGTGGGGTATCACCGCGCGGCGAGTTCGATCCGGTTCACCTTTCGCTCCGGTTCGCCCGTGTTGCGGGTGAGGCTCGCTCGGGCGGCGGATCAAGCGGCCGCCCTGCGCGGTCGATCTGGGCGTTGACCGCTGACCGCGCCGGCGGCCGGGTCCCGTCGTCGCGACCCCGGGCCGGGTCATGGGAAGGGGCGTGGACCGGATGCAGGACGACGGCGGCGCCCCGCAGGTCCCGGGGCGATCGGCCGTGCCTGCGTCCACCTCCGAGGAAGTCCTGTACGCCGGCCAGCGGACCAGGGTGTGCCGCGTGCCGGATCCCCACCGACCGGGTGGAACCGTGATCCGCAAGGAGGCGACCGGGCCCCAGAGCGGCCGACGGCTGCTGCGGGAAGCGGCTCTGCTGCAGCGGCTGGCCGGGTGCCCGGGCGTGGGCGAGCTGATCGAGGTCTCCCCGGACGGGGCCTGGCTGATCCTGGCGGACTGCGGCGGCGGCACCCTGGGTGACCGGATCCCTGAGGGCGGTCTCGAACCGGGATGGGTGGTCCGTTTCGGCCGGGCGGTGGCGGACGTGCTGGCCGAGGTGCACCGGCATGCCGTGGTGCACAAGGACATCAATCCGTCCAACCTGCTCGTGGCCCCGGACGGCCGGCCGGTCCTGATCGACTTCGACCTCGCCGAGGCCGTGGACGGGGAAGCCCTGCCGTTCGCTGCGGCCGACTCGCTCGAGGGGACCCTGGCCTACCTGGCCCCCGAGCAGTCCGGCCGGACCGGGCAGCCGGTGGACCGCCGGGCGGACCTCTACGCCCTCGGCGCCACGCTGTACGAGCTGCTGACCGGAGCGCCGCCGTTCGGGCGGGACACCGGTGACCCGCTGCACCTGGTGCACGCCCACCTGGCCGAGGTCCCGGCGCCCGCCTCGGACGTGAACCCGTCGGTACCCGTCCTGCTCGCGCAGATCGTGGCGCGCCTGCTGGAGAAGGACCCCGGCCGGCGTTACCAGAGCGCCGAGGGGCTGCACCACGACCTGTCCCGGCTGGAGGAGATCCTCGCCGCCGGCCAGCCGCTGCCCAGCCCCGACGAGTTCGGGTTGCAGTCCCGGGACTTCCCGCTGCGCCTGCCGGCTCCGGCGCATCCGGTGGGACGCGAGCCCGAGATCACCGCACTCGTGCAGGCCTACCGGCGGGCCGTGGCCGGCGGAGCGCGGGGACTGCTGATCCGGGGCGCACCCGGCACCGGCAAGTCGCTGCTGCTGGAGCAGCTCCGCGAACCGGTCAGGGCGGACGGCGGCTGGTTCGTGAGCGCCCGGTTCGACCCGGTCCGCCGGGACACCTCCGGCGACGCGACGGTCCAGGTCCTGCGCGCCCTGGGCCGGCAACTGCTGGCGCAGCCCGACGAGGTGCTCGCCGAGTTCCGGCACCGGCTGCCGGCGGCACTCGGCGGGAACACCGGCATCATCGCCTCGGTCCCCGAGTTCGCCACGTTGCTGGACCGCCCGGCGGCCGTCCCGGACGCGGATCCCGCCGAGCTCACCGCGCGGACCTACCGGGCGACGATCGACCTGCTGCGCGCCGTCGCCTCGCCGGGCCGCCCGGTGGTGCTGGCGCTCGATGACCTGCACTGGGCGGGGGACGTCCCGCTCGGCCTGGTCGATGCCCTGCTGACCGAGGAAGACCTGCCCGCAGTGGTGCTGCTGGCGGCTTTCGGTGACGCCGGGATCGACGCCGACCATCCGTTGGGCCGGATGCTGGACCGGTGGCAGCGGCTGGCGGTGCTGCAGCCGCCGGTGCCCGTGGGTGACCTGCCGCCCGCGGCCCTGTCGGCGATGCTGGCCGAGATGCTGCGCCTGGACGCCGCCGCGGCCGACGGGCTCGCGGCCGTCATCGGGCCACGCACGGGCGGAAACCCCTGGCAGACAGTCGAACTGGTGAACGGCCTGCGCGGCGCCGGTGAACTGGTCCCGGACGGCAACGGCTGGCGGTGGGATGCCGGCCGCATCCACCGGTACGTCGGCGCGGGCGACGTCGCCGGACTGCTGGCGGCGCGGTTCGACCGGTTGCCGGCCGGCACCCGCCGCCTCCTGCAGGCCCTGGCCTGTCTGGGCGGGCAGGTCGGCCTGGACCTGCTCGCGAGGGCGGTGCGGTCGCTGTCCCCGGAGGTCGCCCGTCACCTGCATCCCGCCGCCGAGGACGGCCTGCTGGAGGTGCTGCGTCCCGACGGACCCGGGGGCGGGCGGACCCAGGTCGGCTTCCGCAGTGACCAGGTGCGGAAGGTGGCCTACGAGAGCCTGACCGCCGAGGACCGCCTGCGCACCCACCACCGGCTCGCCCGGGCACTGGCCGGGGACCCGCGGCACGTGGGGTTGGCCGCCGGCCAGTACCTGCAGGCCCTCCCCGCGGTCGACGATCCGGTGGAGCGCCGGCTGGTCGTCACCCTGTTCCTCGCGGCCGCCGTCGAGGTGCGACCGGTGAACCTCGAACGTGCGCAGGAGTTCCTCAAGGAGGTGGCAGGACTGCTGCCGGCGGCGGGAGATCCTTCCTGCGATCCCCTGTCGGTGGCCGTCTACCGGGAGTGGCACGCGACCCTGTATGCGCTGGGGCAGTTGGAGGACGCCGCTGCGCTGTACGCGCTCATCGACCGACCGGGTGCCGATCCGCTGGACGTCGTCGGATCCGCGCAACTGCAGATGAACGGCCTGTCCATGCTCTTCCGCTTCGAGGAGGCGCTGGCTCTGGGGCGGAGCCTGCTGGGCCGGCTGGGGGTGGAGCCGCCGGACGAGCGGCAGTGGGAGGCTTACGACCGTCAGGCGATCACTGACCTGCGAACCTGGATGGACCAGGACGAGGCCGCCGACCTCGAACGCCGTCCGGCCGCCGATCCGTGGGCGCTGGCCCGGGCGGCCGTGATCAACCGGATGGTGGTACCCGCGTACTTCCTGCGCTCGCCGTCGCTGGGATGGCTGATCCTGCAGGCCCGGCGGATGTGGGCGGAGCATGGTCCCTGCGCCGACCTGATCGCCCCCCTCGGCCACGCGCCGTTCTTCACCATCGCGGCGGACGGCGACTACCGGCTCGGGTACCGGGTCGTCCGCAGAGTGGTCTGCGTGGGCGAGAGCCGTTCCCTGGAGCCGGCGACGTCACAGGCCAGGTTCCTGCTCGCCCTGGCGGGGTCCCCCTGGGCGGAACCGCTCGAGGTCACGGTGGAGCACGCGCGCGCGGCCTACGAGGGGTGTGTCCGGTACGGCGATCCGTTCCACGCCGCCTTCTCCTGGAACGCCCTGCTGCTGGCCCTGGCGAACATCGCGCCGACCGCCGAGGCAGTGCTCGAGGAGTGCGAGGCCGGGATCCGCTACGCCAGGCGGACCGGAAACCTGGCCACCCTCTCGGCGGTCACGTCGAAGCGGCAGTTCGCCCGGGCACTGCAGGGGCGCACCCGGGAACCGGGCGGCTTCACCGACGACGACTTCGACGAGGCCGCTCACCTGGCGTCCGACCTGCCCGACATGGGGTTCCATGCCGACCGGGCGATCTCGGCGCTGATCTTCGGCGACGAGGAGGCCCTGATCCGGCACGCGGACGCGGCGGCCGCCTCGGCCGATCAGGTGCCGGGTGGGCTGGACGAGGTGGCGGCCGGGCTGGCCGAGGTGATGGCGCTGGTCCACCGGCGTGCGGCCGCGACCGGGGACGACCGGTCCCGGCTGCTCGACGCGCTCGAGGCCCAGCGCTGGCGCCTCGCGATGTTCGCCTCGTGCGGCTGGTTCTGGGAGGACCCGGCCCGGACGGAGACCCGCCAGGTCCTGCGCGCGGCGGCGCGGGCCGCGCG
>DASTGO010000487.1:0-7110 GCA_035719045.1 Kineosporiaceae bacterium | reverse complement strand
ACTGGCGGGTCTGGGCCACTACCCGGGCAAGGCGTTGGGGCATGCCCTCGGCGGGGTGCTCGGCGCGAACGCCGGGCACGAGGCCGGGCACTGGGCCGCCGAGGTCGTGCGGGGCGCGGCGCATGAGTGGCTGACCGACGGTGTCTCCGGTGCCCTGCAACACCAGGGCTGGAAACCCGACACCTTCTCCCTGACCGCCGGCGCGGCCGACGAAGGCATCGGCGGCCTGGCCGGAATCGGCGGGCGCAAGGGCGGCCACCGCTACTACACGGGCCTGCTCGGCGGCGGCATCCGGGTACCCGACACCCACATCACCATCCCCGACAAGATCACCACCGGCACCGCGGACGTCACCTCTGTCCGACAGGCCACGTCCGCAGGGCAGGGCGTGGGCGACCGACCGCCCGTGGGCGACCGACCGCCCGTGGGCGACCGGCTGCCGGGCGGTGGGCAGTCCGGTGGCGGACGGGCCCCTGCCGGAGGTGGCGTTGCCGCCGCCGGTGACGGCGGGCCGGTTCCCGGCGGGCGGGTCGGTGAGGCCGCAGGGCAACCGCTCCGGCGGAATGCTGCCGCTCCGGAGCAGGGGTTCGGCTCACGGTGGGCGGAGTCCTCGACGTGGGTGTCGGGCCCGGTGGCGCAGGTCCGCCGAATGGACCGTTTCCCGGGTGCGGACTTCACCCGGATCTGGGACCCAGGGCCCACCTACCGGGTGACCATGGCCGATGCCAGCGGCCCCCCACAGGCCGTGACACCCGCCGGCAGCCCCTCAACAGGCACCGGCCCCTCAACAGGTGCCGGCCCCTCAACAGGTGCCGGCCGTTCGACCGGCGTCGGCCCCTCGGCAGGGCCTGCTGGTGGCCTCTGGGTCACCGGTAGCGGGTTCGGGGACGGGGCGGGGCCTGACGGGTGGGTCGGGGCCGACTGGCTCACGCTGGGGACTGGGGGTGAGGGCCCTGCCGGGCAGGGGTCGGACCCAGCGTTGGCTGGGGCCGGACCAGGGGGAGGGACGGTTTCCGGCAGTCGGAGCGGGTTGGGTGTCTCCGATCAGGCGGCCTCCCCGGCGGGGGCGTCGTTGGGGGTGCGGCGTCGGTCGGACGTCGATGCCGGTGCCCGGTCGGTCCGTCCTCGTCCGGCGGGGGAAGGTGCTGGTGCGGGAACTGCGGGTGCCCCGGACCGGGCGCAGACACGGCCGGTCGCGGTCGGCGGGGACACGGTGTCACCGGCAGGCTTCCTGGGGACGGAGGTGTTGCCGGCCGGGAGCGGGCCTGTCGGCACCGGCGGACGAGGTTCGTCCGGTGCCCCGTCCGGTCAGATCGAGATCGGCCCCGACCAGGTGCTCGCGTGGGATGGCCTCGCCCCGCCCCGCGCCAGGCTCAGCCGGGAGCAGAAGCTGGCCCTGCTGGCCGACGACGAGCAGGCCGTCTCCCGGCGAGAAGGCGCGGCCTGGATGGAGGAGCGCGGCATCGACCCCGCTCGGACCGGGGAGTGGCGCGCCCTCCGGGAGACCGCCCAACTGCCGGCAGGTCACCCCGAACTGGCCGCCAGACCGCACCTGTTGTCCGGGGATCAGAAGGCTGCTCTGCTCCGGGACTTCAGCGCCGCCGTCGCGCAGGGTCAGGATCGGGCGCAGGCCTGGCTGGCGGCGAAGAACCTGACCAGACTCCGGATGACCCGCTGGCAGACGGCGCTCCTCCCCTCGACACAGCAGCAGGCCCCACAGCCGGCGGTGCCTGGGGGTCCTGGTGAGTCGACCGCAGTTCTCCTCGACCTCGTGGGCGGCCTCGCTGCCGGGCCAGCAGGCTCTACAGTTCAGCCGCCACCGGCTGCCGCCGGCCGGGTCAGGGGCGATGGGCAGGCCTGGGCGGGGTATGCCGAGGCGCTGAAGTTGGTCCGGGACTTCTCGTTGGGCGGGGATGAGCAGGCCGTCGCCCGGGTCCAGCTGAGGCGGTTGTCCACCCGAGGTGATCCGGTGGGGCGGCTCGCGTGGGGGGCACACCTGGAAGTGGTGAAGGCCTTCCCGTCGTTGCTGGCGCTGGCGGTGCTGCGGTGGCCGGATCCGGACAGGCAGGACTCCCGGGGACTGGCCGATGCCCGCGACACGCTGGGCCGGCAGGTGCTGGGGGCGCTGTGGCGGACGGTCGAGGCTGGCACCACCGACCCGGGGAATGTCGCGGAGGTCGCACGGCAGGTGGCGATGGCCGTGACCACACAGGCCCCGGGCCTCCCCGCTACCCCGGACCGGTACTCCCGGGTCGACCGCACGCTGACCGCCGGAGTGGCGCGGGCATTCATCGACCAGACCCTGACCGCCGTGCGGGAGACGCCCGGGGCGGATGCGTCGGCCGTCGGCTTGGTGGAAGGCCTGCACCAGGAGACAGCCCACACGATGGGCGCCTTCCGCCATTCCAACGGCCAGGAGGGGCCGCGGCGGGCGTCCTGGCAGCTGCTGCTGGACGGGTTCGTCTCCCGTGTGGAGGCGGCCGCCGGTGGGCAGGTGTGGTGGAACCTGCGTCAGCGGCTGCTCGACGACACGGGCGGTGCGCCGGCCCCTGCCCTGCCGGAGAACGCACAGCCCTTGCCGGAGAACGCACAGCGTGGGAAAGCGCCCGCCGGTGCCTCCGGGCAACTGCCAGGGGTCGAGCAGGAAAGCCCCCTGGCCCGGCGGATCCAGCGGAGGAACCTGCCCCGGAGGGGGACGGAGCAGGTCGGTGCCCAACTGGCCGTCACGACATGGTTCGACGAGGGTGTGGTCCCGTGGCCGGGGTGGCTGGAGCGTCCGGAGTTGGTGGGGGCGTTCCCGTCGGTGCTGGCGCTGGCGGTGCTGCGGTGGCCGGATCCGGACAGGCAGGACTCCCGGAAACTGGCCGATGCCCACGACACGCTGGGCCGGCAGGTGCTGGGAGCGCTGTGGCGGACGGTCGAGGCTGACACCACCGACCCGGGGAATGTCACGGAGGTCGCACGGCAGGTGGCGATGGCCGTGACCACACAGGCCCCGGGCATCCCCGCTACCCCGGACCGGTACACCCGGGTCGACCGCACGCTGACCGCCGGAGTGGCGCGGGCATTCGTCGACCAGACCCTGACCGCCGTGCGGGAGGCGGCGAGGGCGGCCGTGGCCGACCCGCGGGTGGTCGGACCGGTGGAGGGCCGGCACCGGGAGACAGCAAGGATCATGTACAGCCTCCGCCAGCCCAACAGCCAGGACGGGCGGCGACGGGCGTCCTGGCAGACGCTGCTGGGCGAGTTCGTCTCCGAGGTCGAGGCGGCCGCCGGTCCGCGGGCGTGGTGGCACCTGCGGCAGTTGCTGTTCCGCGACGCGGGCGGTGTCCCGGCCCCTGCCTTGCCGGAGAACGCCCAGCCCCCGCCGGAGAACGCCCAGCCCCTGCCGGAGAACGCAGGCACCGGGGGCATCCCGCCGGGGACGGCCCGGGATGGACGGGGGAAGCGCCCACGGGACGAGGGACACCAGCCCGGTTCGAGAAGCAGCCGCGTGGCACGACAGCGGGAGTAGCGAGCAGGCCGCCGGCCCGGACCGTGACCGCACCGAACTGGTGGACCGCCGAGGCGGTTCCTGAGCAGCGAGGTGGTTCGTGAGCAGCGAGGTGGTTCGTGAGCAGCGAGGCTGTGCCGCGCGCACCGGGAACCGGCGCCCCCTCTCGCAGCCCGACCACCACAACCACCCTGGCCGTCAGCGCGGGTCAACTCCGCTGACCGCGGGCGGGACCCGGTATCGGGTCGCTGCGCAGTGGCGGCCACCCCACACGACCCGCTTCACGGCATGATGGGTCCGTGAAGCTGACCATGGTCCTCTGCGACTACGTTGCGGTCGCCGACGGGAAGCTGTACATCAGCGGTGGCGGGTGGAACACCACCGGGCCGGTTCCGGTTCCCACGGCGATCGCCCTCCTGCTTGAGGTCCCCTGGACGGACGCCAACCGCAAGATCTCGGTCGATCTCCGGCTCCTGCACGAAGACGGACAGCCGGTGACCCAACCGACGCCGACGGGTCAGCCGGCAGCCGTGGTGGTCAGGGGTGCGGTCGAGGTCGGGCGGCCTGCCGGGGCGGTCGAAGGGACTCCACTCCCGGTACCGATGCCCATCAACCTGCCACCCATCACCCTCCCGCCTGGTCAGGGCTTCTACTGGGAAGCAGAGATCGACGGCGAGACGCGGGAGGATTGGCGGCTTTCCTTCCGAACGAGGCCTCTGCCTCCGAACGCTGGGGCCTCCAGCGACCCGGCCTCCCTCCCGGACTTCTAGGAGTCCCGCATCGCCCCCGCCTCGGCCTGGTGACCTGTCCGGTGGTGACATGACCGGGCCCGACGGCGTCCTCACCGGTCTCGCCGTCGCCCGCCGGGTCAGCACCGGACAGGTCAGCGCGGTCGACTTCGCCGCCCAGGCCCTGGCCCGGCTGCACGAGGTGGACCCGGTGGTGCGGGCCTTCACCGCGGTCCGGCCACGGGCCGAGGTGCTGGCGGATGCCGCGGCCGTCGACCGGGCGGTGGCGGCCGGGCAGGAGTTGCCCCTGGCCGGGGTCCCGATCGGCGTCAAGGCGAGCCAGGCCCTGGGCCATCGGTATGTCCGCCGTCTCGTGGCGGCCGGTGCGGTTCCGGTCGGGTTCACCTCGATCCCCACCCGAGCGGTGCCGTGGCAGACCTGGGGCCATACCGACCGCGGACCGACCCGCAACCCGCATCGCCCGGACCTGACGCCGGGAGGGTCGTCGGCGGGGTCGGGGGCCGCCGTCGCGATGGGCGCGGTGCCGGTGGCCACGGGAAGCGACGGAGCCGGGTCGGTGCGCATCCCCGCCGCGTGGTGCGGCCTGGTCGGGGTCAAACCCACCGCGGGGACCCTGCCCGCAGGCCGGTTCGCCGAGCACGGCTGCCTGACCAGGACGGTCGGCGATGCCTGGACCTATCTCGACGTGGTCAGCGCCGGCGCCTTCGGCCGCACCAGCGGGCCGGACCGCCCCGGGCTGACCCGGCTGGTGTGGTCGGCCGATCTGGGCTACGCGGACGTGGACCCCGAGATCGCGGACCTCGCCCACTCCGCGCTGCGACGCCTGGCAGCCGTCGCGGACCTCACCCGCGTCGATGTCCAGGTGTGCCTGCTCGATCCCCGGGACAGCTGGCTGGCCCGACGAGAGGCCGGGGCGGCCGCTGACAGCGTCTCCCCGCAGATCGTGCGCGACCAGGAACTGCTGCGGGACCTGTTGGACGGGCGGACCGTCCTGGCGACCCCGACCACCCCGAACCGCCCCCACGGGCACGCCGCCCGGGCGAGACCTACTCGGTGGCCTTGACCTGGCTGTTCAACCTCACCGGACACCCCGCTGTCAGCGTGCCGGCGGGGCGCACGGCTGACGGCTGCCCGGTGGGATTGCAACTCGTCGGTGGGCACGGGCAGGATCAAGACCTGTTGCGGCTGGCCGCCCACGCCACCGGCGAGGCGGGTGCCTCTTCGACGGGTGAATGAGCGAGTGCATGAGCGGGCCGTGACCGTTTGGCCGGCCCGGTGACGAGCCCACGGGGGTGCTGCCTTCATGACCAGCGGCCATCAGCAAGAACCCGCCATATCCCCGGCCGCGGTGGGCTGGAGAGCCTGGCGGCCCGTCCCTCGTGATCGTTCGAGTGGTCTCGTCGGGGAGGGACTGCGGGAATGGGCACACTCGACCGGCGGGACAGGTCTGTGCCTGGTGCAACTGGATCTGGCTTCCGGGCCCGTCGTCGTGCTCTCCGAGATCGCGGACAACCCGGATCGGGCAGCCATCACCCTGGACCCGGGCGGCGCCTGCAACGGGGTGTGGCACGGCATCCGCGAACTGCTCGGCGATGAGGTAGACGCACTTTCGATCACCTGGATCCTGCGGGCGGGACCCTTCTCCTATCCCGACGCCCACGACTCCCCCGAGGAGTGGTCACAGATCCTCCCCACCCTGGTGGGTGACCACCTTGCGGCAACGCTCCGGGAGATCCGCCTGCTCGGCGCACCCGAGGTCGGTCAGGCGGTCCCGGACTGGATCCGCGACAGCGACGTCGTCCGGACCGTGCACGACCTCGCCGGCTGACCACCCGTGAGCCAGACACCAGGCCGGCAGATCAGCGGCGGCGCCATCCTGCGGGCAGTCCGGGACGCCTATGCCCCGCTGGTGCGGCCGTTCGCCGCCGGCCGGAAGGTGGCCGTGGTGAGGATCCAGACCCGGGAGAACGACCCGCTCCCCTGGCGCCAACGCGGCGAGGCCGCACGGGTGTCCGCCGAGCAGAAGGTGAAGACGTTCACGGCTCTCGGGCTGAACGCCGAGCATCTGCTCCTGCCGGCCGACACGTCCGTGAGCGAGCTCGGTGACCGGATCGCTGCGCTGAACGCCGATCCCCAGGTGGTCGGCATCATCCTGCAGATGCCGGTCTCGGCCCGTCTGCGCCCGCTGGCACAGACGATCGCCCCGGGCAAGGACCTCGACGCCCTGGGCGACGACTCGCCCTGGCGGGCCTGCGCCACGGCACAGGCCATCGTCCGGATCACGGCGCCGTTCCTCACGGCCGACCGCAGTGTGGCGGTCGTGGGAGCACGCGGCTTCGTCGGGAGCGGAGTCGTCCGGCTCCTCAACGACGAGGGGGTCCGGCCTGTTCAGCTGGATCTCGGCGACGACCTCGGCGCCGTCCGTGACTCCGCCATCGTGATCGCCACCTCCGGTCAACCCGGCCTGCTCACCGACCAGCATCTGCACCAGGGACATGTCCTGGTCGTGGACTGCGGGTACATGCCCGACCTGCACGGCGGCGTCGCCGGGGACGTCCACCCGAGCGCCCAGGGACTGCCTCAGCACATCACCCCGGTACCTGGTGGCATCGGACCCACCGAGATGGCCGTCCTGGTCGAACGCGTCGCTGCCGGTCTCCTCACGGACCCGGCCGGGCCCTGGCGCTACCTCGGACCGGAACGCGGAGTGGAACTCCCGACCGGTCTGACCCAGATCCGCGACTAGCGTCGGTTCGGGAGTGATCGGCAAGTGTGGAAGTGCCCTCTGACCTGGGAGGATGGGATTGCTGAAGATCTCATCTGCCGGGTCGAGAGGGCACTCGTCGAGTGAGTTTACGAGGTAGGGGC
>DASTGO010000486.1:0-16222 GCA_035719045.1 Kineosporiaceae bacterium | reverse complement strand
AGTCATCTCATCGAACCGTGCGCACAGCGGACGAGCTCAGCCGATGAGTCCCGGAGAACGCACACATGCTCCTACGCCAGGCCACAGCAGCGGCACATGTAGTCTCCGGCCGGGGTTCGGGACCCGCGGGTGCCCCGGCCGGGCCGACGCCGCCGAACCCTCCGTTGACGGGGAGCGACGCAAACGAAAGGAGCGCATTCATGTGGTTCGCCAAGGGTAGGAGCCGCTCGCGTGGCGCTCAACTGGTGCGGGCCGCCGGCCTCGGTCGAAGGATCCCCTCGTCAGCCTCGGAATTCGACATCTGTCGGGACGTCGCGTTCCAGGTCTCCCAGTCCTCCTCCCGAGAGCTCGAGGCGGTGCTGGCAGTCGTGGAGGCGTTGCTGAGCACCGAGTCCGACTACGCGTTCGCCTGCTGCCTGTTGGAGGACCTGCAGAACGTCACCTCTCACGGCCTGCCGCAGCGCCGCACCGACGAGGAGATCCGAGGACTGCTCGGCCCACGCGGTCTGATCTGCTGGGCGACTTTGGACACCTACTGGGCGAAGGTCTCAGCCTGGTGCGAGCAGCACAGGGCGCCACTCAAGTCCGGCTCCGAACTGCTGGCCATTCAGAATTCCCGACTGCAAGGTCTCCTGTGGACCAGCCTGCGAACGCTGCCGACCGGGAACTACATAGGAATCGCCGACGTGATCTCGTACCAGAAGAACGTCGGTGACCTCATGCCGAACTACAGTCACATCACCAAAGCCCTCGACTGATCGCGACGGCACGACAGCGTCACCGCCTGCCGACGTCCTGAGCCGTACAGGGCTTCCGCGAGTACCTACCGACTAGCAAGAACCGGGCCGTTCTTCACAGGAAAGCGTTCGGATTCCTACACATTGAACCTGAACTCAACCACGTCGCCGTCGACCATCACGTACTCCTTGCCCTCGATCCGGACCCGGCCGCGCGCCCGCGCCTCGGCCATCGAGCCCGCGTCCACGAGGTCGGCGAACGAGACCACTTCCGCCTTGATGAACCCGCGCTGGAAGTCGGTGTGGATGACGCCGGCGGCCTGGGGTGCGGTCCAGCCCTGCCGGATGGTCCAGGCCCGGGCCTCCTTGGGCCCGGCCGTCAGGTACGTCTGCAGGCCGAGGGTGTGGAAACCGATGCGCGCGAGCTGGTCCAGGCCGGACTCGGTCTGCCCGACGCTGGCGAGCAGTTCCGCAGCCTCGTCCGGCTCGAGATCGACCAGTTCCGACTCCAGCTTCGCGTCGAGGAAGATCGCGTCGGCCGGGGCCACGAGTTCACGCATCCGCTCCTGCATGGCGGTGTCGGCCAGCCCGGACTCGTCCACGTTGAACACGTAGATGAACGGCTTGGCGGTCAGCAGTGACAGTTCCCGCACCGCGGTCAGGTCGACCCCGCCGGCGGCGGCCCCCGCGTGCAGGGTCTGCCCCTTCTCCAGGACCGCCTGCGCGGCCAGCGCGGCGTCCAGCACGGCCTTGTCGGTCTTCTTGCCCTTGACCTCCTTGTCGAGGCGGGGCACGGCCTTCTCCAGCGTCTGCAGGTCGGCCAGGATCAGCTCGGTGTGCACGGTGTCGATGTCGTCGGCCGGGTCGACCTTGCCCGCGACGTGCACCACGTCGTCATCGGCGAACGCGCGGACCACCTGGCAGATGGCATCGGCCTCGCGGATGTTCGCCAGGAACTTGTTGCCCAGGCCCTCGCCCTCGCTCGCCCCGCGGACGATTCCGGCGATGTCCACGAACGACACCGTCGCCGGGACCAGCCGCTCACTGCCGAAGATCTTGGCCAGGTTCCCCAGCCGCGGGTCAGGCAGGTTGACCACCCCGACATTCGGCTCGATGGTCGCGAACGGGTAGTTCGCCGCGAGCACCCCCGCCTTCGTCAGGGCGTTGAACAGGGTGGACTTGCCGACGTTCGGCAGGCCGACGATGCCGATGGTGAGAGCCACGAGGACGGGAGTCTACCGGCCCGGTGGGCCCCTGCCTCCCGCCGACCCCGCCGCAGGACCGGGACACGGGACAGGTGGGCTCGAGGAGCGATTGCGCCACACTGAGCACACCCGTCACACCAACCCCTTACGCCACGCCGAGAATTCCGGTAGAAACGGCCAAACCGCAAAGAGAGCGCTATCCCGCCCCGATGAGGTGATCGGAGGAAGGAGTCCCCGCGGTGCGAACGATCCGGTCCGTCCGTCCCCGCCACCGACTGGCCGGCGGCGCGGCCGCGGCCGTCCTGGCCGCCGTCACCCTCGCCACCGGCGGGTGCTCCACCTCCCCAGGCACCGGCACCTCCACCGGGACCGGGACCGGGACCGGGACCGGCACAGCGCTCCCCTACGAGAACCCGCGACTGCCGATCGAGGCCCGCGTCGCCGACCTGCTGTCCCGGATGACGCCGGCGGAGAAGATCGGCCAGATGACCCAGGCGGAACGCGCTCGCGCCGTCTCCGACCCGACCCTGGTCGCCTCGCAGAACCTCGGCAGCCTGCTGTCCGGCGGCGGCTCGACCCCCACGCCGAACACCCCGACCGCCTGGGCCGACCTGATCGACAGCTTCCAGCGAGAGGCCTTGAGTACCCGGCTGCACATCCCGCTGCTGTACGGCATCGACACCGTGCACGGCGACGGGAACCTCTACGGCGCCACCGTCTTCCCGCACAACATCGGCCTCGGTGCCACGCGCGACCCGCAACTGGTCGAGCGGGTCGAGCACATCGCCGGCGCCGAGACCCGGGCCAGCGGGCCACAGTGGGTGTTCGCGCCCTGCATCTGCGCCGCCCAGGACGACCGCTGGGGCCGGACCTACGAGAGCTTCGGCGAGAATCCGCTGCTGGTCGAGCGGATGGAGACCGCGATCGACGGGTTCCAGGGCAACGGCGGCGAGGACCTGTCCCGCCCCGACCGGGTCCTGGCCACCGCCAAGCACTACGCCGGGGACGGCCTGACCCGCTACGGCACCGGCAAGCCCGGACCCGACGCCTACCCGATCGACCAGGGCGTCGACATCGTCGACCACCCGACGTTCCGGTCGAAGGCCTTGCAGCAGTACGCCCCCGCGGTTCAGCAGCACCACGTCGGCTCGGTGATGCCGTCGTTCTCCAGCGTGCAGTGGGCCGACGTTCCCGGCGCGCCCCCGGTCAAGATGCACGCCGACCAGGAGCTGATCACCGGCGTCCTGAAGAACTCCTTCGGCTTCCACGGCTTCGTGATCAGCGACTGGGAGGGCATCCACCAGATCCCCGACCCGTCCGACGCGACGAACTCCGGCCTGACCGCCTACAAGGTCCGCACCGGGGTCAACGCCGGTATCGACATGTTCATGGAGCCGAACACCGCGCCGCAGTTCGCGCAACTGCTGGCAGCCGAGGTGGCGGCGGGACGGGTGCCCCCGAACCGGATCGACGACGCCGTCCGCCGCATCCTCACCGCCAAGTTCGAACTCGGCCTGTTCGAGCACCCGTTCACCGACCGCAGCGGCATCCCGCAGATCGGCTCCGCGGAACACCGGGCCGTCGCCCGGCAGGCGGTCGCCGCCTCGCAGGTCCTGCTGAGGAACACCGGGAACGCCTTGCCGCTGAAGAGTTCCGGGAAGATCTACGTGGCCGGCAGCAACGCCGACGACCTCGGCAACCAGGCGGGCGGCTGGACCACTACCTGGCAGGGCGAGTCGGGCAGGACCATCCCGGGAACAACCATCCTGCGGGGGATCCAGGACGCCGCGAAGCACGCCACGGTGACCTACAGCAAGGATGCCTCGGCCCCGGTCACCGGCTACGACACCGGGATCGTCGTCGTCGGCGAGACCCCCTACGCCGAGGGCTACGGCGACGTCGGCGGTCCGCTGTGGGCCGATGACCCCAACGACCACGGGGCGCCTCGCCCGCAGAAGACCATGCAGCTGTCCGGCGCCGACAGGCACGCCGTCGACACCGTCTGCACCCAGGTCAAGACCTGCGTGGTGTCGGTGGTCTCCGGTCGCCCGCTGCAGCTCGACCCGCAGCAGCTCGGCGAGATCGACGCCCTGGTCGCCTCATGGCTGCCCGGCAGCGAGGGCGAGGGCGTGGCTGACGTGCTGTTCGGCACCCGGCCGTTCACCGGCAAGCTGCCGATGACGTGGCCGCGAACCGTCGCCCAGGAGCCGATCAACCTCGGCGACGCGAACTACGACCCGCTGTACCCCTACGGCTGGGGCCTGACCACGCAGGACGACGACGCCCGGCGCTCCGCCGAGCAGGCGTTCCTGGCCGCGCAGGACCAGCCGGCGCAGCGGGCGGCGCTCGCGTCGACGTTCGCCCGGCAGGAGGCCGCCTCGGCCACCCGCTGAACCGGACCCCGTCCGGGGTCCGCCCCCGGATGTCGGGCGGGGGGCGGGCCCCGGACGGGTGACCGTGCCGCGATCGCTCATCGGCAGCGGTGGCGCGGTCCTCCACGGTGCACCCGGCCGGCACCGAATCGCACCTTCGACGCCGACGGTCACCCCGCACCGGTGGTAGCGCGGTCCGCCGCCGTCCCCCGGCGCCGATCCGGGACTGTCGGTGGCCGCTGACAGGGTGGCCCCATGAGCGTCACCACGCTGTTCACCCTGCTCATCGGCCTGATCCTCGGCGCCGCGGCCGCCACCGCGCTGGCCCGGCTGGTGGCCCGCGGGCAGCAGGCGGCCCTGCTCGCCGAGCGGAACCTGCTCCGGGAACGGGTCACCGACCTGGAATGCAGCACCGAACACGACCGGGAACTGGCCGCCACCCTGGCCCCGCTGGCCTCCGCGTTGGGCCGGGTGGAGGAGCAGGTCCGCGTCCTGGAACGGGACCGGGTCGCCCAGTACGCCCAGCTCGGTGCACAGCTCAGCGCCGCCCGCTCCGACAGTGAGGCCCTGCGCGCCCAGACCGCTGCCCTGGCCGGCGCCCTGCGCTCGCCGAACGCCCGCGGTTCCTGGGGCGAGGTGCAGCTGCGCCGGGTGGTCGAGCACGCCGGCATGCTGGCCCGGGTCGACTTCACCACCCAGGCGGTGTCGGCCACGCCGGACGGCACCGGGGTCCGCCCCGACCTCGTGGTCCACCTGCCCGGCGGCAAGCATGTCGTGGTCGACGCCAAGGCCCCGCTGGCGGCCTTCCTGGAGGCCAGCGAGGCCCCGGGCGACCCCCGCCGGCAGTCCGAGGCGGCTGCGGCGCACGCCCGGGCCCTGCGCGGCCACGTCGACACCCTGGCCGGCAAGGAGTACTGGCGGGCCTTCGACCCCACACCCGAGGTCGTCGTCTGCTTCGTGCCGGGCGAGGCCTTCCTCGCGGCCGCCTGCTCCGCCGACCCCACCCTGCTGGAGTACGCGATGTCCCGCCGGGTGGTGCTGGCCACCCCGACCACCCTGCTCGCCCTGTTGCGCACCGTCGCGCTGACCTGGCAGACCGAGGCGGTCACCGGCAGCGCCCGGGAGTTGTTCGCCCTCGGTCGCGAGCTCTACGGCAGGCTGGCCACCCTCGGTTCCCACACCGGCCGGCTCGGGCGGACCCTGCAGCGCGCCGTCGAGGACTACAACGCCCTGGTCGGCACCCTGGAACGGCGGGTCCTGGTCACCGCCCGGCGGATCCGCGAACTCGATGTCACCGACCTGGAACTGCCCGCGAACGAGGTGATCGAGGTAGCCCCGCGCCCGCTGACCGCCGTCGAGCTGATCGACGCGGACCTCGGTGCCGGAGGCCTGCCCGCCGGGGCGTTCGGCGGCGATCGCCACCGGCCCGGGGGAAGCTCCGACAGCGGGAGCCACCGGCCCGAGGGCCACCGGGACGACGGTCCCGCCGCGGCGAGAATGACCGGGTGACCGACCAGCCCGATCCCGACCAGCCCAGCCCCGACCAGCCCGATCCCGACCAGCCCAGCCGCGACCAGCCGGCCGCCGAACGCGACAGGACCGGCCGGACCGGAGCCGAGCAGCCCGCTCGACGGGAGCCGTTCGCGATGGACGGCGGACCCTGGGCGATGCAACTGGCGATCCGCGACGACCGTCCGGACCGTCCCGGGCATCTGGCCGTGTGCGCGGCGGCCGGGGAAGCCGTGGTCCGGCTGCTCACCGATCCACGCAGCGTCGACGGCCGGTGGACCCCGTATGTGCGCCACTGGATGGACGGGCGGATCCGCAAGGTCGTCCGGCGCGGCCGGGGTGCGACGTTCGCCGCGACCGGGGTGCTCGAACACGTCGAGGTGGACCGGAAGGGAACGGTGGTCAGGGCGTTCGTCCCCGGGCCGACCGACGCCGTCCCCCGGGAGCTGTCCAGGTTGCAGGTCGCCGGCACGGATCTGCCCCGGGACGGGGACATCTCCCCCGGCGGGGAGGGTCTGCTGGTCACCGTCGCGCTCAACCCGCTGGCGGCGATGACCACGGGCAAGGCGGCCGCCCAGACCGGTCACGCCGCGCAGCTGGCCTGGATGGCGCTGCAGCCGCCCGAGCTCGCCCCGGTGCTGGATCGCTGGCGCGCGCAGGAGTTCGCGGTCCGGGTGGTCCTGCCCGGCGAGCGGGAGTGGCGGCGGTGGCTCGGGAACGCGCCGGTCACGGTCCGGGACGCCGGGTTCACCGAGGTCGAACCGGGGACGCTGACCGCGGTCGCCGCCTGGGACGGCTGACCGGGCCCCCGGCCCGCAGCGGGCAGCTGTTCCGGGGCGGCAGCGCCTGGACCCACCGGATCCGCTGACGATCCGGATCCGCTGACGATCCGGATCCGCTGACCTCGCCGGGTCAGCCGGCGGACGCCCCGGCGGCCTTGAGGTCGCGGTGCAGTTCGCGCGGCAATGAGAACAGCAGGTCCTCCTCAGCGGTGACGACCTCCTCGGCCGCCGCGAAGCCGCGTTCGGCCAGCAGCGCGAGCACCTCCTGGACCAGCACCTCCGGGACCGACGCCCCCGAGGTCACTCCCACCGTGCCGACACCGTCCAGCCACTGCGGGAGGATCTCCCCCGCGTTGTCCACCCGGTAGGCGGCCCGGGCACCGTGCTCCAGCGCCACCTCGACCAGCCGGACCGAGTTCGAGGAGTTGCTCGAGCCGACGACGATCACCAGATCGGACTCCGCCGCGATCTTCTTCACCGCGACCTGCCGGTTCTGCGTGGCGTAGCAGATGTCTCCGCTCGGCGGATCCTGCAACTGCGGGAAACGGGCCCGCAGCCGGCGCACCGTCTCCATGGTCTCGTCGACCGACAGGGTGGTCTGGGACAGCCACACCACCCGGGACGGGTCGCGCACCACGACCTGTTCCGCCTGCTCGGGGCCGTTGACCACCTGGATGTGGTCCGGAGCCTCCCCCGCCGTCCCCTCGACCTCCTCGTGACCGGCATGGCCGATGAGCAGGATGTCGAAGTCGGCGGCGGCGAACCGGACCGCCTCCTTGTGGACCTTGGTGACCAGGGGGCAGGTCGCGTCGATCGTGCGCAGCCCGCGCCCGGCGGCCTGCTCGTGCACCACCGGGGACACCCCGTGCGCGGAGAAGATCACCAGGGCACCCTCAGGAACCTCGTCGGTCTCGTCGACGAAGACCGCCCCGCGACCCTCCAGGGTCTGCACGACGTGCTTGTTGTGGACGATCTGCTTGCGGACGTACACCGGCGGCCCGTAGTGCTCCAGCGCCTTCTCCACGGCGAGCACCGCCCGGTCCACCCCGGCGCAGTACCCGCGCGGGGCCGCCAGCAGCACCCGGCCCCGGCCCGCCGCGGCGGCCGTTCCCTCAGCACCCGGCCCGGTCGTCGTCCGCTCCTCAGTCACCCGCCCATGGTAGGTCGGCCTCACCCGGCCCCCTCCCGCCGGGCGCCGGGGCGGGATGCGGAGGCCGACGGTCGGGGGCCTCCTCTACGGTGATGCCGTGGTCCCCGCCCAGCCTCCCCGCCCGCTGCCCGCGAAGGCCGGTGACACCACGCCGCAGCAGCCCTGGCCGGTCCGGCTGCTGACCGCCAAGCTCACCGACTACATCGCGAAGGCGCCAGGGGTCTGGGTCGAGGGCCAGGTGGTGCAACTCGTCCGACGGCCGGGCCAGCCGACCTGCTACCTCACCCTCCGCGACACCGACGTCGACCTGTCCTTCCAGGTCACCGTGCATGCGAGAGTGCTCGACGGGCTGCCGGGACCGCTCGCCGACGGTGCCCATGTCGTGGTGCACGCCCGGCCGCAGCTGTACCCCCGGCGCGGCTCGCTGAGCCTGGCCGCCGACGACCTCCGGCCGGTCGGGGTCGGGGAGTTGCTGGCCCGGTTGGAGCACCTGCGCCGGATGCTCGCCGCGGAGGGACTGTTCGCCGCGGAGCGCAAGCGCCCGCTGCCGTTCCTGCCCCGCAGGGTGGGGCTGGTCTGCGGCCGGGCCAGCGCCGCCGAGCGGGACGTCGTCGAGAACGCCCGGCGCCGCTGGCCGGCCGTGGCCTTCGACATCCGTGCGGTCGCCGTCCAGGGGGTCCGGGCCGTCCCCGATGTGGTCGCCGCGGTCCAGGCCCTCGATGCCGAGCCCCTGGTCGACGTCATCGTCATCGCCCGCGGCGGCGGTTCCCTGGAAGACCTGCTGCCGTTCAGCAACGAGACCATGGTGCGCGCGGTGGCCGCCTGCCGGACGCCCGTGGTCAGCGCGATCGGCCACGAGGTCGACAATCCGCTGCTGGACCTCGTCGCCGACGTCCGGGCCTCTACCCCTACCGACGCCGCCAAGCGGATCGTGCCGGACGTCGCCGAGGAGTTGACGGGGCTGACCAGGGCCCGCAGCCGGGCCTCCGCGGCCCTGTACGCCCGGCTGGACCGGGAATCCCACGCCCTGGCCGCGCTGCGGCTCCGCCCGGCGCTGGCGGATCCCTACCGGATGCTCGCCGGGCACGCCGAGGTGGTCACGGGGCTGACGGCCCGGGCCCGGCAGGCGATCTGCTCCCGGCTTGACCGCGCCGCCGACGACATCCGGCATCTCGCCGAACGGGTCGAGGCGCTGTCCCCGGCCGCGACACTGGCCCGCGGGTACGCGGTCGTCCAGACCACCGACGGCAGCGTGGTCCGGGATCCGGCCTGCGTACCGGACGGGTCACCGCTGCGGCTGCGGCTGGCCGCGGGGGACCTCGGCGCCACCGCCACCGGCCCCTGGGCTCCGCCCGGCAACGCGGCAGCCGGGGGGAACGCCGCCGAGGCCACCGGGGAGCAGGCGCCGGCCGCGACACGCAAGGCCACCGCGGCGAAGAGGTCCCCGGCCGCCAAGAAGACCTCACCTGCCAAGAGGACCTCGCCCGCCGACACCGCCACCCGCCGGACGTCCGCCGCGACCAGTCCCGCAGCCACGGCCACGGCAGAGCCCGCGACCGCCCGCACCCGCACCCGCACCCGGAAGGTGACGCCATGACCCAGGGCCCCGCTGACGTCGACGATCTCGGTTACGAGCAGGCACGTGACGAACTCGTCGACATCGTCCGCCGGCTCGAGGCCGGTGCGGCCACCCTGGAGGAGTCGTTGCAGCTGTGGGAGCGCGGCCAGGCGCTCGCCGCCCGCTGTGAGCAGTGGCTGGCCGGAGCCAGGGCCCGGGTGGACGCCCTGACCCTCCCGCACGGCACCCCGGCCCCGACCGTCCCGATCGACACCGCAGCCGCGGGGGACGACCCGGACGCCTGAGCCACCTCGGAACCGGGCCGCTCCACCACCGGTCCGCCGGGGAATCGGACCGCCCGGGGCCCGGACCGCCGCAGGACCCCGCCGGCTCAGGACCCCGCCGGCTCAGGACCGGAGAGTGAGGGTGTCGGGCGGCAGGGCCTCGATGAGCCTCTCCGCATCGGCCAGCCCACCGCTCTTGGCGGTGACCAGGGTGGTCCGGCCGGGTTCCCGCAGGACGAGCGTGGTGGTGCTCCGCTCGGCCTTGACCAGGTACTGCCAGCGGTGCCCGGCGACATCCTCGAAGCCCGTCCAGCCGGCCCCCGAGCTGAGGGTGTTCACCCAGGCGGCGCTCGACGTGCTCGCCTGTTCCACCCCGGCGTAGTTGCCCGCGGCCGTCCGCAGCCCCAGGTGCCAGGTGAGGATCCCGTCGGAGCCCTGCCGCAGACCGGCGATGGTCACCGTCCACCCCGGCAGCCCGACCGGGACCGCGGGGGTGAAACCCAACTGCGCAGCGGCCGCCCGGGCCGCGGCGGACGCGTCGATGGTCTCCAGCGGCACCGAGTTCGCGCGCGGGACAAGCAGCGTCAGGACTGCCACCAGGACGGCCAGGCCGCCCATCCGCCCGGCCCTGCGCGCCCCGCAGCGGAACGGGCCGGGAACCCGCGCGGCGGCGGATTCGGACCCGGCGCCTCGCGGCAACACGGCACCGGGCACGGGTGTCGTCCCGTCGCTGCCCCGCGCAACGCCCGGAACCCACGTTGTCATAGGGTCCGGAGCAGTCGCGGTGCCGGCGACCGGGAGATCCCGCGTGGGTGGTCCCGGTTTGTCGGTATTCGCCGGTGCGCTCACGACGTCCATCGTGCCGCGACCGATGAGGATTGGGGAAACCGGCCCCGCCGAATGGCCTCGGCGGAGCGGCGGGCGAGAGGCGGTCAGGTATGGACGGCGTGCTGGTGGTCGGCGAAGCGTTGGTCGACATCGTCGAGCGGCCGGGCAGCCCCACGGCTGAGCACCCGGGCGGCAGTCCGGCCAACGTGGCTCTGGGCCTGGCCCGGCTGGGCCGCACGGCAGACCTGCTCACCCGGATCGGCAACGACCCCCGCGGCCGCGCGGTGCGGGCGCATCTGGAGTGCTCGGGAGTCCGGCTGGTGCCGGGTTCGGTGACCGATGAGCCGACCTCCACGGCGACCGCACACCTGGATCCCGCCGGCGTCGCCAGCTACGACTTCCACCTCGACTGGCGCCTGCCCGACAGCCAGGTCCACGAGTCGGCCTGCTGCGTGCACACCGGCTCGATCGCCGCGTTCCTGCCGCCCGGCGGGGACGCCGTCCTCGCCCTCGTCGAGAAGGTGGCCGACCGGGCCACGGTCAGCTACGACCCGAACGTCCGTCCCACCCTGATGGGGGACCCGGCGTCCGCCCGCCAGCGGGTCGAGACCTTCGTCCGGTGCGCCGACGTGGTCAAGGTCAGCGACGAGGACCTGGCCTGGCTGGCGCCCGGGGAGGACCCCGTCGCCGTCGCGCAGTCCTGGCTGGCCAGCGGTCCGGCGATCGTCGTGGTCACCCGCGGTGGTCGGGGAGCCGTCGGCCTGTGCGCCGCCGGCCGGCTGGACGTCCCGGCCCCGGCGATCACCGTGGTGGACACCCTGGGTGCCGGGGACTCGTTCATGGCCGGTCTCCTGGACCACCTCACCGCCCTCGACCTGCTCGGCCCGCAGCGGCTGGCGGATCTGCGCGCGATCAGCCTGCCCGACCTGGACGGCATGCTCCGCCACGCGGTCCGGATCGCGGCGATCACCTGCACACGGGCGGGAGCGAACCCGCCCACCCGGGCCGAACTGGAGGCCTGGTCCGGCTGACGGCAGGGCCTTGACCGTCATCTCCGGCTCACAGGATGTCCGTGATCGTCGTCGCGTGACCGGGGGTGGATGCGGTGGGGGCCGAGCAGGTGCCTGACCCCGAGGACACCTCGGGGTCAGGAGCAACCCGCCTGCTGTGGACGCGGCACCGGGGCTGGGTCCAGTGGCTGGTGGCGGCCGGGCTCCTCTACCCGCTGCCGGGGCTGGCGGCGCAGGTGCTCCCCGCTGATCTGGACAAGCGGAACCCGGACCTGGCACTGCTGATCCTGGTGGTCCTGCTGGCGATCATCCTCGCCTGCTGGGCGTCCCTGCTCCTGGCCGTCCGGGGCGGGTACCGGTCGTGGCGGGCGATGCGCCGCAGCCAGGGTCACTACACCAAGCGGGAGAGGGTCCGGCGTGACCGCTCGCTGGCCGTCGCAGCCCACGAGCAGGCGGCCCGGGACCGCTGGGACGAGGCCTGCCGGCTCACCCGGCGCCTGGCCGCCGGACAGCCTCCGGCTCCCCTGACCGCGTGGGGCATCGTGCTGCGCCCGGGAGAGTCCGTGCTGCTGGACGGCGACGCCCAGTACGCCCGCTGGTACGGGGGAGGCGGTGCCTACACCCACGTCAACGGCATCTACTGGGGCAGCCTGCCGTTCATGGCCTTCGGTTACGGGCTGACCGCGGCGGTGAACAGCAGCCGACGGCGAGCCGCGGCCGCCGATGCGCTGGTCTGCTGGCGGGAGCACCAGACGGTCCGGGTGCTGGTGACCGACCAGCGGCTGCTGTGCCTGGTCCAGGAGCGCTGGCTCACCTTTGACTACACCGCAGCCACCGCGTTCTATCCCGAACCCGCCAACTGGTCACTGGTGTTCGACTTCGCATCGGCGGCGCCCCTGCGCCTGGGCGGCGTGCTGGCCCCGGCCATCGCCGTCCTGGCCGTGTGGGCCGTCCACGGAGCCGATGCGCTCCCCCGGCACCCAGCCCTCGAACCGCTCCGGACCGGGGCCTGACCCAGGCCACCCGGCACCGGGCAGTGCGCCCGCCACGCAGCAGCGTGACGGGCTCAGGCCCGGGACTGCCCGGAGGCCGGCACCTGCTCGGGCGGGACCGGGGCGGTCGACCCGCGCAGCACGAGCCGGGCGGGGTGGACCGACAGCGCCTCGTCGTCGGTGTCCGCGGTGCCCTCCAGGTGCGAGATCACCCAGCGGGCGGCGGCCGCCCCCTGGGCGGTGACCGGCTGGGCCACCGTTGTGACGTCGAACACCTCGGACAGTTCGTGGTCGTCCACCCCGACGATCGACACGTCGTCGGGGCAGCGCAGCCCGGAACGCCGCAGGGCCCGCAGTGCCCCGAACGCCATCTCGTCGGACTGGCAGAACACCGCGGTCGGGCGCCCGCCCGACAGCGAGAGCAGCGCCGTCATCGCCAGCTCCCCACCCCGGGCGGTGTACCGGCCGTCCCGCTCCCAGTCCGGCCGGATCGCGATCCCGGCTTCCTCCAGCGAGCGCCGGTAGCCCTCACTGCGCAGTCCGGGGATGTTGAACCGCTCCGGACCGTGGATGTCGCCGCCGATGCAGGCGATCCGCCGGTGACCGAGGTTGATCAGGTGCTGGACGGCCAGCCGGGCGGCGCCCACGTTGTCGATCCACTCGCCGTGGATCCCGCCCATCGGTTCGGCGACACAGGCCAGCGGGACGTGCAGGGTGCGCAGCACCTCGGTCTCCCGGGGCAGCAGCGGCAGGGCGACCACAAGGATGGCGTCCACCCGGCGACGGACGGGCAGCGAGGCGAAGAAGTCCTCCCGGCGGCGCTGGTCGGCCAGCACATGCAGCACGAGGTCATAGCCGTGCTCGCGCAGCTCCTCCTCGATCCCGCGCAGCGCCTCGGCGAAGAACCACCGCCCGGCGTAGGGCATCACCACACCCACCGAGCGGACCCGCCCGGTGACCAGGCCCGACGCCAGTGGGGAGGCCGAGTAGTGCAACTCCGCGGCCGCCCGCAGCACCCGGTCCCGGGTGGTGGTGGACACATTCGGCATGTCCCGCAGTGCCCGGGACACCGTGGCGACGGAGACCCCTGCCCGGGCAGCCACATCGACGATGCTGGCCCGCGGCACCGGTGCCGCTACCTTCCTGATCTCTGCCACCATCGCCTCACAGGCCGCGCACACGGCGATCTCGTCGAGGAGGTCACCGTGCCATGTCCGGACCGTCCCTGACAAGCGTTTGCAGGCCGGAGCCTACGCCTGGATTCCGGGAAGGCATCACCGCACGTCATCCCGGGCCAATATCGACTGAAAGCGATTCCACACCAGACTCCCGCCCGGGGGACGCCGACCGGGCGGTCACCGGGGCGCGAGGACCACCTCGAACCGGCACCCGCACCCACTTGGAATGACCGCACAGCAAGGAAATGATCACGTTCTGCACGATCATCGGTCCGGTTGAGTCCTCCCCGGACCCGCCCACCCGGCCCGGGCCTACGGTCGCCGCACGCCGCGGTGAGGAGCCACCGATGGTCACCGGGTCACGGGTCACCGGGTCACCGGGCTGCTGCGGCACGCCCGCCCATGTCACAGCGGGCAGCCCCATCGGCCGGGGGGACGGCGACTAGGCTCGAATCCGGCCTTCCGCCCGAACCGAGACCCGCCCGAACCGAGGAGCGCGAGCATGCCCGACTTCGCCTTCAGCGACCTGCTGCCGATCGAGTCGGCACCCGACGCCACCCCGTACCGGCTGCTCACCACCGAGGGCGTGAGCACCGTCGAGGCCGGTGGCCGGACCTTCCTGCAGGTGGAGCCGGAGGCGCTGCGGCTGCTCACCGAGACCGCGATGCACGACATCGCGCACTTCCTGCGGCCGGCCCACCTGACGCAGTTGCGCCGCATCCTCGACGACCCCGAGGCGTCGGCCAACGACCGCTTCGTCGCCCTGGACCTGCTGAAGAACGCCAACGTCGCGGCCGGCGGAGTGCTGCCGATGTGCCAGGACACCGGCACCGCGATCGTCATGGGCAAGCGCGGCACCCAGGTGCTCGGCGTACCGGGCGGGGCCCGCGACGAAGAGGCCCTCTCCCGGGGGGTGTTCGACGCCTACACCCGGCTGAACCTGCGGTACTCGCAGATGGCGCCGCTGACCATGTGGGACGAGAAGAACACCGGCAACAACCTGCCCGCGCAGATCGAGTTGTACGCCGACACCACACCCGGCCACGAGAACACCTACAAGTTCCTGTTCATGGCCAAGGGCGGCGGCTCGGCGAACAAGAGCTACCTGTACCAGGAGACCAAGGCCGTCCTGAACCCCGAGTCGATGCTGAGGTTCCTCGACGAGAAGCTGCGCTCGCTCGGGACCGCCGCCTGCCCGCCCTACCACCTGGCGATCGTCGTCGGTGGCACCAGCGCGGAGTACGCGCTCAAGACCGCCAAGTACGCCTCGGCAAAGTACCTCGACGGGCTGCCCACCTCCGGGGACGCCGCCACCGGGCACGGCTTCCGGGACCTCGACCTGGAGCAGCAGGTGCTGGAGCTGACCCGGCAGTTCGGAATCGGGGCGCAGTTCGGCGGCAAGTACTTCTGCCACGACGTGCGGGTGATCCGGCTGCCGCGGCACGGGGCCTCCTGCCCGGTGGCGATCGCGGTGTCCTGCTCGGCCGACCGGCAGGTGCTGGGCAAGATCACCCCCGAGGGGGTCTTCCTGGAGCAGTTGGAGTTCGACCCCGCGCAGTACCTGCCGGACGTCACCCACGAGCACCTCGGCAAGGCGATGGAGCCCGGAGCCGTCGACGTGGGCGCGGTGCGGATCGACCTCAACCGGCCGATGAGCGAGATCCGGGCCGAGCTGAGCAAGTACCCGGTGAAGACCCGGCTGTCGCTGACCGGTCCGCTGGTCGTCGCCCGGGACATCGCGCACGCCAAGATCAAGGAGCGGCTGGACGCCGGCGAGCCGATGCCGCAGTACCTGGCCGACCACGCGGTCTACTACGCCGGGCCGGCGAAGACCCCCGAGGGGTATGCCTCCGGTTCGTTCGGCCCGACCACGGCCGGGCGGATGGACTCCTACGTCGAGCAGTTCCAGGCCCAGGGCGGCTCGTTCGTCATGCTCGCCAAGGGGAACCGTTCGAAGGCCGTCACCGATGCCTGCGCCAAGAACGGCGGCTTCTACCTGGGCTCGATCGGCGGCCCCGCAGCCCGGCTGGCCCAGGACTGCATCAAGCACGTCGAGGTCCTGGAGTACGCCGAACTCGGCATGGAGGCGGTCTGGAAGATCGAGGTCGAGGACTTCCCGGCCTTCGTCGTGGTCGACGACAAGGGCAACGACTTCTTCGCCGACGTCACCAAGCCCGTCGCCATGACCATCCCCACCCGTCCGGGCCGGTAGGGCTCCCTGCCCCCACGCGGCTCTTGCCGGGGCCGGCGCGCGCCGGCCCCGGCAAGAGGGGCGGCACCGCGGGCCGGAGGCGGATAGGTTCACCCCGTGGCCGACCCGCACGCGCTGCCCTGGGACGACGCCCGCCGGATCGCCCGCGAGTCGTTCGCGCCGCTGCGTGCCCGGGTGGTCCCGCTGGCAGCCGCCGCCGGGGCGGTGCTGGCGGAGGACGTCGCGGCCCGCAGTGACCTGCCCGCCGCCGACGTGTCCGCGATGGACGGCTGGGCGGTCGCCGGTCCTCCGCCGTGGGACGTCGTGGGCGAGGTGCTGGCGGGCCGGACGGGCGCGCCGCTGGCACCGTCGACGGCCGTCACCATCGCCACCGGCGCGACCCTGCCCGCGGGCGCGGGCGGTGTG
>DASTGO010000485.1:0-5546 GCA_035719045.1 Kineosporiaceae bacterium | reverse complement strand
GTCCGCGTCCCGCGCCGCGCTGGTCTTCACCCAGCCGGTCCCGCAGGACACGCCATGCCAGGACAGGGGGAACAGGCCAGCCAGTAGCCCGGCCGCGATGAGGGTCCCGCCGACCCCGAGGATGATCCGCCGCATCCGGGCAGCCTCCACCAGGGCGCGACCCCCTGTCCGGTGAACCCCACAACCCGGACGGCTGGCCGACCAGCATGCAACCCACCGCACCCGCCCCGACCAGGGCGGACACCCCTACATGAAGCCCAGCATGCAACGGGCAGCGCGGCGCGCGGGTGGTCAGTTTGTGCAGGGGTCTTTGTCGCGCGTGCGCGTGAACCATTGACCGCAAGTCCGTACCCTGTCTAAAGTCAGCAGTGGGCCGGAGAGCGACCGGCCACCCAGATACCGAACCCAAGGGAGCCACCGTGACCACCACCACCCCCGCCGTCAGCCACCTCGACTTCGTGCAGGCCACGGCTGGGCCGGACGCCGTGCGGGCCCTGGCCCGGGTCGTCGACGCGTGGGACTGGGATGTCACGTTCGCCGCCTTCACGGTCGCCGAGCTGGTCGCGGGCGAGAGGGTGCGGTTGGAGGATGACCCGGCCGCCATCGTGGCCGCCGCGGGCGCCCTCGCCGCCGAGTTCGGGGCCGCGTGGGTCCGCGACGGCATCGGCGTCCTCGAGTGCATCCGGGACGGCCGGTTCTTCGACCTCGACGACCCGGCCGCCGCGGGTGCGGACGAGGGTGGGATCAGCGTGCACGGCGGCGCCGACCTCGACGGACTGGACGTCACCGTCGCCCGGCTGTGCGCGGTCGCTGACGGTGGTGGGTGGACGGCCGCCGTCTGGTTCCTGGCCGCCTGCGAGCTGCGGGCGACGACCACCCGGTAGGCCGGGCACCCTGCACCCCAGCGTCACCTGCATCACCCCGCCGGAGCGAGGCGGGCCCCCACTGAGGAGGGATCACCGTGAGCGTGTCGACCGTCCCCCTGACCGGTAACACCGTCATGCAGTGGCAGCGCGACATGATCGCTGCCGCTGCCGTGTTGGACCTGCAGCGGCGGCAGGTGGCCGCCCGGTGCGGGCAGTCTGTGGAGCTGGTGGCGGCCTTGGCGGAGGGGGCCCGGCAGCGCCTGTCCGCCGACCTGGGGTTGGCCCTGGCTGTGGTGCAGCGTGTGTGGGCGGAGGTGTCCGCGTGCCCGCCCCCGGCGACGAGGTGACGTTGCGGGTGCTGGGCCCGGTCGGTCCGGTGCTGACTGCGGGGGTGGTGCGGCTGGCGTGGGCGCGGACGGTGCTCGTGGAGCTGCCGGATCCTCCGGACGGGTTCGGTGCGGGGGAGTTGCTGGAGGTGGACGTGACGCGCCTCGTGGCCGTCTCGAATTGACCCCTCGAACGTACCCTGTCTAAAGTCTGCACTGTGCCCGAGAGCGACGGGCCGCCGACCGAAGGAGGGGCCATGACCATCGTCGTCACCGAGCCGCAGGAGACCGAGCGGCAGCAGATCGTCCGCGAAGCAGCCGAACACGGGTGGCACCTCACCGCCATCCCCGGCCGCACAGTCCTCGTCCGCGACGGCATGGCGATCAACCTCTGGTGGTGCGGACGCACCACCGTCCGGGAGGCGATCCTCGCCCGAAACGACAGCGCCCTCGAGGTGTGCAACGCCGGAACCCACGACCGCGCCGACCTCGTCCTGTCGTGGATCCACCGGCACGGCAGCCGCCCCGATGCGACCCCGCAGCAGCCGGCCACGGGCAGCGTGCTCGGCGACATGCTGGACAGCCTCACCGAGCAGGAGCAGCAGCAGGCTGCCACGCACACCGAGCGGCAGACGCACCAGCTCCCCGACGGGAACCTCACCGTCCTGCCCGTCGAGCCCGGGACCGGTGACCGGTCT
Source organism: Kineosporiaceae bacterium (assembly GCA_035719045.1). Taxonomy (GTDB): domain Bacteria; phylum Actinomycetota; class Actinomycetes; order Actinomycetales; family Kineosporiaceae; genus DASTGO01. The sequence goes on along the minus strand of DASTGO010000485.1, from coordinate 3,656 downwards.
GTGGGATACGTGCTGGACGTTTGCGGGATCGCCGTCTCCGTCTTCACCACCGCGGGCGGTGTCCGCCAGATCCTCATCGAGACCGAGTACGCCGAGAGTGTCCCCGTGGGTTCCCGCACCGTCCTCACGGTCAACCAGGGCCAGACCTACTCGATCGGCTGACCCGCCCCACCACCAACCCCGGGTGGGGGCCCTGCGAGCGACAGGGCCCCCACCCGCCCGGCACCTGCCCAGGAGGAACCCGTGACCAGCACCGCCCCCCAGGACGCCCCCACCGTCGACGACCTCGTCCGACTCGCCACCGGCATCGCCGTGAACGTCCACCACTACGCCACCACCGAGGAGGCGTACCAGCAGACCGGAGGCCGCGACGACATCCGGCACGGCGACGTCATCATCGTCCGCCCGGAGGGTGTAGTCGCCGTCATGCTCCACCGCTACCCGGTCGCCGTCACCGGCAAGCCGCTCAACCTGCCCTCCCTGGCCGACGGCACCACGTGGGACCACGTCGCCGCCGAACTGGACACCTCCGAGGCGGACCGGCTCCGCGCGGGCCTCGACCTGGCCCGCACCCTCACCGTCCCCGGGCACACGGTCGGCCGGGCCTGGACCGTGCTCCGCAAGCACGCCACCGCCAACGGTTGGACGATCATCTCCGCCACCCCCGAGGAGACCGTGTGGCGCCGCTACGACGCCACCATCGCCGTCTCCTGGGGAGCAGGCCTCAACGCGAAGCACGCGGTCCTCTCGTTCGACGGGAACGCCGCCCCCTCCTACGAGATCGGCTACCGGACCGCCGACCGCACCGCGAAGATCGCCGCCCTGTTCCGCGGGCACGCAGGCGACGACGCCACCGTCCTGCTCACCCGTCTCGGGTGGACCGCCCGCGACCGCCGCAACCCCCGCTGCCCCGGCTCGTTCGAGCTGCTGGGCCGGGACGGGCAGCGCCGCGCCGTCCTCACCCCGCGGGAAGGGCACGGGCACGCCGTGCACATCTACCGGGACGGGCAGCACGTCGACGCGATCCGCCCGAGGACGTTCGGTTTCCTCGCCGCCATCGAGTCGGCCCGCGACTGGTACACCATGGCCGCCCTCAACCTGCACTGACGACTACCGCCCCTGGTGGGCCCCTGAGAGCGACAGGGGCCCACCAGGCACCCCCCGCACGGCACCAACTGACCAGGGGAAACGCGTCGATACTCCCTGGCGGACACCAGGGTCACAGGGGGCATGATGCGGGTCACGCGCCACGTTCCAGGCGCGACCCCGGAAGGCCAGCACCCCATGACCCGACAGCACACCCTGATCGCCGCCGCACTCACCGTCGCCGCCCTCGCATTCACGTACGGGGGATGGGCGTGGTCCGACTACCTGCGGCGCACCCGCGACGATCCCCCGAACCGTCAGACCCCACCGGCAGACTGAACACCAGCAACACGGCCCGTGAGCGACGGGCCGCCCACTGTACCGAGGAGCCTCACCATGCTCATGACCCCCGCCACGCGACCCCCGTACACGGACGACGCTGCCCGCCGGCGGGCCGCCCAGCATGCCGTCCACACGTACGCGGCACGTCGCGCCGCCACCCACGCCACCGGCTCCCGGGCCGCACAGCGGGCCCTGGAGCACCTGCGGCGCGCGAACCGGTGGATGGCTGAGGCCGCCCGCTCCGACCGGCAGGGGGACCCCAGGAGGGCGTCCCTGCTGCGGGCCATGGCTCGCGGGGAACGGGCGGACGCGAACGTCATCGCCAGCCGCCTGATCGGCGTCTACCGGTGACCGGGCTCGACTGGGCGGCCATCGCTGCCGCCACCGTGCGGGCCCGCCAGGTTGTGACCGGCCTCATGGGCACGCACGGCCTGTCCGCGCCCTACGGGGAGACATACGGGCCCGGCCCCCTCGTGTCCCACCCTGAGCCCCGCGCCGAGCTGTCCGTGGACCGCCGCCCCGACCTGCTGCGCGACTGGTGCGTGGCCCTCGGCGTGACCGGTGCCACCGCGCAGCGGCGCACCGCGGACGTCACCCTCACGGTCTACGGGATCGTGGACGGCGTCAGAGTGACTGTCACCTGCACCGTGGACCTGGCCGACAGCAGGCCCCTCGCTGGACTGGTCGGCGGCTGGGGCGGAAGGAGTCACCCGGACGTGGTCGGGTCGGCCCCCATGAGCGTGCTTGAGGCTTCCGCCGAGCACTGGCTGACCACGAACGAGGTGACCTGGTGAACGGGCCCCAGCACCTCGAGGAGGCTGGGCGGCTACTCGGCGAGGCCGCCGACACGTCGATGGACGACCGGGACCGGGAGTTGTCCGCGTCCCGAGCCCGAGGCCACGCCTTGGTCGCGCAGGTCGCCGCCATCGTGGAGGCCACCCACGTGCAGGGCGGGCTCATCCCGCCCCACCAGGTCGCCGACTGGGCGGACGCCCTCACCCCGGAGACGCCCTCCAGGGCCCCCAGGATCGTGCAGGACGGGAAGACTGAGGCCCAGCTACTCACGGACGCTATGGGCCCCGTGGAGGAGCCCCTGCCGCCGCACACGTCCGGACCGGGGGAGCCGACCCGGGACGTCCGCGACGACCCCGCCGGTCGACTCCGTGAGGCAATCCGCATCCTGACGGACCGGCAGCGTCACGCGGTCTACGACATCCGCTCGAACGACTACTGGCGGGACGACACCGGCGACGACGAGATCCGGTGGATGTACGGCGTCACCAACGCCCTCGGCGGGCCCGCCGGGTCCCTGGCCGCCACCATCACCCCCGAGGTGGCCCGCTGCATGGCAGCCGTCCTGCAGAACGCCCTCAACGTCGTCACCGACGTGGCGGCCAGCAGTGGCGCACCGTTCCCGCCCGACGGGGAGGACTGGACGTCGATCCTCGCCCTCGCGGACGCCGTCACCTTCACCGCCCGCATGCCGCTCTGACCCGCACCACCAGCACCACCGAACCGCACCCTGGCCGGGGTGAGCGACCCCGGCCACCAACCGCACCCTGAGGAGCCCACCTTGCCCGACCTCGCCACCAGCCGAGCCTGCAACGTCGAGGACATGGACGGCCCGGTGACCGGCGCTGCCCTGACACCCAGGATCGTCACGGACCCGGGCATGCCAGAGGGAACGGTGCTGGCAGTGGCCGAACCCGCGCCCGGTGAGGCCTTCGACCCGGCCCGGCACGCCGCCGCCATCACCGGCATCACCACCGCCGAGCCGCCGACCGCCAACCCGACCGACCGGGTGCTTGACGAGATCCGGGAGGAGCGGGTCCGGCAGGAAGCCAAGTTCTGGCGCCAGGACCTACCGGACGGGACCGGCCCAGACATCATGTGGACGGTCGGGCACGTCCGCCCCGCGTGGGTTATCCGGGACGCCGTCCGCTCATGGGCGGAGAGACAGGCCAGCCTCGGTGAACTGACGTTCGTGGACGTGCTCCACGAGGAGGTCGCGGAGGCCTTCGCCGAGTCCGACCCGGCCCGGCTGCGCGCCGAACTCGTGCAGGTCGCCGCCGTCGCCGTGAAGTGGATCGAGGCCCTGGACCGGCGCGCACTGGAGGACGCGAGCCCCGTCGGGGAAGGCCCGGCAACCGTCCACACCAACGCGAAGCTCTCGACCCTGGCCGCCGCCTGTGCGGACCTCTACGAGGGGGATCTGAGCTTCGTGAGGT
>DASTGO010000484.1:0-6753 GCA_035719045.1 Kineosporiaceae bacterium | reverse complement strand
GGTTCCGGTCCGGACCCAGTCGTGGAGGAGGATGAGCCGGTGAGTGATCCGGAACTGGCAGTTGATGCAGCCGCAGAGCCGCCGCTGTGTGAGTTCCCGGGTTGCTCTCGCCCGGCCAAGCGGCGGGACGGCTCTCGGGGCCGGATCCCGAAGTTCTGCGAGGAACGAGACGGTGATGGGCCGGTCCACAACCGGCAGAACGCCCGCGCGGAGCTGATGCGGCGCGAGGCCAGGCACGCGGAGGTGATGCGGCGGGCCGGGCTGCCCGCTGTCTCCCCCGCGGTCGCGGCGCAGACCGCCCCGGTGGATCTGGCGCGGGCCCGGGCCGGGGTCCTGGTGGAGCAGTTGCAAGGTGTCGCCGGCACCCTGACCGCGACGATGCAGCAGGCGCTGGAGCAGTTGGCCGCCCTGACCGACCCGGAAGCTGCCACCGCTCAGGTGGCGTCGGCTGCCGCGACCGCCCGTGCCGAAGTCGCCGCCGCTGAGGCCGCCCAGGCCCGCGCTGAACAGGACGCCCGGGACGCCCGAGGCGCAGCCCAGGTGGCCGCCGCGATCGCCGACGACGCCGAGGCCGACGCCCGCGAGGCGCAGCAGGCCCGCGACACCGCTGAGGCGGCCGCCCGGATCGCCGCCGAGAAGCTCCAGGCGGCCCGGCAGCAGTACGCCGACGAGCAGAGCGCCCACGCCGACACCCACCGCCAACTGGGCGAGGCCCGGCAGGCCGTCCGTGAACAGCAGGAGGCAGCGCAGACGGCCACCGACCGCGCTCAGCGGGCCGAGGCCGACAATGCCCGCCTGGAGCAGGCGACGGCCACCCTGACCGAGCAACGGGACGGCCTGCGCGAACAGCTCGCCGCCGTGACAGCGCGGCTGCAGGCGGCCGACGCCCGCAACGACCGGCTCGAGCAGGACCTGGCCGCCGTCCGGGACCAGGTCGAGCAGTTGCACGCGCAGGTGCGGGCCGCCGACCAGGCCAGCGCAGGGGCCACGGCCCGCGCCGAACGCGCCGAGGCCGACGCCGCCCGTCTCGGCGAGGCACTCACGGCCGAGCAGGCCAGCCACACCCAGACCCGCCAGCAGCGGGAAGCCGCCCTGACCGACCTGCACCAGGCCCGCGCCGACGCGGCCGTCGCTGCCGCCGCCGCCAGGGAACGGGAGGCGGCCGTGACCGGCCAGCTCGAGCAGGCCCGCGCCGACCTGGCCGCCGTCCGGGACCAGGTCGAGCAGTTGCACGCACAGGTGCGGGCCGCCGACCAGGCCACCGCAGCGGCCAACGCCCGCGCCGACCGCGTCGAGACGCCGACCGGGCGGGCTCGCGGGCGGGGCAAGGAGTAGCAGCCCCCAGGCGAGAGCGGGAGGCCTTCCACCTGGACCCGGCGCGGCGGTGTCAGCGGGCGGGGGGCCTCCTCCTCGTGGCCGGTCGACCCAGGCTGGGCGGCAGCGCGGGGTGAGTCGGACGCTCAGGGTGGTGCCCGCCGGGACGCAGCAGGTCTCTGGCGAGGGCGGATCGGAGGCGGGCCGGCGGGGCGGGCGGCAGGGATGGCAGCTGGTGGGCCGCCTGGTCGGCGGCGGTGTCCAGTTGGTCGGCGGCCCGCAGGTACCGGCGCCGGGCCGGGTGAGTGATCAGCGGGCGCCACGCCGTTGCGGCAGCGGCCTCGTCATGGACCAGGAGACGGTCGTAGACCAGGAAGACGCCGCGGTCGAGGCCGGCCCGCAGGTTGGCGGTGGCCGCGCGCAGAAGGCCGGGCAGCCGCGCGGCGGCGCGGGCGATGTCGCCTACCGCCATGGCGTCCTGGGATTGGTGTGGTCGCTGCAGGGATGCCTCGACGAACCCGGTGACGGCTCTCAGCTGCCTCACCGCGGCCCAGTCCCCCGTCTCGATCGACCGCACGTCGGAGCTGGCCCAGATCGTGGCGAACCCGGTGGCGGCCCCGGCCAGGTCACGCAGAGCCTGACGGCCCGATCCGGCGGACGCCTGCGACAGTCTCAGCGCGGCCCGGCCGGCGGCCGCTGCCAGCCCCCGCTGCTGGGGGCCGGTCAGGGTCGGGCCGTCCAGAAGCAGGTCCCGGGTCCGGGCCAGGGCGGGCAGCAGGTCCGCGCTGCTGGTCAGCACCAGAGGTCTGGACCCGACTGCCGCGGCGGGTAGGTGGTAGTCGTCGGGCAGCGGGCCGGCTTCGGCCAGCCGCAGCGTCAGCTCGGCGGTGACCGACAGGTCGGTCAGGGTGTCGTCGGTCAGAGCCTGGCAGGCTGGGGTGAACCGTTCACCGGCGCGCCCGAAGGCGTCGGCGAGGTCGCGGTCCGCGGCCGCCAGCCCGCCGGCCAGGGCGGCGACGTCGGCGGCCAGGGCCCAGGCGATCGCCGGGGACCCAGGCGGCGGGATGCCGTCGGCGGTGGAGGGAGGCAGCCCCATCCACAGCCACGCCCACTGCGGCTTGTCTGGCCGGGCCCGGGCGATCTCCACGGCGGCGGCATCCAGGGCGGCGGCCGCCGCCACCCAGGCCCTGGACGCCGGATGGGGCGGCGGGTGCAGTGCCAGGTCCGTGGGCGCCGGTCCGGTCACCCCGGTGACCGACCGGTGCGCCAGCGCCGCCCCCAGCCCCAGGACCGGATGCCGCAGCATGTCGCTGGCCGACAGTTCCCGGTCCGGGCCCAGCCCGGCGAACAGGTACCGGTGGGCCAGCGCCAGGCAGGCCAGCGCTTGGTCGCGGGCCTGTCCGGCGGCGAGGAGATCCTTCGGGTCGGCGAGGGTGGAGTGCCCGGCGGCCAGCACGTCCACCAGCGCCGCAGCCGCCGCGGACAACCGATCGGCCGTCGAATTCATGACCGGGCCCCTGTCCAGGGCTGCAGCCGGGCCGCCGCGCGGGCGGCGGCGATCCGGTCACGGACGGGCACGTCGTGGCCCTGCTCGCCCAGCAACCGGTGGGCGTCGGTGAGCCGGCCCGGCTCCGGATCGACCGGTGCCGGGGCGTACCCGGCGGGCAGGTCGTCCTCCAACTCCCCCAGGGCGTCCAGGGCGGCCAGTCGCTGTTCCAGGTCCAGCGTCTGGTCCGCGGCGGCGTGGGCGAGCAGGCTACGGGCCCGGCAGGTCCGGGGTGTCTGCGGCCAGGTGCGGGGCTGGCTCATCGGGCTGGTCCTCCTCGCCTGGGTGAGGGTGGCGGCGGTGGGGGCGGCGGCGGGCTCGGCCGGTCCGGGCGGCGGGTACCCGGTGTCGGTCTCGGTCGGGGTTGCCGGGGCGCAGTAATGGCCGGGCCGTCGGCCGCCGGCGGCGGGGTGTCCGGCCCGGGGGCGTCGGGGTGCAGCAGCGGGGCGGCAGCCTCCAGCGCACGTTGCAGGGCTGGTGTCCAGGCCGGGGCCATGCGGGCGGCCAGCCCGGCGTGCAGGGTGAGGAAGGCGTTGCTCTCCCCCACCGTCCACCGGCGTTCGCGTTCGGCCTGGATCACCTGACGCAACCGGGCCGGGTCCTGCCAGCCGCTGTCGGCGCCGCGTTCGTTGCGCGCCAGCAGGGTCCCGTCGCGTCGGTAGGCGGCCACGGCCTGCACCCGAGGGTCGTCCTGCAGCCAGTCCGCGACCTGCAGCAGTTGGGCGTAGCGGGTGTCGTGCAGTTCGGGCAGCACGTACCGGCCGGATCCAGTGGACTCGTGCGCGGTCTGGTACCGGCCCAGGTTGCCCAGCAGGCTCTGCGCGGCGGGAGTCGCCAGCAGCACCGCTTCGATCCGGTATCCGGCCGCGGCGAAGTCACCGAGGAGGTCCTCGGTGACTTCGCGGCTGCGTAGCCCGTGCTCCAGGACGATGTTCACCTGCCGCTGGATGAGGTGGTCCACGGCCCGGGCCAGCCAGCGCCGGGCGTCGGCGTGCACCAGGTCTTCGGCGGTCAGTTCGTCGGCGGCCCGCAGGCCCGGCAGGTCGGGGTGGAAGGCGATCAGCTCGTCGACGTCGACCCCGACGGCGCCGCCGGAGTCGTCGAACGTGGCTCGCAGCAGCCGGGTGATCGCGGTCTTGCCTGCCGCCGGCTGGGCGCTGAGCACGATGACCACCGGCTGTTCCTGGGGCTCGCCGAAGGCCAGCAGGGTTGGGGCGATGTGGCGGGTGAAGATGTCTTCGGCCTGTTCGGCGGGCAGGAAGTGCTGCTTCTGGGCGCCGGGGTCCAGTGGGTCGCGTGACTGGCTCACTCGGGTGTCCCTTCGCCCTCGCGCAGCCGCTTCAGCCGGGGGCCTTCCTCGGCCAGGACGCGGTCGACGTCCGGGTCGCCGGGTGTCAAGGCCAGCCGGCGGGCCGCCCACTGCTGTTGTTGTTCCCGCCAGGTGGGGCCTTGGTCGGGGGCGGCGTCGGGGGTGGTTTGCTCGGCGTCGATACGTGTGGCGGCGTAGCCGATGAGCTGCCCGAGGATGTCGCGGGCGACCTCGAAACGGATCCCTGCCTCCTGCGACCAGCCCGTGTGCGGCTGTTGTGCGGTCATCTGTCTTTCCCTTCCTGTGATGGCGGTGATCTGTTCGGTGATCACCGGTGACGAACCAAACCTGGGGCACTGCCGGCCGTCGTGGCAGCGTCAGCGCTTCAGCTGTGGATGACCGGCGGATCCGCCGGCCTGTGGATAACTCGGGGCTGTGTCCCGGCCCCAGCGACTGGCCAGAGGCTGGGCGGGGCATGCGGGCCGGGGCGAGGTGGTCATGGGCGTCTGCCAGCGACCCGCAACTGCCGGCCGGGGTGGGTGTCGACGTCGAAGGTCCGCCGGCGTTCGGCGGTGGCCTGGTGGCCGGTGAAGTGGTCGAACCGGCCGGCGGCCGGCCAGTCGGTGTGCCCGCTCCTGCAGCCGCCCTCGCCGAGGCGGGTGGTCATCCGCTCCTGGAAATGGGGCAGGGCGTAGCGGTGCCAGTCCTCCAGCGGATCGGGGGCGGTGGCGTCGGCGGCCGTGGCGCGCAGGCAGGCCAGGACGGCCAGTTCCCGCACCAGATGCGGATGGCGGGGCCAGCACGGCGGGATCAACGACGTCGACCGCCAGGCGTACTCGTGGTTGATCCAGGTCGCCACCTGCTCCAGCCACTCCCACAGTTCCTGCCGCAGCTCGCCCGGGCAGGTGGTCGGCTCCCACGGGCGGGGCAGGCTGGCGGTGTCGGTGACCCCCAGTTCGGCGATGGCCTCCTGGTCGCCGCTGGCGGCGATGGCCAGGTCGTTCAGCGCCTCGCTGATCCCGGCGGTGGGGGCGGGGAACGGAAGCAGCATCACCAGGACCACCCCCGGCCGCCGGGTTGGGCCGGGGCCGGCCCCGGATGGGCTGGGGCGTGGTCCGTCTGCTGTGGGCCCGGGTCGCCGGCCGGGTCGGGAGAGGCGGCGGCCAGCCGGTGGGTGCGGGCGTAGCTGACCGCGGCTGCGGTGCGGGTGGCCAGGTCGGTGCCCGTGTTGCGGGCGGTGGCGACCTGGTCGCGGGCGGCGGCCTGTTCGGTGAGCAGCTTGCGCCCGTCGGGGCCGTCGATGCAGCGTTGCAGGGACGCGATGACCGGTGGGGCGTTCTCGGCGATGACCAGGGCCTGGCGTTCGGGCAGCATCCGGATCTGCTCCGGGCGCAGGATCACCGCGTCCTCCCCCGCCCGGGAGGTGCCGACCCCGCCGGGCCCGTCGGAGACGGTCTGCCGGGAGATCCGGGTGGACCCGATCAGGTCGGACAGTTCGCGGGCGAAGTGCACGTCCTTGCCGCCGCCGAAGACCACCAGGTTGTTCGTCAGGCCGAACAGGGAGCGGGCCTCGTCCTCGCCGTAGGCGACGACCATCTGCCGCCACGTCTGGGTCGCATAGATAAAGGACAACCCCAGGGCCCGTTCGTTGGCCATCCGCACCCGCAGCGTGGGCAGCGGCGCAGTGGACGGCAGTTCGTCCAGGCAGGCCAGGAACGGTGGGGCCAGCCGCCCGTACGGGGAGCGGGTGGCCGCGTGCAGGGCGGTGTCCAGGACGTCCTCGGCGACCGCGGTCAGCAGCGGGGACGCCGACGCGTAGGGGTCTTCGCGGCCCAGCAGGTACACGGTCCCGCCTGCGGCGATCAGTTCGGTCAGGTTGGTGGCGGGCCGGCGAGAGTTGGGCACGCAGCGGGCCCGGATGTCGGGCTGGAAGAACAGGCTCATGGCCTGCTGCACGGTGGTGACGGTGTTCCCGACGGTGTCCGCCGACCCTGACAGCGCCCCGGACAACAGCCCGTCCCAGAACCGTGCCGCGTGCGGGTGCACCCGCAGGATCTCCGCCGGCTGCTCGGCGGCGGCCGGGTCGGCCACCCAGGTCAGGACGTCGTCGAGGGTGCGCCCGGTCAACGCGGCCGCGTGCAGGAACCCCTGCAGCACCTTGGCGGTCTCGGCGGCGTAGAAGCGGGCCGCGGCGTCGGCGCGCCCGCCGCTGACCGCCCCGGCCACCGTGCCGGCCGCGAAGGCCTTCGCGCGGCGTTCGGCGATCTTCGGGTCCACGCACCCGGCGACCGGATCCCACACCAACTCCGGCAATCCCGGCGCGGTGCCGAACGGGTCCAGCACCGCGACCGGCCTGCCAGCCCGGCGGCGCCCCACCGTCAGCAGCAGGTCCTCCGGCTTGGTCAACGTCGCCATCGCCGGGCCGGGGTGGGCCAGCAGCGCCGGAGCCAGCAGGTCCAGCGTCTTGCCCGACCCCTGCGCGCCGAACACCCCGCAGGTCCGGTCGTAGCGCACCCACAGCTCGACCCCGTACGGCCTGCGGGAGCGACCCAGCCGCCACCCGAACGCCGACGGGTCGCGGCGG
>DASTGO010000483.1:0-5754 GCA_035719045.1 Kineosporiaceae bacterium | reverse complement strand
GACGTCGGGACGGAACTCCGCGACGGCCGCGACCGCCTCGGGGGGAGCTGAGGCCGTCGCCTCGATCGTGAACCCCCGGAGCTCCAGGGCGTGCGCCAGCGCCTCGAGGAGCAGCCGGTCGTCGTCGCACACGACGATGCGCACGGGCTACCAGCCCCACGCGCGAGGCAGGCTCAGCCGGACCGAGGCGCCCCCGAGTGCGGAGGTGCCGTAGGCCAGCTCACCGCCGAACCGCTCGACGAAGTGGCGTACGCCGACCAGTCCGTGGCCCTGCCGCGGAGACAGTGCCCCGAACCCGGGACCGGAGTCGTCGACCTCGAGCACGCCCCGGCTGCCACGTGCGCTGACGTTCACCTCGATCCGCCCGCCCCCGGCGACTGCTCTGATCGCGTTGTCCACGAGGTTGCGCGCCGCCCGCTCCAGCCCGACCGGGTCCACGAGGACCGGCACCTCGCCGGCACTGGTGAAGCTGAGGTCGTACGGCGCGCTCGGCGGCGTCGTCGAGCAACAGTCGGAGAGCGCGTCGGCGAGGTCGACCACGGCCACCCGTGGTGCGTCGAGCACCTCGGCCAAGAGGCGTTCCATCCACCGCGCCTGCCGACCGATCTGGTCCAGGGCGGTGATCAGCTCGACCGGCATGTCGTCGGCGCCGGCCACCGCGTCGACCGACCACCTGATGGCAGCCAGTGGCTGCCGGAGGTCGTGCCTGAGACGCTGCAGAGCCGGCGGATCCGGCTCGCCGGAACCTGACCCCTGGTGTGCTCCTCCCCCGTGATGTTCGGCGCTCGCGCATGCATGAACCGGATTGCGATACATGATCCCCCCCGGGATACAGCCTGGGAGACCCGAGCGCTCCCTCCCCCCTGTGCTCCCTTTACGGAACGCGTCCGTCAAGGAATTTCAAGTTACGTCGCCCACCCGTGGTGTGTAAACCCTGGTATCGGCGCTAGCCCATGTGGGCCACACAGGCAGAGCCGATCACCGTCAATCGGCGTATCCGACATACCTCATCTGGAGGACAGCGGGGTCGACCGATGCCGGCCTCAGGGGTCCTGACCAGGGACGATGCGGGCCGGGCAGCCGAGGGGTCCGAGGCGGGACCCGGCCGGGGGGCGGCGTTCCCGCACTTCGGAATTGCGTTTCGACGCATTTCACCGCGGAATTGTTAACCCGCTGTCGACCAATTGTTAATGCATCGTCATCGCAGGTTTCAGCTGCCTCGGGGACATCCGAACGTCGGGTCGCAGGAGGGACCGATGTGCTTCCAGTCCGACTGCAACCAGGTCCGGTCGCGCAGCTCCCGGCGTACCCGGTGGACATATCCGAGGGCTCGCGGGGTGCGCCACTCCCCGGCGTACCAGTTCCCCACGCAACCCCAGAGGTCTCCCTTGCGGTAGGCGACCGGCCCGGCCCCCGAGAGCCAGGGCGCCCACCCCTCGTAGCAGCCGCGGAGGTTGGCGGCGAGGTAGTCCACGGCGAACGCCGTCGAGTTGCGGTTGAACGGGAAGGTCCCGTTCTGGTTGCCCTTCATCCGTCCCCAGGACGGGTCCTCCCACGACATCACCCCCGCGATGCTGAAGGTCTCGGGACATCTGCCCGCGCCGTAGTCGGCCTGGTAGTCGTGACCTCGGCGGCTGATGCCCGTGCAGTACTTGCCGGTCGCCCGCGTCGCCGTCCCCACCATGTCGCCACACCCCCAGTCGGTCACGCAGCGGCCGGACGGGTAGACCTCGTACTGGTACCACGTCGACTCGCGGACGGCGATGGCCCGCAGGACGTTGTCCGCGATGCCCCACTTGCAGGCGGCCCACTGGAAGATCTCGTCGGTGGTGCCCGTGTCATGGCCCGTCACCCGGGGCAGCAGCCAGGTGTCCCACTTGCGCTTGAAGCTGCCGTCACCCGAGAGGGGCCGGGCGGCGAACGCCGCACGCACCTTCTTCCGGTTCGGCATCCGGCCGTTCGGGCCGGCGTTGTCCGGCCGGGGCTCCCACGTCGACCGGTGCACCTTCGCCGCGCACCGGGCACCGGACGGCAACGACCGCCAGGTGCCGGCCGCGGTGGTCTTGAAGTAGCCCGCCCGGGAGGGCGGCTTGCTGTTCAGGCTGCTCGGCATGCCGCTCGGAGGGGCGACGACGGGACCAGGGGTGCGGGTGACCAGGTCGACGCCGGGGCCGGGGCCGGGGACAGCACCGCTCGGCTCGGCGGTCAGGGCCACGGTGACCAGAGCGGCAGCGACGGTCACGAGAACACCCCGTCGGTGGGGCACGGCGAGCGACATGGGCACCTCCAGGGTGACGGCCTGAGGGCCCGTTCGCCGTCCGGCTCCCTCCGCCGGTCGGTCGTTCGCTCGCGGGCACGGCCAGGTGGCGACGATGCCCCTTCGTCCACGGCCGGTCAAGGCGACGCGGGCGACATGCCGTACATCTGGTGTCAACGGTGTACGGGCGTACGCCGATTGGTGGAGTCGCCATCCACGTCCCGGTTCCTACCGTGTCAGCAGCGTGCACGGCACCCGGGTCCTGCTGCGTGCGTGCCGCCACCTGAGATGGGGAGAAGCATGAGCCGGTTCTCGAATCCCGTACGGAACCCGCGACCGTCACGGTCCAGGCTGAGTCGGCTCGTGGCCCTGCTCCTCGCCGCCGGTGGCCTCGCCGCCCTGGCGTCCCCGGCACGGGCGGCCGGGCCGGTGCGCGTCGTGCTGGAGTTCGACAACAACGCGGCCAGCCAGTACACGTTGGCCTACCAGCAGGCGCTCCAGCCGCACGGGGCGTCGGCGATGTTCTACATCAGCTCCGCCTCGGTGACCTCTGGCGGAGCCGGGCAGATGAGCTGGGCCCAGCTGAACACGCTGGCCAACGCCGGGAACGACATCGGCGGCAAGTCGAGCGCCGTCAACCTCACCACCGACCCGGACCCGACGACCAAGGTCTGCGGCGACCGGGCGGCCATCTTGTCGCACGGGCTGACGCCGATCGGGTTCGCCTACCCCGGCGGCACCAACAACACCACCGTGCAGGGCGTCGTGAAGAGCTGCGGTTACGGCAATGCCCGCACCGCCGGCGGAGGAGCCGATTCGCTTCCCCCGGCCAACTGGTTCGCCACCAAGGCGTTCGCACCGAGCACGGTGACCCTGGCCAGCATGCAGACCGCCGTCAACAACGCCGCCACCAACGGCGGCGGCCTGGTGCAGCTGGTGATGGGCCGGGTCTGCTCGCAGACCCTCGACGCGACCAACTACACCGCTTGCAGCGCCGCCAGCGGTCACGTCGAGCTCGCCGACCTGAACTCCTTCCTGGACTGGATGGCGAATGCGGGACAGGCCGGCCAGGCTCCGACCGGCGCCACGGTCAGCCGGTTCAGCGCTCTCATCGGCTCGGTCGACACCACGACTCCCACGACCACCATCGCCTGCAACGGCGCGCCCTGCGCGAGCACTCCCTACTCCGGTGTCGTGAGCGTGACCCTCGCGGCGACCGACACCGGGTCCGGTGTGGCCAGCACCCACTACACCGTCGACGGGACCGATCCCACCCTGGCCAGCCCGACGTACTCCGGGGCCTTCAACGTCAACGGAGCCAGCAGCTCCACGACGGTGAAGTTCCGATCCTGGGACTACCAGGGCAACGCCGAGCCCGTGCAGACCCAGGTCATCCAGGCACCGACCGACGGCGCCGCCCCGAGCACCACCATCTCGTGCAACAGCGCGGCCTGCACCGCCACGCCGTATGTCGCCACCGTCACGATCGGCCTGTCCGCGACCGACACCGGCGGCTCGGGCGTCGCCGCCACGTACTTCACGACCGACGGATCGACGCCGACGACCAACAGCACGGCGTACACCGCACCGTTCACCCTCAACAGCCCGGGCACCTACACCGTCAAGTACTTCTCCACCGACAACGCCGGGAACGCCGAGCCGGTGCAGTCGCAGTCGGTCACGGTTTCCCCGGTGACCACCAAGGTCTCGCTGACCTTCGACAACGGAACGGTCGGGCAGTACACCCTGGGCTGGCTCCAGGCCCTCAAGCCGCACAACGCCGCGGCCACCTTCTACGTCAACTCCGGGACCATCGGGGTGTCGGGCAACTCCATGACCTGGGCCCAGCTGAACGACCTCGCCACCGCCGGCAACGACATCGGCGGCAAGACCGTCAACGCCACCAACCTCACCACCGACCCGAACCCGACGGCCCAGGTCTGCGACGACCGGACCGCCCTGGTGAACCACGGGCTCGACCCGGTCGGGTTCGCCTACCCCGGTGGCGCCACCAACGCCACGGTCCAGGGGATCGTCAAGAGCTGTGGGTACGGCGTGGCCCGCAGCGCCGGCTCGTTGTCGCCGACCGGCCCGACGTACGCCGAGAAGCTGCCGCCCAACAACTGGTACTCGACGCGCGCCTACGCGCCGACCGGGCAGGTCACGCTGGCCAACCTGAAGGCGCTGGTCAACGGCGCTGCCGCCAACGGCGGCGGCTGGTCCCAGGTCGTGATCACCCGCGTCTGCTCGCAGACCGCCGACCCGAACAACTACACCGCCTGCACCGGCGCGGCCGGCTGGATCGACCTCGCCGACCTCAACTCGTTCCTGGACTGGATGGGCCAGGCGGGGCAGAGCGGGGGTGCCCCGGCCGGCGCCGCCCTGAGCACCGTCCGTGACGCCGCGATCAGCGCCGACACCTCCGCCCCCGTCACCACCGCGTCGTGCAACAACGCCGCGTGCGACAGCGGCACCTACACCCAGACGGTCTACGTCTCCCTGGCGGGCACCGACGTCGGGTCGGCCGTCGCCAGCACCCACTACACCACCGACGGCTCCACCCCGACCCTGAGCAGCCCGACGTACAAGCAGCCGATCCCGATCACGAGCACGACCACCCTGACGTACCGGTCGTGGGACCACGCCGGCAACACCGAGAGCGCCAACACCCTCGTGGTGAACGCGAACCTGCCGCAGGACAGCACCCCGCCGACCACCACGATCGCGTGCGACGGGCAGCCCTGCGGCTCCACCGGCTACAACGGGTCGACCAAGGTGACCCTGACCGCCGACGACGGCACCGGGTGGGGCGTGGACAAGACGTACTACACCACCGACGGCTCCACCCCGACCACGGCGAGCACGGTCTACACCGGGCCGTTCAACCTGAGCACCGCCAGCACCGTCACGGTCAAGTTCTTCTCGACCGACCTCGCCGGCAACACCGAGCAGGTGCAGTCGCAGGACATCGTCGTCCTCCCGCCGAAGGTCGTCGTCTCCCTGACGTTCGACGACGGCCTGCTGTCGCAGTACCTTCTGGGCGACAAGAAGGCCCTGAAGCCGCACCACATGAGCGGCACGTTCTACAACGTGAGCGGGTTGAACAACGTCGACGAGCAGCACATGACGTGGGCCCAGCTGACAGACCTGAACAACGACGGCAACGAGATCGGCGGACACACCGTCGACCACGTGAGCCTCAAGGGCATGACCGACATCACCCAGGAGACCTACGAGGTCTGCCAGGACCGACAGAACCTGATCGACCACGGCTTCGACCCCACGAGCTTCGCCTACCCCACCGGCGCCTACGACGCCCAGGCCGAGAGCATCGTGCGCAGCTGCGGCTGGACCAGCGCCCGGGCCGCCGGCGGCATCGACGTCTCCGGAGACGGCGCCGGACCTCTGTACGCCGAGACGCTCCCGCCCAAGGACCCCTACGCTCTGCGCACCATCTACGACCCGCCCACCGGAAACCCGCCGAACGTCCCGCCGCT
>DASTGO010000482.1:0-15797 GCA_035719045.1 Kineosporiaceae bacterium | reverse complement strand
TGGAGACGGCGGCGGCACCGTTGCCCTCGGCAGCGGCCGCCGCTGCCGCCTCGGCGTCCGCCTTGAGCCGGGTGAACGCGGTCGAGGCCGCCCGTTGCTCGGCCTCCTTCTTGCTCCGGCCGCTGCCGGACCCGCGGGCATCACCCTGCACCACGGCGTCCGCGTGGAAGATCTTGGCGTGGTCCGGGCCTTCCTCGGTGACCGCATACTCCGGCACACCGAGGCCGAGGCTGGCGGTCAGCTCCTGGAGGCTGGTCTTCCAGTCCAGGCCGGCACCCAGCGCAGCGGAGGACTCCAGCAGCGGGTCGACCAGCCGGTGGACCACGGAGCGTGCCACCTCGATGCCGTGCTCGAGATAGGCCGCCCCGATCAGGGCCTCCAGGGTGTCGGCCAGGATCGAGGACTTGTCCCGGCCACCGCTGGTCTCCTCACCGCGGCCCAGCCGGATGTAGGTGCCCAGGTCCAGGCCACGGGACACGTCGGCGAGCGCACGCATGTTCACCACGGCGGCGCGCAGCTTCGCCAGCTGGCCCTCCGGCAGGTCGGGATGCCGCCGGAACAGGGCGTCGGTCACCACCAGGCCGAGCACGGCGTCGCCGAGGAACTCCAGCCGCTCATTGGTGGGCAGGCCACCGTTCTCATAGGCGAACGACCGGTGCGTCAGGGCCCGGACCATCAGCTCCGGGCCGATGACGGCCCCGAGACTGTCCTCCAGCGGACCGAGATCCGCCGTACCGCGTGCGTGTGTCGTCACGACGAGGGAAGCTCCCCCGCCCCGCTCAGAGGTCCTTGACCTTGCGGCCCTTGTACTCCAGGTACAGCGGGGTACCCGCGGAGTCGGTGACCACGCGCGCCTGGTGCGGGCGGGAGTACGAGACCTGGCCGCCTTCCACCGTGGTGGTCAGCGTCGTGGCGGACGCCTTCCACTGGGAGCGGCGGGACCGCGTGTTGCTGCGGGACATCCTGCGCTTCGGGACGGCCACGGTCAGCTCTCTTTCTTCCGGTCGATCATCGTCTGGTCGTCGAGCACGCTCGACAGGGCCGCCCACCGGGGGTCGACGGCGTCGTGGTGGTGACCGGGGTCCTCCGCCAGGCTGGCCCCGCATTCGGAGCACAGACCCGGGCAGTCCTCCCGGCACACCGGCTGGAACGGCAGTGCAGGCACCACCGTGTCCCGCAGGACGGGCTCGAAGTCGATCAGGTCGCCGACGAGCTGGTGCACGTCGTCGTCCTCGTCGTACTCCCGGTCGGGGTAGGCGAACAGTTCCTGGACCTCGACCTCGACGTCCTGCTCGAGGTCACCCAGGCACCGCACGCATTCCCCGGCCACGCGCCCCCGCACCGTACCCGACACGAGGACCCCCTCCATCACCGACTCCAGCCGCAGATCGAGGCTGAGGTCACTGCCTTCGGGGACGCCGATCACCTCGGTGCCGAGGTCCGCGGGCGCCGGCACCACGCGCGACACCTTCCGCATCGTCCCGGGACGTCGCGCCAGCTCGCGGGTGTCGAGCACGAGGGGCGACCGGGGGTCGAGATGGATGGTGAGCTCCGAGGGGGTGGCGACGACGGACTCGGCCACGACGCAATAACGGCGAGGCCAAGGAGAGAGGTTACTGCAGGTCCGATCGGTCACCCAAACCGGCGTCCGCAGCCCTGGTCAACACCGGGCATACCGGACGAACAGGCTCCTCACCCTGCCCCCGGCAGGCGGCTCAGGACCGGCGGACCCGTTCCAGCAGCCGGGGCAGCACCGCGTCCGGCACCATGCCGGTGACGTCACCCCCATGGGCGGCGACCTCCTTCACCAGGCTGCTGGAGATGTGCTCCAGAGCGGGTTCACCCGGCAGGAAGACGGTCTCCAGGCCGGACAGCCGCCGGTTCATCAGGGCCATCGGCAGTTCGTAGGCGAAGTCCGTGCCCGAGCGCAGCCCCTTGACCACGGCGGCGGCACCGACCGAGCGGCAGTAGTCCACCAGCAGCGGCCCCGGCGGGACGGCCTCAACCCGGACCCGGTCCAGCCCGGCGAGGCTCTCCCGGAGCAGTTCCACCCGCTCCTGGAGGGTGAACGTGCCGGACTTCGCCGGATTCGCCAGGACCGCGACGACAACCTCGTCGAACAGGCCCAGGGCCCGGCGGACGACATCGACGTGCCCGGCGGTCACCGGGTCGTAGCTGCCGGGGCACACGCAACGGCGCGCCGCAGGCGCCGCGGGATCGGCCGGGGGGTCGGCCGTCAGGGCTTCGGGCACCGCCGGGTCATCGGACACGGCCGAAACCTAGCGGTCCGGCCGGGGCGGGCCAACCAGGCGGAGGGTGACAGTGCCGACGGCGCGGGGTCAACGCGCGACGGCGGTCCAGATCACCGTCTCCCCGTAGCGACGGATGTCCTCCCGGACCAGCCCGGCCGGCCAGCGCGGTTCCGGGCCCCGGTTGCTGCGCTCCAGGACCACCAGCCCCCCGGGGGCCAGCCACCCGTGCTCGACCAGGGCCGACAGCACCTCGGCCACGACGTCCTCGCCGATCGCGTAGGGCGGGTCGAGCAGGACGACGTCCATCGGCACCGGGCTGCGGCCGGTCAGGAACCTCTGCGCCGAGGACAGCACGACGGTGGCCCGCATCCCGAGCGCGGACACGTTGCGCCGGGCGACCTCCGCCGCGGCCCGGGAGGAGTCGACCAGGGTCACCTCGGCCGCACCACGGCTGGCCGCCTCCAGCCCGAGCGCCCCGGAGCCGGCGAACAGGTCGAGCACCCGGGAGCCGTGCAGCACGCCGCGGGAGTCCAGGCCGGAGAACACGGCCTCCCGCACCCGGTCGCTGGTCGGCCGGGTCAGATCACCCTTCGGGACCTCCAGCCGCCGCCCGCCGACCGTCCCCGCGATGATCCTCGTCACGGGCCCATTCTTCCCGCCCGGGCCGCCCGGTCGTCGCAGGGCGGACGATCGCACCCGTCCGCCGCGGGCGCGATGTGCCGCCGTGCCCGATTTCCGGGCGCGATGTGCCACCGTGCCCACCCGGTCCCGGGTCCCCCACCCGGTCCCGGCCCGGCGGCTGGGGTCAGCCCCGCTCCAGGTACGCCTCGCGCTCGGGGTCGAGCAGGTCACGGATGGCGGCCGCCAGCACGGGATGGCCGGACAGTTCCGGGTCGGCGGCGACCACGGCGGTGGCCTCGTGCCGGGCGGTCTCGATGAGCTTCTCGTCCCGCAGCACCCGCAGCAGCCGCAGCGAGGACCGCACCCCGGACTGCGCCGAGCCCAGCACGTCGCCCTCCCGGCGGGCCTCCAGGTCGACCCGGGCCAGCTCGAACCCGTCCAGGGTCCGGGCGACGGCCTCCAGGCGGTCCCGGGCCGGGGTTCCCGCGGCAGCCTCGCTGACCAGCAGGCACAGCCCGCCCGCCGCCCCCCGGCCGACCCGTCCGCGCAACTGGTGCAGCTGGGACACCCCGAACCGGTCGGCGTCCAGGACGACCATGGCGGTCGCGTTCGGCACGTCGACCCCGACCTCGATCACCGTGGTGGCGACCAGGACGTCCACCTGTCCGGCGGCGAACCGGCGCATCACCGACTCCCGGGCGTCGGCCGGCATCCGCCCGTGCAGGGTTTCCACCACCAGCCCGGACAGCGCGGGATGGGCCCGGATCTCCTCGACCACCTCCAGGACGGCCCGGGCCGGACGGCGGGCCGCGCCGTCCTCGTCGGAGTAGCCGCCGCTCCCGTCGCCGTCGGTGGTGGCGTCGGCCCGTCCGCCGGGGTCCTCGTCGTCGCCGATCCTGGGGCAGACCACATAGGCCTGGTGGCCGGCGTCGACCTCCTCGCGCAGCCGCTGCCAGGTCCGCTCGTACCAGGCGGGCTTCTCCCCCACCGGCACCAGGTGGGTCCCGATCGGGGACCGCCCGGCCGGCAGCTCCGCCAGGGTCGAGGTCTCCAGGTCGCCGAAGACGGTCATCGCGACGGTCCGCGGGATCGGGGTGGCCGTCATGACCAGCAGGTGCGGGGTGGTCCGGCCCTTGCCGCGCAGGGCGTCCCGCTGCTCGACCCCGAACCGGTGCTGCTCGTCCACCACGACCAGGCCGAGGTCGAAGAACTCGACCTTCTCCTGGAGCAGGGCGTGGGTGCCGACCACGATCCCGGCGTCGCCGCTGGCCACGTCGAGCAGGGCCGCGCGCCGGGCCGCGGCGGACATCGACCCGGTGACCAGGGCGACCCGGGTCCCGCGCTCGTCCCCGCCGAGCAGCCCACCCGCGGCGAGATCGCCGAGCATCGCGGTGATCGAGCGATGGTGCTGGACGGCGAGCACCTCGGTCGGGGCCAGCAGCGCGGCCTGCCCCCCGGCGTCCACCACGGCCAGCATCGCCCGCAGCGCGACCACGGTCTTGCCCGAGCCGACCTCACCCTGCAGCAGCCGGTGCATCGGGTGCTCACGGGCCAGGTCCGCCGCGATCTGCTCGCCGACCTCGCGCTGCCCGGCGGTCAGGGTGAAGGGCAGCCGCCGGTCGAACTCCGCCAGGAGGCCGCCAGGGCCGGGGGTCCGCGGGGTGGCGGGCAGCGCGCCGTCGGCCAGCCGGCGCCGGGCCAGCGCGGCCTGCAGGACGAAGGCCTCCTCGAAGCGCAGCCGGTACCGCGCGGTGCGGTGGTCGTCCTCGTCGGCCGGGCGGTGCACCTTGCCGAACGCCTCCCGCAGCGACACCAGGCCGTGCCGGGCCCGGACCTCCGGCGGGATCGGGTCCGGCACGTCGCCCAGGGTGTCCAGCACCAGGCCGACGCTGCGCCGGATCGCCTCGGAGTCCAGTTTCGCCGTCGCCGGGTAGACCGGGATCGGGCCCTCGATCGCCGCCACCGCCGCCTCGGCGTCCTCCTCGGCGTTGAGCAGGTGCAGCTTGGGGTGGGTGAGCTGCGGGCGTCCCTGGTAGCGGCCGACGACCCCGGAGAACAGCCCGACCCGGCCGGGGACCAGCATCCGCTTCAGGTTGCGGGCGTTGAAGAAGGTCAGGTCGAGGGTGTCGGTGCCGTCGCTGACCACGCACTGCAGCAGCTCCCCGCGGCGGGTCTTCATCTGGCGGGCGGTCGCCCGGACCACCTCGGCGAGGATCGTCACCTCCTCCCCCTCCGGCAGCTGGCGCAGCGGGGTGAGCTCACCCCAGCGCTGGTACCGGCGCGGGTAGTGCCGCAGCAGGTCCCCGACGGTGTGCAGCCCGAGCTGGGTCAGTCCGGCCCCCTTGGACCGCACGCCGAGCACCTTGTCCAGCGGCTCGTCCAGCCGGTGGGTGCCGGCGGCCGGGGCCGGGGACGCCGCCCGCGGCCCGTCGCCGTCGCCCTTCCCGCAGGCTTGCGTCGTGCCCGTACCTGCCGGCATCTCACTCCACCCCGAGCAGCAGGACGTACCGGTCCTGGCCACCGTCGATCACGGACACCTCGACCCCGCGGTAGGACTGCCGCAGATGGGCGCGCACCGCCGCGACCAGGGAGTCCTGCGCGTCCGCCCCCCGGACCACGGTCACCAGCTCGCCGCCGCCGGACAGCAGCCGGTCCAGTACCTGCACCGCGACCACGGCCAGGTCGTCGCCGACCACCACGAAGTCGCCCTGGACCACCCCGAGCGCGTCACCGGTCCGGCAGGGACCGGCCGTCGTGATCGCGTCCCGGGAGGCCACCGTCACCGCGCCGTCCCGGCATCCGCCCGCCGCCGCACTCATCCGGACCAGGTCGTCGTCGAAGGGCACACCGGGCTCATGGACGGCGATCGCGGCCAGCCCCTGCACCTGCGCCCGGGTCGGCAGCACGCTGACCCGGACCCCGTCCTGGCGGGCGATCCGGGCCGCCGTCTGCGCGACCGCGAGGGTGTCGTCGTCATTGGGCAGCACGACCACCTCGCGGACACCGGTGCTGCGGACCGCGTCCAGCAACTGGCCGGTGGACGGCCGGCTCCCCGGACCACCCCGGACCACGACGGCGCCCGCCTGCCGGAACAGCTCCGCCAGCCCCGGTCCCGCGGCACAGGCGACCACGGACGCGCCCACGGTGCGCGACGAGGAGCCGGCCGCGGCACGGGCCCGCTGGTCGCCGAAGTGGGTGATCCGGACCCGGCGCGGGCGCCCCGCCTCGATCCCGGCCTCCACCGCGGCACCTGGGTCGTCGACGTGCACGTGGACATGCCACAGCCCGGCCCCGCCGACCACCACCAGGGAGTCCCCGAGGCCGGCCAGCCGGGTCCGCAACGTGGCGACCTGCGGCTCCTCGGCGTCCAACAGGTACATGACCTCATAGCCGGGACCGTCCGCGACCAGGTCGGCGCAGTCGTCGAGGTTCACCGTGGGCAGTCCCGGATGCCGCAGGCCGCGGGCGGCCCGGGTGGTGCTGCGCTGGTGGACCACGTCCTCCAGCGTCTCCAGGATCACCACCAGACCACGGCCGCCCGCGTCGACCACGCCGGACCGGCGCAGCACCTCCAACTGCTCCGGCGTCCGGGCCAGTGCCTCCCGGGCCGCCCGCACGGCCGCGCTGGCCACGTCGGGCAGGGTGTCCGGTGCCGCGGCCGCCGCCCGTGCGCTCGCCCGGCTGACGGACAGGATCGTCCCTTCGACAGGCTTGTCCACCGCCTGCCAGGCCTGGACATCACCGCGGGCGAAGGCGTCCTTCGCGGCAGCGGCGTCCAGCACCCCGCGCTCGGCCAGCACCTCGGACCAGCCGCGCAGCAACTGGGCACCGATGATCCCGGCATTGCCGCGGGCCCCCAGCAGGGCGCCGTGCGCGAAGGCGCCGGCCACCCGCCGGACGTCGGCGTCCCCCGGCAGGACCTGCACGGCGGCGCAGGCGGACTCCACGGTGAGGTAGAGGTTGGTGCCGGTGTCCCCGTCGGGCACCGGGAAGACGTTCAGGGCGTCGATCTCGGCCCGCGCCCGGCCCAGCGCGGACAGCGTGGCCAGCGCCCAGCGCCGGGTGGCCCGCCCGTCCAACTCCTGCAGCACCGCCTCACCTCCGCCCGGCAGGCTAGTCGTCGGCGGGGACCGCCGCGTCCCGCCGTCCCGGACGGCTGCCGTGAGCATGGACGGGCCGGCGGGCACGCCCCGGGCAGGGGGACAGATCCGCCCGGCACGGGACGCAGCGGACGGCAGTGCCGGGGAACCCCTGGTCATGGGAAGGGGCGGGGCGCCGGAGCCGGCAGCAGGGCGGTTTGGGAGCACGGCTGGCCGTCGGCTACCCTTTCGGGGTTGCCCACATCGGGCTCGGGTGCTTCGGCACCCGGAGAGCCAGCGGACGGCGTGTCCGCACCGTCCGAGACCGTCAGGAGAACGACCCGTGGCTGCCAACTGCGACGTCTGCGGCAAGGGGCCGGGCTTCGGTCACAACATCTCGCACTCGCACCGCCGCACCAAGCGTCGCTGGAACCCCAACATCCAGCGGGTGCGCGCCATCGTGGGTGCCGCGCCGAAGCGGCTCAATGTCTGCACCACGTGCCTGAAGGCGGGCAAGGTCACCCGCTGACCTGATCCGCCGCAGCGCAGGGCCGCATCCGCAGAGCCGGATCGCGGCCCTTTCGCTTGCCCGGCCCTTTCGCTTGCCCGGCCCTTTCGCTTGCCGGAACGCGCCGTACCGCCCGTCGGGAAGACGCCGTTCCCGTGGACGACCGCCGGCATCAGGTGAAGTGATGCCAACCGTCGGGCCCGGTGTACGGGCGTCCCCCGAGAGCCACCCCGGGGCGCAGGCCGTCCGGCCCGCCCGCCGCCCGGACCACGCCGACCACGCGGAACCCCTCGGGCAGCACCCCACCGGCCGGGAAGCAGGCCAGCAGGGCATGGTCCTCCCCGCCGGTCAGCACCCAGCCCTCCGCGAGCTGCCGGACCGGATCGGGGTCCCCGGGCGCGGTGCCTCCGGCCTGCCCCGTCCCGCCCACCGATCCCACGACGGCATCCGCCCCCATCAGCAGCCGGGCGGCGGACAGCAGGCGCTCACCGGGCGCCAGCTGGTCCGGATCCAGGTCCAGCACCACCCCGGAGGCCTCCCCGACCCGCCGGGCGTCCCGTAGCAGCCCGTCGCTGGTGTCGATCATCGCGCTCGCTCCGGCCGCGGCCGCCGCCGGTCCGGCGGGGTAGGGCGGCTCCGGCACGCGGTGGGCGGCCAGCAGATCCGCCACCAGGCCCTGTTCCCGCTCCGGCAGGCGCGCCCCCCGGCCGAACCCCGCGATGAGCAGAGCCAGTCCGGCCGCGGACGGCCCGAGGTCACCGGCCAGGGCGACCAGGTCGCCGGGGCGGGCTCCGCTGCGCAGGACGGCCGGCCCGGGCAGCACCCCCAGCGCGGTCCCGGTGATGACGATCTCGCCCGCTGCGGAGACGTCCCCACCCACCACGGCGGCACCGGCCCGAGCGCATTCGGCGGCCAGCCCGTCGGCCAGTTCCGCCGCCCAGCCCGCCGACAGGTCCCCGGGCGCCGCCAGGCTCACCACCAGGGCGAACGGCACGGCTCCCATCGCGGCCAGATCGGCGAGGTTCTGCGCGGCGGTCTTCCGGCCGACGTCCTGCGCGCTCGACCAGTCCCGGCGGAAGTCCTGCCCCTCGACCAGGGTGTCCGTCGACAGCACCACGCGGCCCGGCACGTCCAGGACCGCGGCGTCGTCCCCGGGGCCCACCACGACGCCCGCGGGCGGCAGCCCGTACCGGGCCAGCACGCTGCCGACCAGGCCGTCCTCACCCACGTCCGCGATCGTCGGGCCCATGTCGGCACCGTCCCCGGCCATCCGGCCTCCCGTTCTGATCACGGCCCGCACGCCAGTCACGTGATACCCGTCACACTGCCGTTCCGGAGCCCCGGCTGCCGCTGCACCCATGGACCGCCCCCAGCGCACATCCCGGGTCGAATCCCCCGCAAAGTCCGCGACCGCGACCTCTCCCGGGGTGCTCACGGGTCAGCTCACGATCGCGGGGCGCATCTTGCGGCCTACTCGCCGTCCATGTCTACCGGCCGACACGGTAGCGTGGCGGCTCCGGACCCGGCCGGGCGCCCGACCCTTACGCGCAGGGGGCGCCCTGACCAGCCGACACACCCCGGACGACGACAGGAGGATCCCGTGGTGGTGCAGGCCTACATCCTCATCCAGACCGAGGTCGGCAAGTCCGCGAGCGTGGCTCGCGAGATCGCCCAACTGCACGGCGTGACCCTGGCGGAGGACGTGACCGGCCCCTACGACGTGATCGCACGGGTCGAGGCCGGCAGCGTGGACGAGCTCGGGCAACTGGTCATCGCACGGATCCAGGACGTCAAGGGCATCACGCGCACGCTCACGTGCACCGTCGTCCACGTCTGAACCCGGCGGCCGTCCGCGGCGCCCTGGGTCGTTCCGCCGCAGCAGCGGCCCTGGTCGTGGTGGTGGGAGTGGTGGCCGCCTGCTCGTCCGGGTCGCTGCCGGCGGGTCCGATGGCCCGTGATCAGGGGTGCACGACGGCGATGGCCGCGATGCCCTCCGCTCTGCTCGGCAAGCCCCGCGGGACGACGTCGACCGAGGGAATGGCCGTGTACGGCGATCCGCAGATCGTCGTCCGCTGCGGGATGTCACCGCTGGGACCGACCCAGCTGCGCTGCCTGTCGGTGAACGACGTGGACTGGGTGGTCGACGACCGCGGGGATCCGCTGCTGTTCACCACCTTCGGGCGGACCCCGGCCATCGAGGTGCGCATCCCGGCGTCGTACCCGAAGTCCGGTGATCCCGGCGCGCTGGTCCAGTTGCAGAAGGCCGCCCTGGCCCTGCCGAAAACATCCCTGCACTGCATCGGCTGAACGGCACCGGCTGACGACGCCCCGCCACGGGCTCCCCCGGCCGCCGGGCCGTGGTCGGCAGTCCCGGCGCATTCTGCCGCGGGTCGGGATCGGCCCCCACCCGCCGGCCACCCCAGCCCCGCCGGCACCCCAGCCCCGCCGGCTGCGGCGATCGGGTGAGTTCGCGCCGGCGCCTGCCGGATGAGCGTTTTCTCACCGGTCCCTGCTGGTCAAGTGGGGGATGGGCGCGGAGAGTGGTCATCATGGCGAGAGCACTGTCCGGGCGCGGTACGCTGGTCACGGCGGCCGTGCTGCTGGTTCTCGCCGGGGGGATCGCCGTCGCGGCAGCGGTCAGGGCGACGCCGCAGCCGCCCCAGCCACAGCTGGGGCCGCCGGTGGTGCTGGCGCCGAGTACCGCCACCCAGGGCACGCAGACCCGTACCGGCGACGAGGCCGCGTCCTCCCACCGCGCCAGGCACACCGAGCACGGCGACGAACCGGAGGTCGTCGGCCCCGCGCCGATCCAGGAGCACGATGACGACGAGGCCGCGGAGGCCACCGGGACGTCCACCCATGGCTGAGCGCGATCCCGGCGCCCGTCCCGAACGGATGCTGCGCCGGCTGGTGCCCTGGCCGCTCGACGTCCGGGCCCGGGTGCTGGCCACCGTCCTCACCCTGACCGCGATCGGCATGGCCACGACCGGCACGATCACCCTCCTGGCCGAACAGTCCCAGTACCGCCAGCACGTCGACGGCACCCTCGAGGCGGACATCAAGGAGTTCCGGGCCCTGGCCGCCGCCCGCACCCAGAGCGACGGGACGCCGATCACCGACGTCCGGAGCCTGATGCGCACGGCCCTGCAGCGGCAGCTCGCCTCCCAGGGAGAGAGCTTCCTGGCCCTGATCGGCCGCAAGGAGCTGTACCCGCCGGAACGGACCTTCGAGCTGGAACGGCTGCGCCCGGTGATGGATGCGGCGCGCGCCACGGACCCGGAGGCACAGGTCCGCATCCAGGAGGTGAACACCACCCTCGGGCCGGTCCGGTTCGCGGTGGTACCCGCCCGGGTGGTCGGGGATCCGCAGGTGGGCCTGTTCGTGGTAGGCCTGCAACTGCGGCCCGGCCAGCAGCAGATCCTCGCCAACGCCCGGCTCTACGCCCTGGTCAGCGGCGGCTGCCTGGGACTGGTCGGGGTGGTGGGCTGGCTGGTCGCGGGACGGCTGCTGCGCCCGCTGCGGCTGCTGCGCGACGCGGCCCGGCACATCTCGCACAGCGACCTGTCGCTGCGCATCCCGGTCACCGGACATGACGACGTCACCGAACTCACCCGCACGGTCAACGAGATGCTCGACCGCCTGCAGTCGGCGTTCGAGACCCAGCAGGCGTTCCTGGACGACGCCGGCCATGAGTTGCGCACCCCGCTGACCATCGTGCGCGGTCACCTGGAGCTGCTGGACGGCAGCGATCCGCGGGAGGTCGGTGACGTCAAGGCCCTGCTGCTGGACGAACTGGACCGGATGGGCCGGCTGGTCGACGACCTGCTCGTGCTGGCCAAGGCCCGCCGCCCGGACTTCGTCCGGCTCGCCCCGCTGGACCTGGACCGGCTCGTGGACGAGATCGCGGACAAGGCGCTCGCGCTCGGCCCCCGCCGCTGGACCGTGGACGGCCGGCCCGGGCTGTGCATCGTCGCGGACGCCCAGCGGCTGACCCAGGCAGTGCTCCAGCTCGCGGACAACGCGGTGCGGCACACCGGCCCCGGCGACGAGATCGGGATCGGCGCCGCCCTCGACGACGACGCACAGGTCCGGCTGTGGGTCCGTGACACCGGTTGCGGGGTCCGGACGGAGGACGCGCACCGGATCTTCGAACGGTTCGGCCGGGCGTCCACCGGGCGCGGGGACGACGGCTCCGGGCTCGGCCTGGCCATCGTCAGCGCGATCGCGGCCGCCCACGGCGGGCGGGTCAGTCTGGACAGCGTCCTCGGCCAGGGCGCCACGTTCACGCTGGTGCTGCCGACCCGCACCCTGCCCGTCGCCGAGCCGTCAGGGCCGCCGGACCCGGATCCCGGGCCCTTCGACGGCACTCTCCCGCCGGGGCCGGCCACCCGCGCCGGATCCGTCACCAGCAGCAGCACCTCCCCGCTCACCGCCGTCCCGGAGGTCGGACCGTGAACAAGATCCTCGTCGCCGAGGACGAGGTGCGGATCTCGTCCTTCGTGGAGAAGGGCCTGCGGGCCGCCGGCTTCCACCCCACCGTCGTGGACGACGGCGCCGAGGCCTACTCCTACGCGATGTCCGGGGCCTTCGACCTGCTGATCCTCGACCTGGGACTACCCCTGACGGACGGGTTCACCGTCCTGCGGCGGCTGCGGGAGTCACGCAACCAGATCCCGGTGATCATCCTGACCGCCCGCAGCTCCGTCACCGACACGGTCGCGGGGCTGGAGGGCGGCGCGGACGACTACATGGCCAAGCCGTTCCGCTTCGAGGAGCTCCTGGCCCGGATCCGGCTGCGGCTGCGCTCCGACGGCCGTTCCCCGGAACTCACCGTCCTGCGCTGCGGGGAGCTGGCCCTCGACCTGCGCACCCGCCGGGCCACGGTGGACGGCCGGACCGTCGACCTGTCCTCGCGGGAGTTCGCGCTGGCCGAGATGTTCCTGCGGCACGCCGGGCAGGTGCTGTCCCGCGAGCAGTTGCTCAGCCACGTCTGGGGGTACGACTTCGACCCCGGCTCGAACGTGGTCGACGTGTACGTCCGCTACCTGCGGCGCAAACTCGGCCGGGACCGGATCGAGACCGTGCGCGGGGCCGGCTACCGGCTGGTCGAACTGGCGGCGTCCCCGGCACCGTGAACGCGCTCTCATCGGCCCCTCCTCGGCCTTTCACCCGGGAGCCGGACCTTGGGTACAGGCACCCGAGCGGGTGCGGTCCCGAGAGGAGATCGTGATGAGGTTCCCCGGCAAGCGCGCCACCATCGTCGCCACGTCCATTGCCGCCTCCGGCGCGATGGTGCTCACCGCCCTGGCCATGTCGGCCTCGGCGAGCAGCGGGACGGACAGCTCCCGGATGACGTCCACGTCGTCCACCTTCACCCCGGCCCCGTCCTCGACCCACCGGAGCGACGACGCCTCCGAGCGCGTCGCCAAGCCGAGTGGGTCGGCGACCGGCCACGAAGCCGCCGAGCACAGGTCCGGCGGCGACGACGCCTCCGAGCACGGCGCACACGGCACCCGCGCCGAGGACGGCGACGACGCCTCCGAGCACGGCACCAGGCCGAGCGGGTCGGCGACCGGCCACGAAGCCGCCGAGCACAGGTCCGGCGACGACTCCCGGGGCGAGGAATCCCGGGGCGAGGAATCCCGCCACTGACCGTCCCCCTGCCGTCCGCCGCGACCCCTGCGCACCGGACACCTGATGGCCCCGCCGGCCCGGCAGGGCCATCGGTCTGCCGAGGCCCGTGCCCGGCGAAGGGATGCCCCGGACGACGCCGAGAAACCGACGCCGAACGACGACACCGGCCCGGCCCCGAGGTCAGGGCGGGGCCGGTGTCGTGGCGGCGGGGATCAGCGCAGGCCGGTGGGGCGGGCCAGCGCGAGCCTGAGCAGCCGGTCGACCAGCTCGGGGTAGGGCAGGCCGGTCTCCTGCCACATCCGCGGGTACATCGACACCGGGGTGAAGCCCGGCATCGTGTTGATCTCGTTGACGATGATCTCGCCGTCGTCCTGGACGAAGAAGTCGACCCGGGCCAGGCCCTCACAGCCGAGGACCTCGAAGGTGCGCGCCGCGAGCTCGCGCACCCGGTGGGCGATCTCGTCCGGCAGATCGGCCGGGCACACCAGGTCGACCGCGCTGTCATCGAGGTACTTGGC
Organism: Kineosporiaceae bacterium; assembly: GCA_035719045.1. GTDB lineage: Bacteria > Actinomycetota > Actinomycetes > Actinomycetales > Kineosporiaceae > DASTGO01. The sequence goes on along the minus strand of DASTGO010000482.1, from coordinate 2,185 downwards.
CTCGAAGTCGTAGAACTCGTGCCCGCGGACCATGACGATCTCGCCCGGCAGGCTCGTCGCCGGAGGCCGCCCGTTCGGCGACTCCAGCACCGCGCACTCGATCTCGCGGCCCACGATCGTGCCTTCGACGATGACCTTCGGGTCGTGCCGGCGAGCCTCCTCGACCGCCGCCTCCAGGTCTGCCGGACCCTTGACCCGCGTGATCCCGAGGCTGGACCCGGCCCGTGCAGGCTTGACGAACAGCGGGAACCCGAGCTCCTCGGCGTCCTGGTAGACCTGGTCGCGGTCCTTCTGCCACTGCCGGGAGGTGACCACGAAGTACGGCCCGACCGGCAGGCCCTCCGACTGGAGGATGAGCTTCATGTAGTGCTTGTCCATGCTGACCGCACTGGCCAGCACGCCGGACCCGACGTAGCGGACGTCGGCCAGTTCCAGCAGCCCCTGCAGCGTGCCGTCCTCGCCGAACGGTCCGTGCAGCAACGGCAGCACGACGTCGACAGATCCCAGGGTCCGCGGGACCTCCAGCGGCTCCAGCACGGTCAGCTCGCTGACCCCGGACTCCAGCGGGACCAGGACCTGCGGGCCCTCGTCCGCACCGACCTCCGGCAGCGCCCCGTCGGTGAGCTCCCAGCGGGTCGGGTCGTCGGACGCCAGCACCCAGCGCCCGGTCCTGGTGATGCCGATCGGCACCACGTCGTAGACGGAACGGTCGATCGCACGAAGCACGCCGGCCGCGGTGACGCAGCTGATCGCGTGCTCGCCCGAACGGCCGCCGAAGATGACGGCGACGCGCGGGCGACGGGCAGCGGTGCCGGCGCCGGACTGGCCGGCGGAGGCGTTCTCGGGAACGGGCGTGGCGTCCATCGGAGCCGACGCTACCGCTCCGCGAGGCCGGCCGTGACCACAGCGGTCCCGGGCGTGGACACCAGGTAGATCACACGACGCCGGCCGCTGCCGCGGGCAACCGTCCGTGCACCGCGCCGCACCGGGCCGGCGTCAGCGGACCGGCGGGTACCGCCTCCGTGTCGACCGCACGTGCCTGACCGAGACCCCGTCACCACCGCCGCCCCGGGGTCTGCCACAGCGCCGCGACAGCAAGGGCCGTGCCGAGGGTGAGCGCGAAACCGGAGTTGCCGGAGATCACCGGCAGCACGAGCAGCACCCAGAACGCCAGAAGGCCACCCGCACCGGCGGCACCGATGGTCCAGGTCCGCCCGGTGCCGGGACCCTGCGCCCCGCCGAAGGCCCCCACCCCGACGGCCACCAGGCAGGCCAACGCGAACACCGACCAGGCCGGGATCCGCTCGAAGGCCGAGGTGCCGCCCTCGGGCAGGAACAGGCCGAGCGCCATCACCGGCCAGGCGACCGCGGCCAGCAGCCGTCCGGCGCCCTGTCCCTGCCCAGCCACGCCGCGGGAACGCCCGCCCGGGCCCTCCTCGGCCACCCCGGGCAGCAGGTCACCCGCCCGGGTGGTACGCCGTTCCGGGCGCCCTTCCGGTTCCGGGTGGGGCCGGGAGGGGTAGGCGTCGGCGGGCATCACCGGCGGCCTGGCGTCACGGCCGCCGGGACCACGCTCGGGACCGCCCTCGGGACGGGGACCGGATCCGGCGGAGCGGGACCCGGCGCCGAACCGGCCGTCGAACAACGTCCGCTCGGGCTCGCCGTCCCCCGGACCACCCGGGCCGCGCCCCGGACCAGCACCGCCCGGACCAGCACCGCGGGGCCCGCCGGGACCTGCGGGACCGCCGGGACGGCCCGGTCCGGCGGAGGGCTCGAACAGCGCGGACCGACCTGCCGGGTCGCCGGGGGCATCGCGGTCGGCCAGGCGCGGGTCATAGGGCTCGAAGGCCCCCTGGTCGTAGCCCCGCTGGTCGTCGTAGCCGCGCTGCTCGGCACCCGACTGGTCGAATCCCGGCTGGTCGTGCCCCGGCCGGCCGTAACCCTGCTGCTCGGGACCGGGCTGGTCATAGCCCGGCTGGTCGAAGCCGGGGCGGGACCCGGCCGACGCAGTGTCGTACCCGGGGTCGTAGCCCGGCCGGTCGAACGCCGCGGTGGGGTCGAAGCCGGACCGCGAGTCGTGGCCGGGACCGCCGTAACCGGGCCCCGCGCCAGGACCGGGCGGACCCGCCGGCTGCGGGTGCCGGGGCAGGTCGTAGCCCTCGCCGGCACCGGGCGCGCCGGACGG
>DASTGO010000481.1:0-5679 GCA_035719045.1 Kineosporiaceae bacterium | reverse complement strand
ACCCAGTGGCCCGCCGGGTGAGTGCGCTGGCGGGCAGGCGCAGGCGGCCTCGACGGCAGCCGGGGACGGCGAGCCGGGGAACGACTTGTCCTGGCCGCCGGTTGCCCCGATCGGTGACCCGTCCGCCGGCAGCGGCCGGGGACAGTTGCTCGTGCTGGCCGGGCAGGCCGCCATGCAGGTGAGCAACTGGGACGAGGCCGACCAACTGTTCGCCTCAGCACTGGAACACCTGCCTGACACCGGCCACGACCACGCCCACGTCGAGGCCCACCGGTTGCGCGCCGAACTGGCCTACATCCGCTACGACCTGCGGCAGGCCCAGGCCCACCTGGACCAGGCCGGCACCGCCGCCCGGACCTGTCCCGACCGCACCTGCCGGGCACGCATCCTGATCACCGAATCACGGCTGGAGAACCGCCTGGCCAACTCCGGCCCGCCCCGCCCCAGCCCTCAGCCCACCGTGAAGACCACCCACGGCGCACCCACCCTGGCCTCCACCCCGGCGGGCCTGCCCGGCGCGGTACGACCCACGCCAGGCAGCCCCGCCTACTACTCGGTGAACGAGGCGGCCGAAGCCCGACACCACCGTGACCGCGCCAACTCCTACGCCCGCGCCGCCGTCGACCTCGCCCGCGACCTCGCCGACACCCACACCCTGGCCCAAGCCCTAGACCACGCCGGCGAACACACCACCGCCCTAGCCCTGTACACCCAGATCGGTGACCGGTGGGGGCAGGCCCACGCTGAGGACGGGCTCGGCGAGGTCGCCCGGGGCCGGGGGGATCTGGAGGGTGCGGCCGCCCACTTGGGCACCGCCTTGACCCTGTCCACTCAGATCGGTGACCGGTGGGGGCAGGCCAACGCCGAGGACGGGCTCGGCCACGTCGCCCGGGCCCGGGGGGACCTGGAGGGTGCGGCCGCCCACTCCGCCGCCGCCCTGACCCTGCACACCCAGATCGGCAACCGGTGGGGGCAGGCCAACGCCGAGCAGGGGCTCGGCCACGTCGCCCGGGCCCGGGGGGACCTGGAGGGTGCGGCCGCCCACTACGCCGCCGCCCTGACCCTGTACAGCGAGATCGGCATGGATTCCCAGGCCGAACGGGTGCGCCGTGACCTTGCCAAGCTCACCCGCCCCGACCAAACCGGCGACGCGTAGGCCACGCGGACCTTGTGTCGGCAGAGCTGCCCGGTGTCGGGGTAACGAACGTCCGTGAGACACCCCGCCGGATAGGGGGACGCAGCACCTGACCCACCCCGCACGCTCCATGCCGTGCATGGCCAAGCTGGACCGCCGTCTGCCGCAGTTGTTGTCCGGGTCGGTGGTGGCGCGGTCGCGCAGCCAGGGCAGGGTGCCCTCGTCGTCGGCCCAGCCGGCCGCGATCGCCTGCGCCGCTGCCTGTCGCACGGCCCAGGTGTCTGCCTGGTTGCATCCGACCTCTTGATCAACAATTTGGCGGACGGCTCCCAAACGTCGGGCCTACATCCGTGGGCAGATGTCAGGGGTCGATGATCGGGCCTACCGTGGGCGCCGCTATGGCTACCAACATCGCGGTCTTGTCGGCGTCGCAGGGTCAGGGCAGCCGTGCCCGCCGGATGGCCGGTGACCTCGCCTTAGTGATCACCCTTGGTGGGTTGAGCGTTCTGTTGCAGGCACCTCGCCTGGGCCTGTTACCCAACGCCGGCTCGTGGTGGAAAGAGCTGGTGTACCTCGACGCAGGCCGCGGGAACTTCCTGATCGGCCAGTGGTGGGCGGCGGCCGGGGTTGAGGCGCTGGCGTTCTTGGCGCGCCGTCGCCTGCCCGTCCCGGCGTTCTTCGCGGCGGTGCTGGCCGTCGGCTTCCACATGGGTGATCCGTCGTGCGGGCTATCACCGATCGATCTGACCGCTGGCTTCACCCTCTACACCGCCGCGCTGGCGGCCCGCACCTCCCGTGGCTCGCTCGCTCTGCTCGGTGCTGGCCTGCTGGGCATCACGACGATCGCGATGACCTGGCAGCTGGTATGGATCCCCAGATTGATGACCCCACCGCCGTTCGGGATGGCAACCGTGTGGGCCTATGACATCTGGCCGGTCGCGGGCCTGTTCCCCGCCTGGCTGGCTGCCCACGCCCGCCGTGGTGAACTCCTGCTGTTCCGGGAACGGGCCCAGCACCTGGAACGCGAACGGGATCAGCGGGCGGCTCTGGCCGCCGCGGAAGAGCGGGCCAGGATCAACCGTGAATTCCATGACGTGATCGGCCACAACCTGTCCGTCATGGTGATCCAGACTCAGGCCGCGGTCGGGGTGCTGGACCAAGACCCGAACCTGGCCCGCGAGGCACTGACACATGTCGTCTCGGTCGGCCAAGGCGGCCTGGCCGACATGCGTAACCTGCTCCGCGCCGGCGCCGATCCGGCCAGCCGCACCCCGCCGGACGGACTGGCCCAGCTACCAGAACTGATCGACCGGGTCCGCCAGGCCGGCCTGCCCACCAGCCTGCGCACCAGCCCCGACCTGCCCCATCTGGTCGGCCTGCCCCATCTGGTCGACCTGGCCGCCTACCGCATCATCCAGGAGGCGTTGACCAACACGATCAAGCACGGCGGGGATGGCGCCACCGCCACGGTCACCCTCGACTGCCACGACGACGCCCTCCACGTCGACATCACCGATACCGGCCCCGGACCCTGCCCCGGAACCGCACGCGGGCTGGGCACCCCCGAGCACGGCAACGGGCTGCGCGGTATCCGCGAACGCGCGACCGCCCTCGCCGGCACCGCCGAGACAGGCCCACTGCCCACGGGAGGCTTCCGCGTCCATGCCACCCTGCCCCTGGAAAGGGTTCCGGTAGCAGGCAGCGAGAAACCAACATCTACGCAGGTCAATGCCCTCGTGGGGAGCGCGGATCGTCGATCGCGCAACAGTTCCGACCTGCATGAACGTTGGAGATTCGGCGCAGACTACTGGCACCCGACCTCGGCGACGCGGACGCGATGAACAGATGACTACGGGGTGAACGTGGTCCCGTTACTTTCACAAGATCGCCTGCCATGGGTCGACCAGCCAAGGAACCTTGGACTCAGACAAAGATCCCCAAGGCTTGAGAGGGTCCCCGCACCATGCGCGATCAAGGTGAGTGGGTGGTATCACCCGACAACCGCGTGCCGGCGCCGTGCACCGTGCCGGTCTGTGCCCGGTACGGAGAGGACCTGCTCGGCGAGGTCACCTTCACCGGCCTGGGTGGCTACGACCACGACATCGCGCTCATCCGTAGCCAGGCCTGGCGCCAGGGATGGAAGGTCCTTGAGCACCAGCAAGCCGAGGAGACCCCAGAGCTGATCTTCTATGCCGAGCGTGTCCCTGGGAGGCAACCGACGGAAGCTTCAGCAGGTGCACATCGCGACCATGGGTTGCTCATTGTGGTGCTGATACTTGCGACTGGACTGGGGTTGGGGCTGTTCGCTGGGGGGTGGGAGTTCGTCTGGCTCGTGGTCTGCTGCTGCGGCGGTGGTCCGCTCCTCTCCTGGCTACGAAAGGGCATTTCTAGGCTGAAAGCAGGCCCGGACGACGGCCCGTCAACTCCGGGATGATCGACATGTGAGCAAGTGGATCGCTAGCCACCCAGGGACGCAAAGGTGCAGGTTGGGGAGGGGCAGGCAGGGGACCTTGGCGGATAAGCAGCCCTTGGGTGCGGCCTTGTCCCTGGTGATGGACGCCTTGGAACGGGCACCGAGGACGGTGTACCCGCTCATCGTGGGCCTGACCGGCCGGGGTGTTGGGAATCGATCGGTTCTCCGACATGGTCAACTCGGGAGGGTGTCTACGGGTTGACCTGCGGCGATGCCCCCGGATGTGTCGGAAGACGTGTGGGGAAGTCGGTGGGCCTGACTCAGTGGGTAACTGCCGTTATCCACTGAGATGAGGCCCCACCGCCCACGGGATGGCCCACCGACCGGGGAGGTCGGGTGCGATGGTCGCGGTGGCCGACCGGGAGTGCCGCAGGTGGCACCGAGGTCCCCTGCGGGCCTTGGACGGTGAGCGTGCATGTCCCCTCGGGCCGAAGAGGCGTTTGGCTCGTGATGTGACGAGGGCCACTGTCTGCATCGCCCCGGCTTCGTCCGCTTTGCATGTGAGGACGCTGTGAGGTTGCTCCGGATGGGGCATCGACAGGAGGAACCCCTCAGGAAAGCGTTTGCAGGCGCTGCGCCGTTCGTCGCGCGGCTCTTTCGCTTTCGGATCGGGGTGTGTTCGCGTGCGTCCTCGCGCGGGGTTGGTGTCGTTCGGTGTTGCCGGGTCGCGGCGGGAGTGGCTGCGTGGATGGGCGCGATCGCCGTGGCTGAGGCCGGTGGTGGTTTCGGTTTCGGCGGCCTTGTCGGCATCGACGCTGGTCGCGGTGAGCGGTGCCGAGGTGCAGGCCGCTTCGGCAGCGGTGAAGCCGCGCGCGGTCCAGATGGTGGCGTCTCGACCGGATCTGGTGTCGGCGCGGGTGACGGCGCGGGCGCAGGGCAAGCGGGTCGAGGTTGAGGCGTTGCGGTCGGAGACGTCCACGACGTGGGTGAACCCCGACGGCACGGTGACCACGCAGGCGCACGCGGGGCAGGTCCGGTTCAAGGACGGCAACGGCGCCTGGCGTGATGTGAAGTTGGATCTGGGCGACGACACCGACGGGTCATTGACGCCGTCGGCGTCCGGGCACGGCCTGCACTTGTGGGGCCCGGGGAAGGCCAAGTCCGGACCGGGCAAGGACGGTTCGTCCGAAGCCGTGAAGGCCGATGCCGGCAACGGTGGGGCGGTGAGCCTGTCGTGGCCGGGCGCCCTGCCTGCGCCGGTGGTGTCGGGGGCGTCGGCCTCGTACGCCGATGTGGCGCCCGGGGTGGGTTTGCGGGTGCAGGCGCTGCGCAACGGGTTCGAGTCGTTCTTCACCCTGGCCTCGCGCCCGTCCAAGCCGGTGTCCTGGGCCCTGCCACTGGGTCTGACCGGGGTGACCCCGCAGGCCGACAAGGACGGCGGTGTCTCTTTCCTGGACGCCAGGCAAACGGTGGTGTCGCGGTTCCTGCCGGCGCGGGCGTGGGACTCGGCGGTGGACAAGTCCGGCAACCCGAAGACCGCCTCGCCGGTCGCGTTGTCCGCGAGCAAGAACGCGGCCGGGCAGTGGCAGTTGACGGTCACCCCGGACCGGGCGTGGCTGGATGACGCGGCCCGGGTGTACCCGGTGACGGTCGACCCGGCGTACGTGCAGGTGCAGGTGGCGCCGTCGTTCGACACCTACGTGGCCTCCAACGTGGGCACGGACCTGTCCAGCGCGGCCGTGCTGCAGGCCGGCTCGCCGGACGGGACGGTGCAGACCAGGTCGTTCCTGTCGTTCCCGCTGACCAGCATGCTGGGCAAGTCGGTGGTGTCCGCGTCGTTGTCGTTGCAGGAGACCGGTTCGGGATCGTGTACGCCGACGAGTGTGGAGGTGTGGGACGCCGGGGCGGCGTCGACCACGACCACGTGGGCGGCGCAGCCGACGATCGGCACCTCGCAGGGCAGCCTGTCGGCGGCGGCCGGGTTCTCGGCCTCCTGCCCGGCGGCCCGGGTGAACATCCCGATCACGAACCTGGTCAAGACGTGGGCGGCGGGCACGGCGACCACGGGGTCGTTGATGGTGCGGGCCACCAACGAGACCGACCCGGCGGCGTTCAAGACCTTCGCCTCGAG
>DASTGO010000480.1:0-5603 GCA_035719045.1 Kineosporiaceae bacterium | reverse complement strand
GCCTGGGGACACGTCATCTGGCGCTGCTGGCAGGACAACACCCCCTACGACCCCACAGCCCACCGCGCTCTCCAAACCACCCTCAACCAAGATCAAGACAGCGCCGCCTGACCGGGAGGTTGACACAGGGCAACTCACGGTTCCTCCTCCTGCTGTCCGGCCGGGCCGGTCGCGCTCACTGCAGATCCGCTTCCGGGGCACGCAGCGCCCACCGGGCGAAGGTCTCCCCGTCGTGGCGGGACTCCAGCCAGTGGCGCACCACCCGCTCCGCATAGTCCGGCAGTTCGGCGCTGGTCACCTTGAGGCCGCGCAGCTTGCGGCCGAAACCGGCGTCGGCGCCGAGTCCCCCGCCGAGGTGCAGCTGGAACCCCTCGACGGTCGGGCCCGCGGGGTCGTCCGGGTTCGGCAGTTGGACGCCCTTGAGGCCGATGTCGGCGATCTGGGCGCGGGCGCAGGAGTTCGGGCAGCCGTTGACGTTGATGGTCAGGGCGGGGGAGTCCGGCGTGAACAGTTCCGGGTGGTCGGCGAACCGGCGCTCCAGCTCGGTGACCAGGGCGGCCGCGGTGGCCTTGGTCTCGACGATGGCCAGCTTGCAGTACTCGATCCCGGTGCAGGCCATGGTGCCGCGGCGGAAGGTCGAGGCACCGGCGGGCAGCCCGAGCGCGTCCAGCTCGTCGAGCAGGTCGGCCACCTTGGGGGCGGCCACGTCGAGCACGATCACCTTCTGCTCCGGGGTGAACCGGATCCGGTCCGACCCGGCGCGCTCGGCGGCGTCGGCCAGCCTGCCCAGCAGCTCCCCGTTCAGCCGGCCGACCAGTGGCGCGGCGCCCACGTAGAACAGGCCGCGACGCTGCTTGTGCACCCCGACGTGGTCGCGGCGGCCGAGCGGTGGGGGCGGCGGGGGCGGCCCGTCGAGCAGCCGGCGGCCGAGGTACTCGCTCTCCACGACCTCGCGGAACTTCTCCACGCCCCAGTCGGCGATGAGGAACTTGAGCCGGGCCCGGCTGCGCAGCCGCCGGTAGCCGTAGTCGCGGAACGCCCGGATCACCGCGTACCAGACCTCCGCGACGTCCTCCAGTGGCACCCACGCCCCCAGCCGCTGGGCCAGCATCGGGTTCGTGGACAGGCCGCCGCCGACCCAGACGTCGAAGCCCGGCCCGTGCTCGGGGTGGTCGACCCCGACGAAGGCCACGTCGTGGATCTCGTGCGCGACGTCCTGGTGCGGGCTGCCGGAGATCGCGGTCTTGAACTTGCGGGGGAGGTTGGACAGCTCCGGTTGCCCGACCCAGCGCCGGACGATCTCCTTGATCGCGGGCGTGCCGTCGACCAGTTCGTCCGCGGCGATCCCGGCGACCGGCGAACCGAGAACCACCCGGGGGGTGTCCCCGCAGGCCTGCGTGGTGAACAGGCCGACCGCCTCCAGCGCCGCCCAGATCGCCGGGACGTCCTCGATCCGGATCCAGTGCAGCTGGACGTTCTGCCGGTCGGTGACGTCGGCGGTGCCGCGGGCGTACCGGGTGGAGATGTCCGCCAGGGTCCGCAGTTGCGCCAGGTTCACCGCCCCGCCGTCGAGGCGGACCCGCAGCAGGAAGTACTCGTCGTCCAGCTGTTCCGGTTCCAGCGACGCCGTCCGGCCGCCGTCGATCCCGGGCCGGCGTTGGGTGTACAGGCCCCACCAGCGGAACCGGCCGCGCAGATCGGCGGGGTCGATCGACGCGAAGCCCTGCTTGGCGTACACCTGCTCGATCCGGGCCCGGACGTTGAGCCCGTCGTCCTCGGCCTTGAGTCGTTCGTTGGCGTTGAGGGGTTCTCGCTGCCCGAGCGCCCACTGGCCCTCGGAGCGGGACGGGCGGACCCCGGCGCCGTTCCCCCGGGCCGGTCGGGTGCGGGCCGGGGTCTGGGTGACGGTGAGGTCGGGGGCGGTGCCTTCGGGCGAGCTGGCCTCGGGGGATGTGACCGGGGGGACGGGGGACATGCGGCTGCCTCGTTTCGGGGCCGGCCGCACGTCGACGACCACCTGGCGGCCGCCCGGCATGGTCGTCGGGAGGGCAGGTGCGGTGGTCGGCGGTGGGCCGGGAGGGTCGGGGACGTCGGACGTCGGGCGCCGGGTGGGGCGCCCCGGGACGGTCAGGCCCGACAGGTGGCGCTGGAGGTGCGCAGCAGATCCACGTGGTGGCGGCGGGTCAACCGTCGCCGCGGGGTGCAGGTGATCACCGGAATCCTCCATCGGTCCTGGCGGTAGCACCGGCCCCGGCGGGGTGGTTGCTGCGGCGTCGACGAGCCAGGTCTCTCGGCCGCTCTGGATGGCTCGTAGGTGACGTTAGGTAGCCCTGTCCGGGCGGCTCAACCGGTGTCCAGGATGCGGACCTACCTCACAACAAAGGTCAAGATTTCGAGATGTCCGGACATCCGTGCTGGTGGGAGGGGCGGTCGGCGCCTGCGGGGCCTCCGCCCGCCGCCCGCGGTGCGACGCCCGCGGTGGGTGCCCGCCGTCGTCGGCTCGACAGGCGCCGGGCGGTGGCGTGGCTCACAGTGAGGTGGGGTGCGGTGGGATCCCCGGCCTGCCCATACTGCGCCTGCAGCCCCCGCTCGGGTGCCCGGCGCCGGCCGGTTCCGCGGGGGTGCGGGGCACCGGCAGATCCGCGACGGCCGCGACGAAGGGGCAGATCACGATGGGGCGACTGCAGCACACCGACGGCCTGGGTGAGGACCAGCAGGCGATCCTCGGCGCCGTCCGGGAGTTCGTCGACGAGCAGATCATCCCGGTCGCGACCGAACTGGAGCACAAGGACGAGTACCCGACGGCCATCGTCGAGGGCATGAAGGAGATGGGCGTCTTCGGGCTGATGATCCCGGAGGAGTACGGCGGTCTGGGGGAGTCCCTGCTGACCTACGCCCTGGTCGTCGAGGAGATCGCCCGCGGCTGGATGAGCGTCTCGGGGATCATCAACACCCACTTCATCGTCGCCTACATGCTGCTGCAGCACGGCACCGAGGAGCAGAAGCAGCGGTACCTGCCGCGGATGGCGACCGGGGAGGTCCGTGGGGCGTTCTCGATGAGCGAGCCGCACTGCGGGTCGGACGTGTCGGCGATCCGGACCAAGTCGGTGCGCGACGACGCCCCCGCCGGTGAGGGCGGCTGGACGATCACCGGCCAGAAGATGTGGCTGACCAACGGCGGATCGTCGAACCTGGTCGCGGTGCTGACCAAGACCGACCTGGGCCAGTCGTCGGTGTACAGGAACATGACGACCTTCCTGGTGGAGAAGGAGCCCGGGTTCGGCCGGACCGCGCCGGGCCTGCTGGTGCCGGGCAAGATCGAGAAGATGGGGTACAAGGGCGTCGACACCACCGAGCTGGTGTTCGACGGGTACGCCACCACCGACGCGCAGGTCCTCGGCGGGACCCCGGGGCGCGGTTTCTACCAGATGATGGACGGGGTCGAGGTCGGCCGGGTCAACGTGGCGGCGCGGGCCTGTGGGCTGGCGATGCGGGCCTTCGAGCTCGGCATGGACTACGCCCAGCAGCGGGAGACCTTCGGCAAGAAGATCGTCGAGCACCAGGCGGTGATGTTCCGGCTGGCCGACATGGCGGCGAAGGTCGAGGCCGCCCACCAGATGATGGTGATGGCGGCGCGCCTGAAGGACTCCGGTCAGCGCAACGACCTGGAGGCCGGGATGGCGAAGTACCTGGCGAGCGAGTACTGCCGGGACGTGGTCGAGGACGCCTTCCGGATCCACGGCGGCTACGGCTACTCCAAGGAGTACGAGATCGAGCGGCTGTACCGGGAGGCCCCGATGCTGCTGATCGGTGAGGGCACCGCGGACATCCAGCGGATGATCATCGGCCGCCGGCTGCTGGAGGACTACGCTCGCAAGGGCTGATGCCCTGCGCGATCCGTCGCCGCCCCGCGCGAGGCTCCCACTGTGCGCGGGGGTGTGGTGACGGTCAGCAGGATCGGTAGCCCCCGGAGGAGGGTGTGGTGGCGATGGTGCTGCGAACAGGGCCCGCGCCGGTGGCAGGGCCGTACGCGGCCGGACCGTCGGGGGCTGGACCGTCGAGGGTGCTGCCGGCGGCGGTGCTGGCGGTGACCGTCCTGCTGGCCGGTTGCGGGCCGGGGACGGGGTCGACGGCCGGATCCTCGACCGTGGAGATCGGTCCTTCCGCCTCGGCCACCGCCCCGGTGTCGGCCTCGACCCCGGCGTCGGGTCCGGCCATGGCACCGGCTCCGTCCGGTCCGGGCCCGGCCAGGAGCGCCGTCCCGTCGTCCCCGGCCGCCACGACGTCCGCCACGACAGCCTCGGCCAGGCTGGGCCCGGGTGACCGCGGACCGGCCGTGCTGGCCCTGCAGCAGCGGCTGTCCGCGCTGGGGTACTGGCTGGGCACCCCCGACGGCAGCTACGGGGACCTCACCCGGCAGGCGGTGCTGGCGCTGCAGAAGGCCGCAGGGATCGGCCGGGACGGGGTCGCCGGGCCACGGACCCGGGAGGCCCTCGCCCGCGGTGTCCGCCCGACGGCCCGGACCTCGCTCGGGCACGTCATCGAGATCGACCTGGCCCGGCAACTGCTGCTCGTGGTCGACGACGGCCGGGTGAGCCGGATCTTCAACGCCTCCAGCGGATCCGGGGCCTGGTACACCGCCCCGGACGGCCACCGCGCGCACGCCACCACCCCGACCGGCACGTTCTCGGTGCTGTGGCAGGTGGACGGCTGGGACAAGTCCCCGCTGGGGCAGTTGTACCGCCCGAAGTACTTCCACCCCCGCGGGATCGCCGTGCACGGGTACTCCTCGGTACCGGCCTATCCCGCCTCGCACGGCTGCGTCCGGGTGAGCCTTCCGGCCATGGACCTGTTCTGGTCCGGTGGGTTGATGCCGACCGGCACGAAGGTCGTCGTCCGCTGACCGTCCGCCGGGGTGCGGCTCACGACCGGCGGTCCGGGCGGGGGCGCAGGCGGCGACCAGGATCCGCCCCGGCCCGGTCGGGCATTCCCGCAGGATCTTGGGGAAGGATGGAGGCATGTCGAATCTCGGCCCACTGACCGGCCCGGCAGCCTCCCGGGTGCCGACCCCGCCGCGCGGGGAGACGATCGCCCGGTACGAGACCTACCTGGAGGCTCAGCGCGCCGTCGACTACCTGTCCGACCAGCAGTTCCCGGTCCAGTTCGTGACCATCGTCGGGACCGGTCTGCGGATGGTCGAGCGGGTCACCGGGCGGCTGACCTACCCGAGGGTGGCCGGCGCCTCGGCGCTGTCCGGGCTGTACTTCGGTTTCTTCGTGGGGCTGGCCCTGAGCCTGTTCGGCGGTGGCGGCACGGACCTCAGCATCCTCGCGGTCGCGTTCGTCGGCGCCGGGTTCGGGATGCTGTTCGGGATCATCTCCTACGGGATGACCCGCGGCCGGCGGGACTTCACCTCGACCAGCCAGATCGTGGCCAGCGAGTACGAGGTGCTCTGTATGCCGGAACAGGCCCAGCACGCGCGGGAACTGCTCTGGCAGCTGCCCGGAGGGCGTGGCCGGGAGCAGTCCACGACCGCTCCCGGACCGAATCCCGGCCAGCCCGGTGGGCCGTACCCCGGTGGGCCGTACCCCGGTGGGCCGTAC
>DASTGO010000479.1:0-3265 GCA_035719045.1 Kineosporiaceae bacterium | reverse complement strand
GCACCCCGGGCCTGCGGCACTCGTGGGATGTGAGCAGGGGTGTTCCCCAGGCCTCCGCGCCTCGGGAACACCCCTGCTCACGTTCCCGCTCACTTTTCGTCAAGAGCACACCACCTCAGGTGAGGTACTTCACCCGACCGGGGAGCCCTTGGAGTAGGAGAGAACAGGTCATCAGGTCGTAGGATGATTCCATGACAGCATTCCTCATGCTCACCGCCCTGATCGCCCTCAGCGTCCTCGCCCCCTTCCTCGGGGAGGACACCCGCAGCAACGAGACCTGGCGTCGCCGGGGGTCCTTCCTCCGTTGACGGTCCCGCCACCCGCCACCCTCCCTCATTCCCTCTCCGCCCCTTCTCCTGATGCGCCTCGCCGCCGACCACCCGATCCCGGTCGGCGCGGGGCGCATCGTCATGTCCGGCCCTGTCCCGGACGATCACTCCCGGCTCGCCGCCGCAGCGGCCCGTAGCCTTCTGGCATGTCTCACCCCGAATCCCTGGCAGCCTCCGCCGCACCTGGCGCGGCGGGCGTCACAGTCCGCCCGGCACGTGCCGACGAGCTCGCCGAGGCCGGTGACGTCGTCCGGCTGGCCTATGCGGCGGACGGGTACGCGGGCGAGTACCTGGACGTGGTGGCCGACGCCGCCGACCGCAGCCGCGACGCCGAGATCGTGGTGGCGGTCGACCGGGCCGGCAGGGTCCTCGGCTGCGTCACGTTCGTCCTGCCCGGCAGCCGCTGGGCGGAGCTGTCCGTGCCCGGGCAGGCGGAGTTCCGGATGCTCGGTGTTCTGCCCCAGGCCCGTGGCCGGGGGGTCGGCCGGGCGCTGACGGTCTGGTGCATCGAGCGGGCCCGGACCCATGCCGCCCGGCAGGTGGTCCTGTGCAGCCTGCCCTCGATGACCGTCGCGCACCGGCTCTACGACGACCTCGGCTTCCGCCGCAGCCCCGACCTGGACTGGACCCCCAAGCCTGGCGTCGAACTGCTCGGCTTCCTGCTCGAACTCGACCCCGCGGACGGATCCGCCCCGCAGCCCGCCGGGGAGGTTCAGCCCGCCGGGTGAGGTTCAGCCCACCTGCGCCGGACGCTGCCCGAACGCCCGCCGGTAGGCCGTCGGCGCGATCCGCCGCAGCCGGCCGAAGTGGTGGCGCAACATGGTCGCGCTGCCGAACCCGCAGCGCCGGGCGACCTCCTCGACGCCGAGGTCCGTGGTCTCCAGCAGGTCTTCGGCCAGTGCCACCCGCCGGCCGAGAACCCACTGGTGCGGGGTGGTCCCGGTCTCCTCCCGGAACCGCCGGGCGAAGGTCCGCTCGGACATCGCCACCCGGGCGGCGAGCACGGACACCGACAGGTCCAGGTCGAGATGTCCCGAAACCCAGTCCAGCAGCGGGGTCAGAGTGCGGGCACCGACCTCGGGGACCGGCCGGGCCACGAACTGCGCCTGCCCACCGTCACGCTGGGCCGGCACCACCATCCGCCGGGCGATCGTGGTGGCCACGGACGGGCCGAGGCAGCTGCGGACCAGATGCAGGCACAGGTCGATCCCGGCGGCGGTCCCGGCACTGGTCGCCACCGGGCCGTCCTCGACGAACAGCACGTCCGGCACCAGTTCCGCCGCCGGGAAGCAGCGACGGAACTCCTCGGTGAACCGCCAGTGCGTGGTCGCGCGGCGCCCGTCCAGCAGCCCGGCCCGGCCGAGCACGAAGGCCCCGGAGCACAGGCTGATCACCCTGGCCCCGCGGGCGACCGCCCCGCGCAGGGCGTCCACCAGTTCGGGTTCCGGGCGGTAGTCGATCCCCATCGCGGGGACCACGACCAGGTCCGCCTCACCGAGCTCGTCCAGACCGTGCGGAGCAACGATGTCGAAGCCGGTCAGGGTCCGTACCGGCCCGGGGCGGGGCGCGCAGACCCAGAAGTCGAAGGGCGGGACGCCGCCGTCACGGCGATCGACCCCGAACACCTCGCAGGGGATCGCGAACTCGAAGGGCGACACCCCCTCGTCGACCACGACGGCGATCCGGCGCAGCGGGAAAGGTCGCCCGGACGACGGACCGACCACGGAACCGGCAGCGGGGTCGGTCCCGGCATCCGGCGGAACGCCACCTCCGGGGACCGGTTCGGCCGACTGCTGCGGGACCACTCCGTCGCCGGGCTCCCACGATCCGGGCAGCGGAGCACCCAGGATGGCGGCCACCCGGGCGGCGGCCGCCGATACCGGTCGATCACCGGAACCGGGGGCCGATGCCGAGGCCTGCCGGTTCCCTCCGGGCCCGATCCCCGGGACGGGCTTCCTGCGGGACATGGCCGCCAGTCTGCAGTAGTCGTGGCGGAATCTCTACGAAAGCCAGCTTTCCTGCCACTGGTGGCCGCAAACGGATGATCGAAGAATTCCTGCCATACCGGCTCTGCTCATCCTCCCCGTCTCGCTGGCGATCGGCGCGGCGGACCCGCTACGGGGCGGGGGTGCGGGCGGCGAACCGGTCCCGATCGACGATCACCCGGGTCACCTCGCCGGCGCCGACCACCGCGCCGTGCCGGTCGACCGCCCGCACCTCGAACCGCAGCAGCCGCCCGTCGGCGGCCAGCAGCCGGGCCTCCACCTCGACCCGCCCGCCGACCGGCGTGGCCAGCAGATGTTCCAGGGCGACCCTGGTCCCGACGCTGGTCCGGCCCGGGTCCAGGCGATCCGCCGCGGCCCGGCAGGTGGCCGCCTCGCACCAGGCCAGCAGGCGCGGGGTGGCCAGCACCTCCACGTCCCCACTGCCCAGCGCGCCGGCGGTGTCCGCCTCGGTGACCTCGAAGACCAGCACTGCCCGGCCGGGCTCCGCCCCGTCGTCGCTGCGCTCGCTCATGCCCGCAGGCTAGTGGTGTGTCCGGCCGGGGCGTCCGGTCAGCCTGCGGCCCGGTGCAGCAGCACGACCGACCAGCCGTCGAAGGAGGTCACCTGGTCGGCCTGGAACCCCCGCAGCGCCGGGAACGCGGCCGCCGCCTGCCGGGCGAGCTGCGGGTCCCCGGTGCAGACCACGGCAGCCAACGCGCTCACCCCCGCCAGCCGTCGGGCAGCGGTCTGCGGGTCGGCATCGTGCAGGACGATGTGCCGGTCCGGGCCGAGAGCCGGTCCGACGGCCAGCGGCGCCCGCGCCGGAAGGTCCGGCCGGTAGGCCCCCAGCAGGATCAGCCACCAGCTCTGCGGCAGGACGACCACCGGGAGCTGCCGGTACGCCGGACTGTCCAGCAGGGCGAGCACGGGCCGGACGTCCCCGTTGTCATG
>DASTGO010000478.1:0-10009 GCA_035719045.1 Kineosporiaceae bacterium | reverse complement strand
TGACCACGGCGTCCACGGCCAGATCCAGGTTCTCCAGCCGGATCCCGGCCACCCGGGCTGCCCGCTGCGCCTCTGCGCGGACGTGGTTGATCCGCCAGGTCGACCGGGTCTGGGCGAGTGTGGCCACCACCTGAGCCGCGGTCTGGTCCGCCCACTTCTTCGCGATCCACTTCCGTTCGGCCCGCCGCGACCGGAGCATCGGCTTCTTCCCGCCGGCGAGCACCCCGGCGACCAGGCCAGCAACGGCGCCCGGGCCGCCGAGCACCTGTCGGGCCTGCTCGGCCCAGGTGGCCCGCTGCTCGGCGTGCGAGCGGGGCTCGTGCTTGCGGTCGCGGGTGGCCAGGGTCGCCTGCTGGGCCAGGGCCAGGGCCTCCACCACGTTCGGCGGACGCCCGTGCCGGGCCTGGAAGTCCGCGGCCAGCTCGGCCCGTTTGGCGTCGATCGCCTGCCGCCGGGTGGACCAGGCCGCCAGCAGCCGCGGGTCCATCCCCACCAGTTCGCGCACCGCCCGCTTCCCCGGCTCGGTGCCCGGGCGGTCCTCGAACGCCACCCCCAGCCGGGCGACGAGCTCGGCCTCCAGCCGGGTGTTGTACCGCTCCGAGGCGGCCACGGTGTTGGCGTGGACCGGGCGCCCGTCCAGGGCCAGCCACCGCCCGTCCCGGCGGGTCTGGACCTTGTTGCTGATCGCGACATGGGTGTGCAGGTCCGGGTCGCCCGCACGGGAGTCGCGGTGGGTGAACGCCACCGCGATCAGCCCGGTCACGTCCTCCTGCGCCACCCCCTGCGGACCGGTCCGGGTGTAGGCGGCGTGGTCCTCCAGCCAGGCCAGCACGTCCTCGACCGCCGCCCGGTGCGCCGCCTCGACCTGCTTGGCCACCGCCAGCGGCGCGATCGCCCACAACGCCGAGATTGACTTGACCGGGCTGAACGTCAGGTCGTAACCGGCGACCGCGGTGGTGGCCTGCCTGCTGACCCGGGCCAGGAACCCCGACCGTTCCCGGTCATCGAGAGGGTCCCGGCCGTACTCCTCGCGGAACATCTCCACCGCGATCCGGGTCCGGATCGCGGCCCTGTCCTCGTCCGCGATGGGCCAGTCACGCGGCACGCCGAGCACCGCGTTGACCTCCCTGTAGGCGGCAGCGCAGCGACGCCGGAACTCCCCCACGTCATCGCACACCTGGTACGGCGAGCCCAACCGCGTCGCGGCCAGGATCGCCGGCACACCGTGCCCGGCCGCGCGCATCTGGGCCTCGATGCGTTCGGCGTCCGGATGCCGTCCCTCACCGAACAACGCCTTCATCTGGGCCTCGGTGACACCGCCCTCGACGGAAAAGTGTGGCAAGCCGGAAAGCCCGCGTCCCATCCACTCCCCCGGCGACTCCCCTTTCTGCGCGTAGTAGTCCCCCAGTGATGAGAACCCGCGCGACGTCGCGTCGGCGGCCGCGACCTGCCTGGTCAGGTAGGTGTAGCCGTCGCCCGCGGTCAGCTTGTGCAGGCTCATCACGGCCCGGACGCTACGCACGGGTGCGGCACCAAGATCGTCCCGTGGGCGCGGGGACGGATCCCGGTCTGGCGGGGGCCGGGAAGGGGGTCTTCTCGCCGGGATCGCCCCGGTCAGGGCCGCTGACCCGACCAGGTCACGTCCGGTCCGCGGCCGCCTGTGCGAGCAGTCCGTGCAGGGTCGTCGTCAGCAAGGCGCGCAGCTGGTCATGTCCAGGACCCAGCGCGTACCGCGAGCTGGTCCGGTCGGGGTGAAGCCAGACCGGGCCCCGGCGCAGGTCCTCCGGTTCCCAGGCGTAGCGGGGGTGGATGTGGGCGTGCAGGTGGGGGTAGCTGTTGCCGAGGATCTCGTAGTTGACGCGCAGGAACTGCTGGTCCAGGCGGGCGCACACCTGCGCGACGGCCTCACCCAGCAGCGACATGTCCTGCAGGAACGCCGCGCGTTGCGGCCGGGGAAGGTCGGTGAGCTGGTCGGCGTCACCGTCGTGAAGCAGGACGCAGTATCCGGGCAGGTGCTGGTAGTCCCCGATGACGGCCCATCCGGTGGCCATCCGAGCCAGGACTGTGGGGTTGGTGCCGGCGCGTAGGGAACCCAGACGGTCCTGGCGCCAATCTGCGATCAGTTCTGCCACGAGTTGATCCTCCCGGTCGCGTCAGACCCCATCTCTACACTCACCGGCATGTCCGACATGTCGTGGCCCTTGCTGGCGAACCTGTTCGAGGAAGCCGACCAGCAGTGGGGACTGCTGACCGCGGAGCAGGCGTCACATCACGGCTGTCGAGACGGCGTGCTCACCGAGTTGCTGCGACTGAGGATCCTGGAGAAGCTTCCGGTCACGGCCGGGGTGTATCGAGTGCGCGCCGGCGGGCACCACCCGTTCCCCCGCACATACGCGGGATGGTTGCGGCTCAGGCCGCTGCTGTCGGCCTCGCAACGGCTGACCACGTCGGCAGGGGTCGTCTCCCACTCCACCGCGGCCCACGTGTGGGGGCTGGGGGCCGTACCTGGCCCCCAGCTCGAGGTCACGCTGACCGGCTCCGGGACCTTCGACGACCTGTCTGAAGGGACGCTGCTGCATCAAGGCAGGTTGCTGGAGCACGAGTGGGAACTGCGGTACGGCATGCCGACGACCAGTCCTGCTCGGACTCTGGCCGATCTGACCGACAGCGGGCGGCTGGATGTCGATGAGCTGGCCAAGCTGCTGACGCGTGTCCTGACCGGTGGCCTGGGCACCGCCACCGACCTCCAGCCCTACGCCGCGGCCCGCCCCCTGCTGCAAGCAGCACTCACCGACGCCCAGGCCCTGACCATCTGATGCCGACCCCACAGGAGAGCACCCCTCACCTGACCTCGGCCTTCCGTGAGGCGTTCACCAGCTGGTGGGACCTGCTAGACCATGTCCGGGAGCAGGCGCCCCTGCCGGAGTTCGACCAGCGCCGGGCCCTGCAGCAGATCCTGATGGCCGATATCGCGGCCCGTCTCCCCGGAGCCACGACCGGTCAGTGGCTGCTCTTCGGGTCGCTGTCGCTGCCCGCGCGGGTCCCCCTCGGATGGCGGTGGACCGGTGAACCCCTGCCCCCAGCCGGCATCGATGATGCCTACCGGGTTCCGCGCACCGCGTTCGACCTGGACCTGTGCGCCCTGCAGATCGCCGCCCAGGCTCCCCCAGACCCACAGGAGGCCGCCGCCCACTACGGACAGCAGGTGCGCGCCGCGCTGGTGGCCATCGCCCCTCCACACGAGCGTTCCGGCCCCGGCAACGGACTGGGTGGCCTGGTCCGCTACAGCAGCGACCTGCGGGTCCTGCCCATCGGACAAGTGATGGGCATCATCTACGCCACCCCGGTGGATCCCCGGACGGGCCAAGCCATCGACGACCCCATCCCGGTGGAGATCGACGTCAAGCCGACCACCAAGGTCGTTTTCACCGGGGACCCCGAACCGCCCCGACGACCCATCACCGCCGTGGCCCTGCCAGGGTTCACCCCTCCCCCGCTGCCCCTGTACCCCAGCGAGAACCTCTTCGCCGACAAGGCCTGCCTGCTGACCGGGCCTCCCACCAGCCTGCGCGGCACCCCCAGCGGGCCCTGGCACCGGTACAAGGACCTGTTCGACCTGTACTTCATGGCCCAGGCCATCCCCATGGCTGCGCAGACCCTGCAAGGGGCGCTCGAGGGCAACTGGAACTTCACCCGCATGCAGCGCACTGCCGTCCCCCACCCCTACCGCCTCTACGGGGACCACACCATGCCTGGTGACGGCTTGGCCGCTGACGAGCCGGCCGTCGACTGGTCGGCCGGCTGCGACAGCCTGCGAGAAACCTTCCCGCAGCTACGGGCCTACCCGGGCTTCGCGGAGATGAGCCGTGTCGTGGGCGCCCTGATCGACGATGCTGCGTCTGCCGCTGCAGCCCCCACTACCTCCCGCGACGATCACTGGCGCACCGTGTGCACCGCGATCGACCCACGCCTGCCCCAGGATCCGGAGTGGACCCGGCTGACCCGTGCCCTGGAACGCCTCGAGGCAGCCGGGGCCGACGTGGGACGACTCTTGGCGACCACCGGCAACGACAGGCCGCTGTCCCCCGACCACCCCGCGCGTGACCTGCGGTACCGCCTGATCGCGGCGGACCCGGCCGCGGCCACACCACGAGCCCAACCCCAGGCCACCGGCTCGGACCCCAGGCCGACCGCGACCGTCGCCAATCCAGCTCCGCCACCCACACAACGCCCGCCGCGACCCGGACGAAAGCGCTAACCAGACCTCTCACAGCCCGTGGCTGCGACCCACCCGAGTTGCCGGGGAGCTCAGTCCGGTCGGTAGGGCTCGCCGCGGCCACCGAGGTTGCGCGCCAGCTGCTGGTCCGCGCCAGGACCGTCCGCCGACCTCCGTTGCCCCCTCGAGCCGCGAAGTTCCCTCATCCGATGCGAGAGACGGGTACCACCGCAGGTCCTGTCGCCATGACACGCCGCAAGGCCCAGGCGCCGACGGCCCCGAGACCGCCGTCCCTCGCCGGCGGCTCATGTTTGCGCAGGTCACTGGGCTGAGGACGGTGTTCTTCGAGGGTCCTTAGTTCGCATCTGATGCGAGCGTTACCTGTTTGGCTGGTAACGACTCGTATTCGAGGGAGTCGAATTCCGCCTGGCCACGACCCGGCGACCGGCAGGCCAAGGGCCATCTCGGGCACGGGACTATGGATGCCGTGGTGAAGATGCCAGGGCCTTGGCCCTTTCGAGGCAGAGTCGTTTGGCTGACTCCCGAGCAGGGCGGCAGGGCATCCGGGCCGCCGGAGCCCTCGTCCGAATTGGACTACGCCCACACCGCCTTCGTCCCACCAAGGACGGCAGATGACGGCTTGGCGTCGTTCGCTCTGCGGAACTTCCAGGGTGGGGCGTGGACTTCCGCCGCCGAGGGCCGCTGGCTCATCGTCGACAACGAGGGCGACCAGAGCGTCGAGCCCGGCACCGTCGTCGTCTGCACCGAGGGGTCGCGCATCGTCGCCTACTTCCACGTGGAGCAGGTCGACGGCGACTTCGGCGCGCAACGCTGACCCGTGGAGCCGTGCTGGCGCCGAACTCGCATCGGACGGGAATGCCACCTTTTCGACTGGTAACGACTCGTACTCCGGGGGTCGAGTTCTCCCCTCGGTAACTCCGGCCGCATAGCTGGGGCACGACCAGTGACACCGAGGGTGTGCTTGGTCGTTCTCCATCGATGCACCGAACCGGTCACTCAACCGTGCGGGGGCGGTGGTCGTCTTTCAGGGCGATCACGGCGAGAGGACAGGTGCATGGATGGGGCGGCCCGGGAGCGTTTCGGGCAGTTCGTGGCTGATCGCGGGCCGACCTTGTTCCGGACGGCATACCTGCTCACCGGCGACGCCAACGACGCGGAGGACCTGGTGCAGTCCGCTCTAGAGCGGCTGGCCCGGCGGTTCGATGCGGTGGAGCGGGCGGACAACACCGATGCCTACGTGCGTCGGGTGATCGTCAATCTGGCCACCGACGCTTGGCGGGCACGGCGACGACGATCCCACCTGCGGTATCTCGAGGTGGACGAGGGCGCTGCTCCGGACGTCAGTGGCCTGGTCGGCGACCGCGACATGGTCGTGGGGTTGCTGCGGTCGCTGCCACCACGGCAGCGCACCGCACTGGTGTTGCGGTACTGGCTGGGGCTAACCGACCGGGAGATCGCCGACTCGATGGGCTGCGCGGTCGGCACGGTGAAGAGCCAACTCTCCCGCGGGATCGGCCAACTGCGGACGCAGTGGGCCACCGAGCCACAAGTCAGCGGACTGGGACGGGGCGATCAGCATGGACACTGACGAACTGCGTTTGAGTGAGGCCCTGGACGCGATCGCGCGCCAGCCCACTCCACCGGCGTTCACCGGCGAATCAGTGCTGGCGGGTCAGCGCGCCCGCCGACGCCGGCACCTCACCCTGGCAGCAGCTGCCGTTGGCGTGAGCGTGCTGGCACCCCTGGCCGTCGGGAAGGTGCACCAGCCCGAGCCGTCCCGGCCGTCGTCACGGCTGCAGCTGATTGCCGCGCTGACCGCGACCGACCAAGTCAGCTACCACATCCACCTGGTCAACACCGGCCAGTTCCTGACAAGTCCCCGGGGAGAGCGGGTTGACGACTTCACCGGCGTCTACGACCCAACCCGCCGCATCGGCGCGGGGGTCAACCACCACCACCTCTCCTTCCCCGACAACCCATCGCGGGAGCGGGGCGGGACCTGGGACATGGAACTGCGGTTCATCGGCGACACGATGTACACCCAGCCGCGTCTCCCAGGCGTCAAGAAGACACTGCCCTGGATGAAGGACCGCGGTAGCTTCCGCGACGCCGTCTCGATCGCCGGTGGTGCGCCGGAATGGGGTCCCTGGGATGGGGCCTCCCCAGGCGGGGACTCACTCTTGACCAGCTTGAAGACCCGCGGCAGCGTGACCCTCACCGGAACGCAGGGCACCGGGGCATCGGCAGTGGACACCTACACCTTCAGCTACGACCGTCCCGACGACGGAGCCTTCGCCGCCGAGCACGTCACCGGCACCGTCGACGTCCACCACGACTCCGGCCTGATCGCCCGATTCACCGTGCAGACCACCGCTGCCGGCCACATCGAGCAGGTCACCATCCGCTGGACGATCACCGTCACGCTGTCCGACTACGGGCTCCCGGTGAACGTCGTACCACCGGCCGACGTCGTCGAACGCGGGCAGCGCTACACCGGAGCCACCCCGACCGCCGCACCAGCAACTCCCTGACACGACCCCCCAAGTCCGCCTCAGGTGGGGTGGTTGAGGCGGATGACGACGGCACCGTTGTGGCCGCGTTTCGGGGGTTGAATACTTCGTTGAACGAAGTATGCTCCCAGGTGTGCGGTCTCGATCTTCTGCCATGTCCGAGCAGACGTACCTGGTGCTGGCGGCGCTGCTGGACGGGCCGTTGCACGGGTACGGAGTCATCCAGCGGGTTCGGGAGCTGTCCGCGGAGCGCGTGATCCTGGCCGTCGGCACGCTCTACGGAGCCCTGGACCGCCTTGCCGATCAAGGCTTGGTGGCGGTGGCCCGGGAGGAGGTCGTCTCGGGGCGCCCGCGCCGGTACTTCGAACTGACCGATGACGGGCTGGCCGCGGTGACTGTCGAAGCGCAGCGGATGCGACGGGCGGCGCGGATCGTGACTGACCGGCTGCGGCGGCGGCACCGACCGGCCGTATCGACGGCACCTGCGACTGGGGTGGGACTGGCGTGAGTGGGGACCAGGGGTCGCTACGGCGGCGGTACGAGCGGCTGCTTCGGGCCTACCCGGCCACCTACCGAGCCCGGCACGGGCAGGAACTGGTGGACACGCTGCTGCAGACCTCAGCCGAGGGTCAGGGCTATCCGTCGGTGCGCGAGGCAGTCGCTCTGGTGGTGGAGGGGATGCGACTGCGGGTCCGGCAGGCTGCCGCAGCTCCGGTGTCGTGGTGGCGTGACGGGCTGCAGTTGGGCGTCGGCGTCCTGGCGGTGTCGCTGCTTCTGGACCGCGCCCCGGGGGCACCGCCGCCGTTCACACCGTTCTGGCTGGTCATGCTCCTCGTGGCCGGGCTGACCCTGCGCGGCCGGGTGACCGCGGCACTACCGGTGGCGTTGCTCGCCGCGTTCAGCATGTCCCCGCCCCTACTGCACGACAGGCTGCCGGTCGAAGTGAACCAACTCCTCGGTAACGACTTCGGGATCTGGGACCCCGCCGCCCCCTATCTCGTCGTCGCCGCCGGGCTGCTCATCCTGACCGTGCCCACCTGGCGACACGGCTTCACCCGGCACCCAAGCCTTCGCGCCTGGTCGTGGTGGTGGCTGCTGGCCCCGCTGGGGCTGCTGGTCACCTGGAACGTCGGCATGATCCTGGGCGTGATCGGCTGGAACCCGCACGCGTGGCGGCTTCTCCTCGGATCGCTGGAGGTGGTCACCCTGTCGGCCGGGCTGGCCGCCAGCATCCTCAGCCGTGACCTGCGTTGGGCGTTGGCTGCCGCGGTCTACCTGTGTCCCGGCCTGGTCCACCTGGCCGCCATCGGCCCCCGCACCCCCTACGTGGCGATCTACACAGCCACCCTGTGGGGGCTCACGATCGCCAGCGCGGCCCTGGCAGGCCTTTCAGACAATCAGCGGCGTGCAGTGTCCCCACCGATTGAGTAACGGCCCACCTGACCGGCCAGCCCGTCCGCAGGCTCGCGACACCGAATCGACGATCGTCTCCTATCGCTGCCGCCGGGTTGCGGCGTAGCGGCCCAGCTGGTGGCGGTCTCGGCGGCGCATCAGATGCGTGCGGCGCCCATCGCCACATGTCGTGTCCGTGTGGCACACCGACACCCGCGGACCTGACCGCGCCGCCCTGGGCGGCCTCGAGCGTCGACCGGGATTCGTGCAGGTCAGCGCGCTGACAGCACCGGTAATCGAGGGTCCCGAGATCGCGTCTGATGCGATCGTTACCTCTTTGTTACCAAGGTGCAAGAGGTGTGATCGGGGTGGCCTGCGGCGGTGGATGGTGCGGATTTGGTGGCGTGGGTTGGGTGGCGAAGGCGGGTGTGAGGATCGGGCGCAGGGACGGCAAAGGGGTAGAGGCGAGGAGGGCTGGGGTGGCGGGCAGGAAGAACGAACTGGTGGCGGCACGCAAGCGAGCCCGGGAGCTGCGGCTGCAGATGGAGGCCGACCGCGCCGAACGGGACCGGCGGATCGAGGAGGCCGCCACCCAGGTCCTCCTGCGGCACGGCGAGCTGGCGCGGCTGCGGGCCGATGCCGACGAGGTGGCCGCCCAGACCGGGGTGGCGCTGCAGCAGCTTCTGGCCGAGGGCCTGACGGCCGAGCAGGCCGGCAGCCTGTGCGACCTGGCCGCCGCCGAAGTGCGCCGGCTGACACGCCGGGCCACGGCCTGGGTCGTGGCCAAGACAGCCGAGCCGGCCACGACCTGACCCGCGCGCTGGACAGCGTGCCGGCGAGGGTCAGGCCACGGCGGCGGCCGCCTTGCGCCGCGACACGGTGCGGGCACTGGTCCGCAGCAGCAGCGCGATCCGCCGCACGGACATGCCCCTGGCCGTCAACCGGCGGACTGCCTCGGTCTGGTCGGCAAGCGTCAGCTCGATCGGCTCGCCGGCCATGGCGCGCTCCACCGCCACCTCGTCGACGTCCGGCTCGTCGCTGTAGCTCGCTGTTCCAGCCGGGACCGCTGTGTACGCCGGGCTGAAGCACCGCAGCGCACCGGTGCCCGCCCGGTGCGCGGACATCGGCGTCGGCTTGCCGTGCTCGAGCAGCCTGCGGTGCAGCCGGGCGATCTCGGCCGCGGTGGCCGCCCTCACCCGTGCCCGGCCCAGAGAGCCGGTCAGGCTCGACGTCGACCGACCGAGCTCGGCGGCCAGGTCGGCCAGGGCGTACCCGGCGTC
This sequence comes from Kineosporiaceae bacterium, assembly GCA_035719045.1. Taxonomy (GTDB): domain Bacteria; phylum Actinomycetota; class Actinomycetes; order Actinomycetales; family Kineosporiaceae; genus DASTGO01. The sequence continues at coordinate 590 of DASTGO010000478.1, read as the reverse complement.
CAGCAGGTCAGCGACCTGGGCCTGGGTGGCGGCCGCAGGGACCAGCGCCCCCGGCGCCGGGCGGGCCGGCTCAACGGTCAGGACCGCGGCCTCGGTCTCGACCCGGATCCGGGCCACCGGCCTGCCGGTGCGGGGGTCACCGTAGATGAGCTGACGGATCGTCCCGCTGCCCACCCCGGACAGCTCCACGATCCGGTCCACCCCCAGGCCCGCCGCTCGCAGCCGCCGGATGTGCCCGCGCGCCGCCGCGGCGTCGACGAACGGACGCCACCGGCCGTAGGCCTGTGCGCGGCGACGGGCGGCTGCCTGGAGTCGGTTGGCCTCCCGGCACGGCGCGCACCGACAGCGGTCAGCCACATAGGCGGCACGCGTGCCGTGCTCGTGCGCCGCATGTGGATGGGAGCACTCCCGCCGTCCGGCCTGTGTCGTGCCGGGTCCAGCAGCGGGGGTGGGCATGGCGTCTCCTGCTGATGACGGGGATCTGTCATCAGCAGCAGGTGCTTTTCGGTTACCAATCTGGACAGCGACGGATGTCCTTCCCCTGATCGCATACAAAAGGCGCTGCTCAGAGGCACCGGAGACCGCCAACG
>DASTGO010000477.1:0-28936 GCA_035719045.1 Kineosporiaceae bacterium | reverse complement strand
GCCGGGCCTGTTGGTTCGCTCGCTGCGCTCGCTCACAGCCTCTCCTCGCTGGCGCTCGTGGTTGCTGTGAGCCCCGCGCCGGGCCTGTTGGTTCGCTCGCTGCGCTCGCTCACTGGTAGAGCGTGCCGGTGTTCACCACGGGCGTCGCGCGGGAGTCACCGCAGAGCACGACCAGCAGGTTGCTGACCATCTGCGCCTTGCGCTCCTCGTCGAGGTCGACGATGTCGTGTTCCTGCAACCGGGCCAGGGCCATCTCCACCATCCCCACGGCGCCGTCGACGATCCGCGACCGGGCCGCGATGATCGCCGAGGCCTGCTGGCGCTGCAGCATCGCCTGGGCGATCTCGGGGGCGTAGGCCAGATGCGAGATCCGGACCTCGACCACCTCGACCCCGGCGGCCGCGACCCGCTCGGACATCTCGCGAGCCAGTTCACCGGCGACCACGTCGGTGGACCCGCGCAACGAGGTGCCGGACCCCGTCGTGTCGTCGTACGGGTGGCTGACCGCGACATGCCGCAGTGCGGCCTCGGCCTGCACCTGGACGAAGTTCACGTAGTCCTGGACGGCGAACACGCAGCGGGCGGTGTCGTGCACCTGCCAGACCACGATCGCACCGAGTTCCACGGGGTTGCCGTCGGCGTCGTTGACCTTGAGCAGCCGGGTCTCGAAGTTGTTCACCCGGGCGTTGATGGTGCGCCGCGTGGTCAGTGGTGCGGTCATCACCAGGCCGGTGCGGCGGACGGTCCCGGCGTAGCGGCCGAAGAACTGCACGACCCGGGTCTCCAGCGGGGCGACCATGCACAGTGTGGCGCCGAGCAGGGCGATCACCAGGCCGAGCGCGACCAGCAGGCAGACCGTCCAGAAGGCGGCGGCGCCCTGGGGGTTGTGCAGGGAGATCTGCCAGATCGTCAGACCCATGCCGGCTCCGGCGAGGAGGATCCCGCCGACCGCGTACCAGCCGCTGGCGGCCCAGGCGGGGTGTTCGGTGAGGTCGGTGGTGAGAGCGGGGCGGGAGGACTGGGCGGGGGTGGCACGTACGTCGGACATGACCGGCTCCTCAGCGGGTCCGGGCCGGGATGGCCCGGACGAAGTGACATCTCAGTGATATCATTTTCCTGGCGGGGTGAACAGATCTCTGGCCCTGGGTACGCCGGGCGGGTGATCGCCGGCGGGACCGCGAACCCTGCCGTGGGCCGGCATGTCCCCGCTGCCGTGGGCCGGGGGTGCGGACGTCCGGAGGCTGTGCCGGGGGTCCGGGGCCGGCGGGACGGGAGGTGGCCGGGCGGGGGCGGGGTTCATGGGACGATGGACGCCGTCCACGCCCCATCGACTCATCCGAGGTAGCCCCGCGTGTCCCCGATGGCCACCACGGCCCTGACGCCGGCCGCGACGCCCGCCGACGCGATCCGCAACTTCTGCATCATCGCCCACATCGACCACGGCAAGTCCACGCTGGCCGACCGGATGCTGCAGATCACCGGGGTCGTGGACGCCCGGCAGATGCGCGAGCAGTACCTGGACCGGATGGATATCGAGCGCGAACGCGGGATCACGATCAAGTCGCAGGCCGTGCGGATGCCGTGGGAGTCCCAGGGGCGCACATACGCCCTGAACATGATCGACACCCCCGGTCACGTGGACTTCACCTATGAGGTGTCCCGGTCGCTGGCCGCCTGTGAGGGGGCCGTGCTGCTGGTCGACGCCGCGCAGGGGATCGAGGCGCAGACCCTGGCCAACCTGTACCTGGCCATGGAGAACGACCTGACGATCATCCCGGTGCTGAACAAGATCGACCTGCCGGCCGCCCAGCCGGACAAGTACGCCGAGGAACTGGCCCACCTGATCGGTTGCGAGCCGGACGCCTGTCTGCGGGTGTCGGGCAAGACCGGCGAGGGCGTCGAGCCGCTCCTGGAGGAGATCGTCCGCCAGATCCCGCCGCCGGTCGGGAACGCCGACGCCCCCGCGAGGGCGATGATCTTCGACTCCGTCTACGACACCTACCGGGGCGTGGTCACCTACGTCCGGGTGATCGACGGACACCTGTCCGCCCGGGAGCGGATCGTCATGATGTCGACCAAGGCCCAGCACGAGCTGCTGGAGATCGGCGTCATCTCCCCCGAACCCGTTCCGTCGAAGGGCCTCGGGGTCGGCGAGGTCGGCTACCTGATCACCGGCGTGAAGGACGTCCGGCAGTCCAAGGTCGGCGACACGGTGACCAATGCCGGCAAGCCCGCGAGCACGGCGCTCGGTGGGTACCGCGACCCCAAGCCGATGGTGTTCTCCGGCCTCTACCCGATCGACGGTTCCGACTACCCGGACCTGCGCGAGGCCCTGGACAAGCTCAAGCTCAACGACGCCGCCCTGGTGTACGAGCCGGAGACGTCGGCGGCGCTCGGATTCGGCTTCCGCTGCGGCTTCCTCGGCCTGCTGCACCTGGAGATCGTCCGGGAGCGGCTGGAGCGGGAGTTCAACCTCGACCTGATCTCCACCATGCCCAACGTGGTCTACGACCTGACCATGGACGATGGGAAGACCCTCACGGTGACCAACCCGTCGGAGTTCCCCGACGGCAAGGTGGCGGAGGTCCGCGAGCCGGTGGTCCGGGCGACGATCCTGGCGCCCAGCGAGTACATCGGCGCGATCATGGAGCTCTGCCAGCAGCGCCGCGGTGCTCTGCGCGGGATGGACTACCTGTCCGAGGACCGGGTCGAGCTGCGGTACACCCTCCCGCTGGCCGAGATCGTCTTCGACTTCTTCGACCAGTTGAAGTCCCGCACCCGTGGCTACGCCAGCCTCGACTACGAGCCCGACGGCGATCAGGCGGCCGACCTGGTCAAGGTCGACATCCTGCTGCAGGGCGAGACCGTCGACGCGTTCAGCGCGATCGTGCACAGGGACAAGGCCTACAGCTATGGCGTCGCGATGGCCGGCAAGCTCAAGGAGCTGATCCCGCGGCAGCAGTTCGAGGTGCCGATCCAGGCGGCGATCGGTGCCCGGGTGATCGCCCGGGAGAACGTCCGCGCCCTGCGCAAGGACGTGCTGGCCAAGTGCTACGGCGGTGACATCACCCGCAAGCGCAAGCTGCTGGAGAAGCAGAAGGAGGGCAAGAAGCGGATGAAGATGGTCGGGCGGGTCGAGGTCCCGCAGGAGGCCTTCATCGCCGCGCTCTCCAGCGAGGCCGCGGGTACCGACAAGCAGAAGAAGTAGCCCGGGCCCGGGAGCCGCGGCCGGTGCCCGGGGTCGAGCGAACAGCCAGGGCCGAGCGGACACAGCCGGCGCACGGGTCATCCGCAGGACTCTGCCCGGCGGCCGATGCAAGGATGGCCCTCATGCCCTCGCAGCCCGCCCCGCAGCCCCCTGACGGACAGGCCCCCGACGGACAGGTCACGGCCATCTGCCTGGTGCACCAGATCCTCCCCGATCCCGGGGATGATCCCGCCCTGACCGCGATCGACAAGCGTGCCGTCACCGGCACCGTCGAGGTGGGCCTGCTGGGACTGGTCGGGGACACCCAGTGCGACCCGGAGCACCACGGCGGCCGGTACCAGGCGGTGTACGCCTATGCCGACACCGACGCGCAACGGTGGGCCGCCGAACTGGGCCGGGAGATCCCGCCCGGCTTCTTCGGGGAGAACCTGCGGCTGAAGGGCATCGACGTCACCGGCGCCGAGATCGGCGAGCGCTGGCGGATCGGTGACGAGGACGGGGTGCTCGTCGAGGTCACCTACCACCGCACCCCCTGTGTGACCTTCGCCCGCAGGATGGGCGTCGAACACTGGGCGAAGCGGTTCACCGAGGGCGGCGCGCCCGGCGCCTACCTGCGGGTGCTCACGCCCGGTTCGATCGTCACCGGGGACCCGGTCACCGTCGTCCGCAGACCCGGCCACGGGGTGACCATCGGGGACACCTCCGGTATCCAGGACCCGCGCCGGATGGCGGACCTGCTGGCCGCGGCGGACGCCGGCACCGTCGAGCTGGCGCCGAAGCTGCGGGAGGTGGCCACCCGCGTCGCCGGCCGCACCGACCCCGCACGCGGCCCCGCCTGATCCCGCCCGAACCGCACCCGCCCGCCTGCCCCCGCCACGCGAGGAACCGTCCGCCCATGCCCAGCGCGCTGCCCGACGGTGAGCCCGCACCCGAGGACGGCCGGCTGCCCGCAGAGGTCGCCGACGCGGCCGCTGACCGGCTCTTCGGGGTGTACGTGCACGTGCCGTTCTGTGCGGTGCGCTGCGGGTACTGCGACTTCAACACCTACACCGCGGCCGACCTGGGAGGTGGGGGCGACCTCGCCGACTACACCGCGACGGCCTGCGCGGAGCTCCGGCTGGCGGCCACCGTGCTGCGCGGCGCGGGGCTGCCGGACCGCGCTGTCAGCACGGTCTTCTTCGGCGGCGGGACTCCGACCCTGCTGCCCGTGGCGGACCTGGCCGCACTGCTGGGGGCGATCCGGGACCGGTTCGGGCTGGCCCTAGGCGCGGAGGTCACGGTCGAGGCGAACCCGGAGTCGGTGACCGCGGCCTCGCTGGCGGAGCTGGCCCGGGTCGGCGTCACCCGGGTGTCGTTCGGGATGCAGTCGGCGGTGCCGTCGGTGCTCGCCGTACTGGACCGCAGGCACGACCCGCAACGGGTGCCCGCGGTAGTCGGCTGGGCCCGCGACGCCGGTCTGGCGGTGAGTCTGGACCTCATCTACGGAACGCCGGGGGAGTCCCCGGCAGACTGGCGGGCCAGCCTCGAGGCGGCCCTGGACTGTGCGCCGGACCACCTGTCCGCCTACGCCCTGGTGGTCGAGGAGGGCACCCGGCTGGCGGCCCGGGTGCGCCGCGGGGAGGTCGCCGCACCGGAGGACGACGACCTCGCCGAGAAGTACGAACTGGCCGACGAGGCGCTGACCGGAGCCGGGTTCGCCTGGTACGAGGTGAGCAACTGGGCGCGGACGCCCGACCAGGCCTGCCGGCACAACCTCGGCTACTGGCACGGCGACGACTGGTGGGGGATCGGCCCGGGTGCGCACAGCCATGTCGGCGGGGTGCGCTGGTGGAACGTGCGCCATCCACGGGCGTATGCGCAGCGGATCGTCGCGGGTGCCAGTCCGGCCGCCGGACGGGAGCGGCTGGACGCGCGGCAGCGCCGGACCGAACGGATCCTGCTCGGCGTCCGGCTGGCCGAGGGTCTGCCGGTGACGGACCTGGATCCGGGTGGCCGCCAGGCGGTGGCCGGTCTGGTCGCGGACGGGCTGCTCGACGGCCGCGCCGCGGTGACCGGCCGGGTGGTGCTGACCCGTCGCGGGCGGCTGCTCGCCGACGCCGTGGTCCGCTCACTGATCCCCTGACCGGACGGCCGTCCCGATCCCGTGGCCCGCAAGCCCGTGGCCCGCACCGCCTCCGGTGGCACCCGGGCGAGCGGGGGACCCCAAAGCGAACCCGGGGGCGGACCTCGACGGTCCGCCCCCGGGCAGGGCACTCGCCCCCGGTGTCAGGTGGTCACTTCACCAGGCGCAGCGCGAAGGGGTAGCGGTAGCGTTCGCCCCGGTTGGCGGCCATGCCGCCGATGATGCAGAACACGAGGCTGCCGATCCAGACCAAGAAGGGCAGGAAGAACAGGATCCCGAAGGTGATCGTCGTCAGGATGACCGACGCGATGTAGGCGATGATCACCGTGATCTGGAAGTTCAGGGCCTCGGTCGCCTGGTCCTTGACGAACTCGTCGCGTTCCTTGTACATGGCCCAGACGATGAGCGGCGCAATGAAGCCGAGCACGATACCGCCGAGGTGGGCGAGCATCGACCACATCTTGCGGTCGGCGTCACTCACCCCACCGGCTCCGGCCGGGGCGCCGTACTGCGGGGCCTGGCCGTACTGGGGAGCCTGACCATACTGGGGAGCCTGGCCGTACTGGGGCGGCTGACCGTACTGCGGAGCCGCCGGGGGGACGTTGGGGTCACCCTGTCCGCTCGGAGGGTATTCGGTCATGACATTCCTTTCTGTTGACCGCACACCCTAGACCCGCCGACCACCGCGTGAGGCGCAACAAGATACGACACGACGGCCCGGTGACCGGGGTCTCGCCCCGCACCGGACGCGGACGAACGGATATACAGGTGGCGGCCTCCCAGGGGCGAAGCCGATGTACCGGGTTGGACTCTGCCAGCGTAGTCGCGTGATCGCGCCGGGCGAGAGGGTTCCGGACAGCGCGTCGGCAGCCGAGCGGCTCCGGCGGTCGGTGCGGGCAGGGTCCTCGCCCGGACCCGGCGACGGGGGCTGTCGCGGGTCCGGGCGACGCGGAGCGCGCGGTGCGGCGAGGGGGCGGATCAACTCACCAGACGGATGGTCAGCGGGTAGCGGTACTCCTGACCCCGCGACGCCGCGATGGCGCCCTGGACGGTGGTGACCAGGTAGAGGATCGCCAGCGCGAGCAGCATCGGGATCCCGATCAGGATGAGGGAGAGGGGCACACAGGCGATCACGTAGATCAGGACCGACAGGTTGAAGTTCAGCGCCTCCACGGCATGCCTGCGGACGAACGGCGAACGGCCGCCGGCCGTGAGCATGACCAGCAGCGGGCCGAGGAAGCCCAGCGCCACGTAGGCGGCGACGAAGCTGGACAGGTGCGCCGCCATGGCCCAGTTGCGCTCCTCCGGCGGGTTCATCGGGACCGGGCCCGCCGGGCTCCCGTAGACGGGCGGTGCGGGATAGGCCGGGGGAGTCCCGGGGGCCGGAGGCGTTCCGTAGGCCGGGGGAGTTCCGTGGTCGGGCCGTGCACCTGCACCGGCGGTCTCCGGCTCGGTGGGACGGGCCTGGTCGGACGGGGGCCCGGCGGAATCACTGCCGGCCCCGGTCGACGGCCCGTGGCTCTCGGCATCGTCGGCGGCGGGTTGGATCTCGGTGGGAGGGGTGGGGACGGGGGCGGCGTCGCCGGGGCGGCTACCGCTGCGCGGCTCGGACATGGTGACCTCCTTGGACACCTTCCACGCTAGGAAGGTGCGGGCCCGGGCACGATCCGGAGACCCGCCCGCCCCCGGCGGGGGTTAGCCCCCCGGCCGCGGTGAGGTCCTCCCGCCCGTGGTCCGTTCCTTCCGCAGCAGCGCGCCGACCCTCCCGGTCGGAGCGTCGCGGAGCCGGTCAGGAGTCAGCCGTGTCCCCGGTGACGAAGTCGATGAGCTCCTCGACCCGGCCGAGCAGGTCGGGCTCGAGATCGGCATAGGTCCGGACCGTGCCCAGGATCCGTCGCCAGCCCGCCGCGACGTCCGCCTGCGTGGCGTGGGGCCAGCCGAGCCGGTCCAGCACGCCTTCCTTCCACGGGCGGCCCTTCGGGATCACCGGCCAGGCGTCCAGTCCGAGTCGGGCAGGGCGGACCGCCTGCCAGATGTCGATGTAGGGATGGCCGACCACCAGCACGTGCTCGGCCACCCGGGGCAGCCGCATCACCGCGCTGGCCTCGTGCCACTCCTTGGTGCCCGCGACCAGGTGGTCGACCAGGACGCCGAGCCGTCGGCCGGGCCCCGGGTCGAGGTCGGCGACCGCCTGTGCCAGGTCGTCGACACCGTCCAGCATCTCCACCACGACGCCCTCGATCCGCAGGTCGTCGCCCCAGACCCTTTCCACGAGTTCGGCGTCGTGGCGGCCCTCGACGAGGATCCGGGAAGCCCGGGCGGTCCGGGCGCGCAGCCCGTGCACGGCCCGCGATCCGCTCGCGGTCCTGGTGGCCACCGCCGGCCCCGGACCCTTCGGCGCGACCAGCCGCACCGGTGCCCCGTCGATCCAGAATCCCGGGCCGAGCGGGAAGGAGCGGACCTTCCCGCGACGGTCCTCCAGGACGACGAGGTGGATCCCGCCGCTCTTCTCGGTCCGCAGCACGGCCCCGCACCAGCCGGTCTGGACGTCCTCGACCACCAGTCCGGGTTCGGCTGCCACCTCCGGCAGGCTTCGCGCAGGTGCGGGTGCGAGCACGTCGTGGCGGTAACGGTCCATCGGCCCCGGCATCCCGCGACGGTAACCCGCAGGCACTGCCCGCCGGTGGATCGGCGCGCCGTCCGCCCCCTGCTCACGGTCCGTGCCCGCCCGGACCCGCCACCGGACCCGCCCCGTCCGGACCCGCCCGGCCTGTCCCGCCGTGGCCCTGGTGGGCGCGGTGGCACATGGCGCCCGGAAGGCGGGCGCGATGTGCCACCGCGCCCGCTTCGGATGGGTGTGATCGTCCAGGTTGACCGATTTCCGCGGCGGTGGGGGGCGGATCCGTTCACCCGGTGGGGTCCCGATCCGCCCCTGCCCGGCGGGAGGCCGTAAACTTGGCACTCGCGAGAGAGGAGTGCCAGCCGTGTCGTCGGAGGATCGAAGGCTTGCAGTCCTGCGCGCAATCGTCGAGGACTATGTGCAGACCCGCGAGCCGGTCGGCAGCAAGACCCTCGTGGAGCGGCACTCCCTGGGCGTGTCACCGGCGACGATCCGCAACGACATGGCGGCGCTGGAGGAGGAGGGCTACATCGCGCAGCCCCACACCAGTGCCGGCCGGGTGCCGACCGACAAGGGGTACCGGCTGTTCGTGGACCGGCTGTCCACGGTCAAGCCACTGTCCCCGGCGGAGAAGCGGGCGATCCAGACCCTGCTCGACGGTGCCCTCGATCTCGACGACGTGGTCGACCGCACGGTCCGGCTGCTGGCCCAGCTGACCCGGCAGGTCGCGGTCGTGCAGTACCCCTCGTTGAGCCGGTCCACGGTGCGGCACGTCGAACTGGTCCCGGTCGGCGGCGGGCGGCTGCTGGTCGTCCTGATCACCAACACCGGGCGGGTCGAGCAGCGCATGGTCGAGGTCGGGGCCGAGCCGAGCGAGGCCCTGCTCGGGGAGTTGCGGGCCCGGGTGAACGCCGCGGCCGTGGGGCGGCGGCTCGCTGAGGCCACCCGGGCGCTGCACGGAATCCCGCAGGCCTTCTGCCCCGAGGACCGGGCGCTGGTGGTCCGGGTGCTGGAGGCGGTGGAGGACTCCCTCGACATCGAGCGCGAGGAGCGCATCGTGCTGGCCGGGACCGCCAACCTGGCCCGCTCCAACACCGACTTCGCCGGCTCGATCGGCCCGGTGCTGGAGGCCCTGGAGGAGCAGGTCGTCCTGCTCAAACTCCTCACCGAGATGGCCGAGGACTCCTCGGGTGTCGGCGTCCTGATCGGACGCGAGACGGCACACGAAGGACTCGCCGAGACGGCCGTCATCGCCAGCGGCTACGGTTCCCAGGGAGAGGTGGTCGCCCGCCTCGGCGTCCTGGGACCCACCCGGATGGACTACCCGACCGCGATGGCCGCCGTGCGTGCGGTGGCCCGATATGTGTCACGGATTCTCGCATCATGACTGATCCACGACGGAGTGTGGTGAGCGACTACTACGAGGTGCTCGGCGTCTCCCGGGACGCGACGCCCGAGGAGATCAAGAAGGCCTACCGCAAGCTCGCCCGCCAGCTCCATCCGGACGTCAACCCGGGGCCGGACACCGAGGAGCGGTTCAAAGAGGTCGGCCGGGCCTATGAGGTGCTGTCGAACCCCGAGCGCCGGCAGGCGTACGACCTGGGGGTGGACCCGAACGCCAGCGGTGGCGGGTTCGGCCCCGGCTTCGGGTTCAGTGACATCTTCGAGACCTTCTTCGGTGCCGCAGCCGGGACCCGCGGGCCGACCCCGCGGCAGCGCCGGGGCCAGGACGCCCTGATCAGGATCGAGATCGACCTGGTCGAGGCGGCGTTCGGCAGCCAGCGTGAGCTCCAGTTGGAGACGGCCGTGGTCTGCCCCACCTGCCAGGGGTCCTGTTGCCAGCCCGGCACCCAGCCGCAGACCTGCGAGGTCTGCCACGGCCGTGGCCAGGTGCAGCGGATCGCCCGGTCCCTGCTCGGCCAGGTGATGACCACCCAGGCCTGCGTGGCCTGTCACGGCTACGGCACCGTGATTCCCGAGCCCTGTCTGGAGTGTTCCGGTGAGGGCCGGGTCCGCACCCGGCGCAGCCTCACCATCAAGATCCCGGCCGGGGTGGACACCGGCACCCGGATCCAGCTCTCGCGGCAGGGGGAGGTGGGCCCCGCCGGCGGGCCGCCCGGGGACCTGTACGTCGAGATCGTCGAGAAGCCGCATCAGGTGTTCACCCGCCGTGGCGACGACCTGCACTGCACCCTCGAGGTGCCGATGACGGCCGCGGCCCTGGGCACCGCCCTGGAGCTGCACACTCTCGAGAGCGTCGAGGAGGTCGAGGTCCGGCCCGGACTGCAGTCAGGCGAGCTGGTGACCTTGCGTGGGCTCGGTGTGACCCACCTGCGCGGCGGCGGCCGGGGCGACCTCGTCGTCCACCTGACCGTGATGACCCCGACCCGGCTGGACGAGCAGCAGGAGGCGCTGCTGCGGGAGCTGGCGCGGCTGCGCGGCGAGGAGCGCCCGGCCGGACGGCTGACCCCGGCCCACCAGACCGTCTTCGGCAAGCTGCGCGAGCGGCTGTCCGGGCGGTGACCCCGCCGCTGTACCTGGTGCCGAGGGGTGGCCTCGACGGGGTCGCCGCCGGCGCCGGGCTCACCCTCGACGGACCGGAGGGCCGGCACGCCGCCACGGTGCGCCGGACCCGTCCGGGGGAGCGGGTCGACGTCGCCGACGGATCCGGCCGGGTCGCCGAGGCCGTGGTCACCGGCGTCGACCGGGACCGTGTGACGCTGCGCGTGGAAGGGCTGGTCGAGCACGTTCCCCGGCAGCCGCGGCTGGTGCTGGTCCAGGCCCTGGCCAAGGGCGGGCGGGACGAGCTCGCCGTGGAGACCGCGACGGAACTCGGCGTCGACGCGGTGATCCCCTGGCAGGCGGCGCGCTGCGTGGTCGTCTGGTCGGGGGAGCGCGGGGAGAAGTCCCGGCGGCGCTGGGAGGACACCGTCCGGGCGGCGGCCAAACAGTCCCGGCGGGCCGACCTGCCGCCGGTCGCGCCTGCGGTCGCCACCACGGCGCTGGCCGGGCGGATCCGCGAGACCGGTGCCGGGGGCGGGATCGCCCTAGTGCTGCACGAGGAGGCCCGGACCGCGCTCGCCGGGCTGGACCTGCCGGCCGACGGCAGCCCGGTGGAGGTCCTCGTCGTGGTCGGTCCCGAGGGCGGGATCGGCGCGGACGAACTGGCCGTGCTCACCGCGGTGGGCGCGCAGCCGGTCCGGCTCGGTCCGCAGGTGCTGCGCTCCTCCTCGGCCGGTTCCGCGGCCCTGGCGGTGCTGTCGGCCCGGCTCGGCCGCTGGAGCTGACCGGTCCGGTCCCCCGCCCGACGGCCCCCAGCAGGTTCGGCCGGCAGACCCGGCTGACCCGTGACGGGCCGAGCGCCGGTGCGGGGTCCCGGCGGCTGCTCAGGAGACGCGGAAGGTCTTGCTGTCCTGCCAGGGGGTTGAGGTGGACGGCAGCCGGGTGCCGCTGCCGGGATGCAGGGTCACCGTGAGCAGGTACTGCCCGCTGGCCGTCGTGTCGGGGGCGAACGTCCACCCGGTGCGGGACCCGCTGTGCGAGGTCACCTGCGCCGTGCCGCGGGCGACCTCGACACCGTCCCGGGCCAGGGTCCAGCTGACAGATCCGCCGCTGCCCAGGACCGCGTCCCCGGACACCGTGATCGGCCGGTGCCCCACGTCGGTCCGGTCGGCGAGGCTGATGACCCAGATCGGGGCCCGGGGGTCCGTGGAACCGGCGCCCCGGGTGAAGGTCCGGTCCAGAGGCAGCCGGCCGAACAGGGACTGCTCGCCGTTCGCCACGGTGATCCGGACCGGGGTCGAGGCGTAGCCCGGTCCGGCGGTGGCCGTGGCGGTCCAGACCAACTGTTGGACGGCCAGCTCGGCGTCGGCCGTGGTCGCGCCGGGCCGGGTGGCCATCGCGGCGGTCAGGGTCAGGGTGATCAGCTGGTCGGACACCTGCGCGCGGGCCTGTCCGGGCAGCGCGCCCTCGAACAGGCGGACGTCGTAGTCCAGGTCGGCCGGGGCGAGGGTCACGGCGTCGGTGACTGCCTCGGCCACCCGCTCGTCCGCGGTCCGGGCGTGCGTGGACCGGTACTCCCGGAACAGCCAGCGCCGACCGCCCTGGTCGCCGACCACGTAGACCGGCAGCTTGTCGGGCGGGGCCTCGGCGGTCACGGACGGCGCGGTGGCGGGACCGGCGCCACCGGCGGACGGCCGGTCGGTCAGCCGGACCCCCACGGTGCCGGCCACCGCCAGCACCGCCACCGCCGCGGCCGCCGTCAGCGCGGGGGCGAGCCTGCCGAACCAGGCGGCCGGCCGCGGGACGGTGCGGGAGCGCAGTTCGCGCTGGATGCGCTGCAGACCGTCGGGGGAGGGGCTCACCCGGGCGGCCTCCCGGTGCAGGGCGCCGCCGAGCAGGTCGGCGATCCGCCGGTCCTCGGGGTCGGTCGGTTCGGGCCCGCTGAGGTGGGGCATGTCACTCACGACTGCACCTCCCCGGACGTGACCAGGGCTGCCTTCAGGGAGGCCAGGCCGCGGTGGGCGTGGCTCTTGACCGCTCCCCGGCTGAGACCGAGGGCCTGGGCGATCTCCAGTTCCGACAGGTCGCCGTAGTACCGCAGGACCAGCACCTCCCGCTGCCGGCGGGGCAGGGTGTGCAGGGCGTTGAGCACGCGGGCGTCGGTGTCGGCCCGGACGGCCAGTTCCTCCGGGCCTGCCGGGGCGGGCGGCCCGGGCTGGCGGTACCGCTCTTCCACCGACCGGTGCCGCAGCGCGGACCTGGCCCCGTTGACGACGCTGGCCCTCAGGTAGGCCTGTGCGGCGCCGGGGTCGGCCAGCCGCTCCCACCGGCCGTGGAACCGGATGAAGGCGTCCTGGACGATCTCCTCGGCCACCGAGCTGTCCCGCGTGAGCAGGGCGGCGAGCCGGACCAGGTGGTTCCAGTGCGTGGAGTACAGCATCGAGACGGCGGTGTCGGCGTCCCAGGTGGACGGATCGTCCCGGGACGGCGTACCCGTGTGTGTCCCGCGATCCCCCCGACCGCGCACGACCCGCTCCCTCCGCGCCGGCGCGACGGTGAGGGTGGGGACGGCCAGCAGATGTTCGGCCGTCGTGCTCGCTGCTACCACGCCCCGTACACGCCCACCTGTCGTGAGCGGTTGCCCCCGGACACCGGATGATCTCGTTCTAGCGTCTCGGGGTGTCCGAAGTCCACCCCGAGTGGGGCGAACGGGTCACCCGACCCGGAAGGAGCGGGTGTCCGGCCAGGTCCAGCCCGGCGGCTGCTCGGCCTGCCCGGGGTTCTCGGCGGTCACGGTGAGCTGGTAGGAACCGGGCGGGAGCAGGACGTCCACGCTGAACGTCGACCAGCCGGTCCCTGGTCCGGACGCTGTCCCGGCGGCCACCCCCGAGGCGACCGCGTGCCCGTCCTGGCTGACCTGCCACCGGTACGTGGCCTCGAAGGCCGCCCCCTGGCCGCTGACCCGGACGGTCCCGGGCTGGCTGCTGGCCTCCAGCGGGGTGTCGATCCAGACGGCGGCCCGGGCGCCGACGTCCCGCCGGACGGGCTGGCCGAGGACGACACTGCCCCAGGCCCGGTACCCGGTCGCGCCGGTGGCCTGGAGGGTGACCGGGACGTCGCGCTGGGCGGCCGCGGTAACCGTCCAGACCAGCTGTTGCACGGCGGCACCGGCCACTGCCGGGGAGATCCCGGGGGCGGCGAAGGCGTCGGGGGAGAGCACCACGGTGATGCCGTCCCCGGCCGACCTGACCTGGACCGAGGTCGCCGGGCGCCACGGCGTTGCGTAGTCCGGGTCGAGCGGGCGCTCGCGGAGCACGGCCTGCACCGCGGACAGCAACGGGTCGCCGTAGTCGGTGACCGAGCGGAGCTCCCGGGCGAGCAGGGCACGGTTCGCCGAACCGGTGACCCAGTACACGTACAGTGAGGTGCGGCCGGCACCGGCCTGGGCGGCGGGCTGGCCTGCTCCCGCCCCGGCAGCTCGCGGCATCCCGTCCACCAGGCCTCCGGCGGTGGCGGCGGTGGCGGCCCGGTCCAGCTCACCCGACCCGGTCGTGCCGGCTGCCGACGGTGCGGCCGACGGCGCCGGCAACCTGCTGCCGCCGAGCACCTGGGCCCGGGCCCGGACGAGTTCCTGGCCCAGGCGCAGGCCGCCGAACACCCCGGCCGCCACCCCGACCAGGGCGAGGGCGGCGAGCAGGCTCCGCCAGGCACCACGGCGTGCCTTCCGTGGCGGGGCAGCCGGGGTCGCGGGCAGGACGGCGGTGGTGACCATGTCGCGGTCCTCGGGCCGTTCGCCGAAGGCAGCCGGCCCCCGGACGGCGGCCGCCTTGCGGGCCTTCTTCGCGGCCTTCCGGGACGCCTTGGCCGTGCGGGGGGCTGCCTCGGTGCCGGTGGGGCGCCGACGGGTCCTCGTTACTGCGGCAGCCCGGCCGGCGGCCGCTGCGGGGTCGTCCCGCACCGGGACGCCGGAGGGGAGCGGCATCCCGGACCGGCCCGGTGGCAGCAGACGCCCGGGGTCCATGGCGATCCGCGGAAGGATCTGGGTCAGTTCCTCCGGCTCCTGCTCCGGCTCGGCGGCTGGAGGCGGCGGGACCACGACCGGCGGGCGGACCACCGCGTGGACCGTCCGTGCCGGGGCGGGGGCGCGGCGGGGCCTGCGGTGCTGGGCGCTGAAGTGGGTGACCGGCGGGTCTGTCACCGGGTCGATCGGATCCGGCAGGTGCGCCGCCACCGGTGGCACCTCGGCGGCGTCGTCGGGAGCGGGGGCGTGGGCCTGGGCGGCGGGGTAGTCCTCGTCGTACGGGTCCTCGTCCTGCGGGTCCCAGGTATCGGGGTCCTCGTCGTCCAGGTCCTCGACGGCGGTCTGCGCGTGGGTGGGCAGGGCTGACGTCGGGTGGGAGCCGAAGTCGTCCGTCTCGTGGTGGTAGGGCTCTGCGGGGTAGGGCCGCTGATAGGCCCGCTCCGGGGCCGCCACGACGGCGTCCGCGTCGTCGTCCGCGTCGTACGGATCGTCCTGGAGGTACGGACCGTCTTCGGCGTACTGCCCGCCCCCGAACTCCTCGCCGGCGGCGTAGCTGTCGGGGCAGGTGTCGCAGGTGTACTCGTCCTCGTCGCCGTAGACGTCGTCGGCATAGGCCCCGTCATCGGGATAGGCCTCGTCGGTGCAGGCCTCCTCGCCGGTGTGGTCCGTCGCGAGCGGGTAGTGGTCGGCGGGGTACTGCTCCAGCGGGTACCCGGGCTGGCTCGGGTAGGGCTGGCTCGGGTAGGGCTCGGCCGGGCGGCCTCCCCACCCCGAGGGCCGCAGGGGCAGCCGTGGGGACGGTTGCGGGGGGACGGGCTGCCGGTACCGCTCCGGAGCGAAGGCGAGTGGGGGAAGGGTGACGGTCGGGTCCATCGGCACCGCGGCCCCCCGCAGATGCGGCTGCCCGACGGGGAACGGGTCGGTGGTCGCCGGTTCGGGCGGGACCTGGAAGGCGGCGTCCCGCTCGCGGTCGCGGCGCTCCCGCCGGGTGAGCGGCCGGGCCCGTCTGCGCCCGGGCGTCGGCACGCCGTTCGCGTCGAGCCAGACGTCCTGGGAACGGTCCAGTTGCACGGTCACCGTCGGTCCCCTCCACAAATGAGTTCGGAGAGTAGTTGCCCCGGCACTCTCCGTGGCTAGACAGCCTGCCACGGATGAGCCGTCCGGGGGAGGGGGGTGTTCGTCGGGGTCGGGGCCTACGCTTGCCGGTCGTGGGCGCAGACAGCGAGAACGAGCAGGCGAACTGCATCTTCTGCCGGATCGTGGCCGGGCAGTTGCCGGCCGAGATCGTCCGTACGGGGGAGCGGGTGATGGCCTTCCGGGACCTCAACCCGCAGGCGCCCACCCACGTGCTGGTGATCCCCCGGGACCACTACGTCGACGTCGCAGAACTGGCGGCCGGAGACGTCGAGGCCCTGGCGGAGCTGGTCCGGGTCGGGGCGGGCATCGCGGGGGAGGCAGCCGGCGGGGACTTCCGGCTGGTGTTCAACACCGGTCCGCAGTCCGGGCAGAGCGTCTTCCACGTCCACGGGCATGTGCTGGCCGGCCGGTCGATGACCTGGCCGCCGGGCTGACGGCCGACGGGGCCCGCCGATCGGCGCCCGGTAGGTGATCGACGGCCGGACGGGGTGCCGGCGGGGTGGATCGATGGCGCTGCGGATATCCCGACGGCGCGCAGGCGTGGTCACGGATAGCATGGGGGCGTCCTGATCCCGCTACGGAGGGTTCGCGCGCAGCAACAATGTCCGACCAGCCAGGCAGTACCCCCGCAAGTGGACCCGCCACCAGCCAGCAGGCCGTGCATCGGATCGTCGTGCCGCCCGAGGTGCCGATGGTCTCGTTGCTGGGAGCCCGCGACGAGATCCTCCGCTCCGTCGAGCGTTCCTTCCCTCGCGCGGACATCCACGTCCGCGGCAACGAGATCACCGTCAGCGGCGCGTTCGGCGAGGTGGCCCTCGTCGAGCGGCTGTTCGACGAACTGGTCGCCGTGCTGGCGGCCGGTCAGCCCCTCAGCGTCGATGCCGTGGAGCGGTCGGTCGGGATGCTGCGGCAGCAGACCACCGAGCGCCCGGCGGACGTACTCACCCTGAACATCCTGTCCAGCCGCGGGCGGACGATCCGGCCGAAGACGCTCAACCAGAAGCGCTATGTCGACGCCATCGACCAGCACACCGTCGTGTTCGGGATCGGCCCGGCCGGTACCGGCAAGACGTACCTGGCGATGGCCAAGGCGGTTCAGGCACTGCAGGGCAAACGGGTCAACCGGATCATCCTCACCCGGCCGGCCGTCGAGGCGGGGGAGCGGCTGGGCTTCCTGCCCGGGACGCTGACGGAGAAGATCGACCCGTACCTGCGCCCGCTCTACGACGCCCTGCACGACATGATCGACCCGGAGTCGATCCCCCGGCTGATGGCGGCGGGCACGATCGAGGTCGCCCCGCTGGCCTACATGCGCGGCCGGAGTCTCAACGACGCCTTCATCATCCTCGACGAGGCCCAGAACACCTCGCCGGAGCAGATGAAGATGTTCCTCACCCGGCTCGGTTTCGGCTCGAAGATGGTCGTCACGGGGGACATCACCCAGGTGGACCTGCCGGCCGGGACGCTGTCCGGGCTGCGCCTGGTCCAGGAGATCCTCGACGGTGTCGAAGACATCCACTTCGCGCGGCTGACCAGCAACGATGTGGTCCGGCACCGGTTGGTCGGCGATATCGTCGACGCCTACGGCCGCTGGGAGGAGGCCCGTCAGCAGGACGGCGGCCCGGCGCGGCCGGCCGCTCCCCGGACCGGGCCGCCGCAGGCGCAGGCGAACCAGGCCCGCCGCAGCCGGCGCGCCCACTGATCCGTGAGGGCTCCCCCGGCCCCCGAGGCGTCACCTTCCCGGCCGATCCGGCCGATAACCCTGCCAGTGATCAGCGCACGGGCGTCCGGCCCGGGCGCGAGAGGATAGAGGCGTGGGTATCGAGGTCAACAACGAGAGCGATGTCGTCACGGACGAGGCGGAGATCTCCGCCCTGGCCCGGCACGTCCTGGCAGCCATGCACGTCCACGCGCAGGCCGAACTGTCGGTGGTGCTGGTCGACGAGCCGGCGATGGAGCAGTTGCACGTCCAGTGGATGGACGAGCCCGGCCCCACGGACGTGATGTCCTTCCCGATGGACGAACTGCGTCCCGGTACCGAGTCCGAGCAGACCCCGCCCGGGTTGCTCGGCGACGTCGTGCTCTGCCCGCAGGTGGCGCAGCGGCAGGCCCGCCAGGCCGGCCACACCACCGACGAGGAGTTGCTCCTGCTGACCACCCACGGGATCCTCCACCTGCTCGGCTACGACCACGCCGAGCCCGACGAGGAGCAGGAGATGTTCGCCCTGCAGCGCAAGCTGCTGCTGACCTTCCTGGCCACACGAGGGCGCCGGTGAACTCGGACGCGGTCAGCCTGGTCGTCACCGCGGCGCTGCTCGTGGTCTGCGCGGGCACGCTGGCGGCGACGGAGGCCGCGCTGTCCCGGGTGTCGCGGGTCCGGGCCGGGGAACTGGTCGCCCAGGGGCGCCGGGGCGGGGGTGCGCTCAGCCGGGTGGCCGTGGATCCGGCGCCGACCCTGTCCGTGGCCGCCTTCCTGCGGGTGCTCGCCGAGTCAGGGGCCACGGTGGCGGTGACCATCGTGCTCGTGGGCTCCGGTGGGGTGGGCTGGCAGGCGGTCGGGGCGGCGGTGACGATCATGACGGCTGCGTCGTTCGTGGCCGTCGGGGTCGGCCCGCGCACCCTCGGCCGGCAGCACTCCGATGCGATAGCGCTGGTGGCGGCACCGGTGATGCTCGCGCTGACCCGGGTGCTCGGCCCGCTGGCCCGGCTGCTGGTGGTCGTCGGCAACGTGCTCACCCCGGGTCGTGGGTTCCGCGACGGTCCGTTCGCCTCCGAGGCCGAACTGCGCGAGCTGGTCGACCTCGCCGGGGAGACCAAGCTGATCGAGGCCGGCGAGCGGGAGATGATCCACTCCGTCTTCGAGCTCGGGGACACCCTGACCCGGGAGGTGATGGTGCCGCGGACGGCCCTGGTGTCCGTCGACCACGGGACCACCCTGCACGTCGCGATGTCGCTGTTCCTGCGGTCGGGGTTCTCCCGGGTGCCCGTGCTGGGCGAGGGCCTGGACGACGTGCTCGGCGTGGTCTACCTGAAGGACGTCGCCCGGCGGCTGCACGAGCACCCCGAGCAGGGTGCGGTCGACCGGGTCGAGGACGTGATGCGCGAGCCGCTGTTCGTCCCGGACAACAAGCCGGTCGACGACCTGCTGCGGGAGATGCAGCTCGACGCCGGGCACGTGGCGATCGTCGTCGACGAGTACGGCGGGACGGCCGGCCTGGTCACCCTGGAGGACCTGGTCGAGGAGATCGTCGGGGACATCTCCGACGAGTACGACCGGGACGACCCGGACGTGGAGAAGCTGTCCGAGGAGCGCTACCGGGTCCGGTCCCGGGTGCACATCGAGGAGGTCGGCGAGCTGTTCGGCCTGGAACTGCAGGACGAGGAGGTGGACACCGTCGGCGGACTGCTGGCCAAGGCGCTGGGGCGGGTGCCGATCGCGGGGGCCACCGCCCGGGTCGGGGGACTGGTGCTCACCACGGACCGGTTCGAGGGCCGGCGCAATCAGCTGGCCACGGTGATCGTCAGCCGGGACGGCGAACCGGGCGACGGCGAGGAGACACAGTGAGCGGGTGGACGGGTGCGCGGCGTGAGACGGGAGGCGCCCCCGGGCCCGGCGGGGTCGCCGGGCCGGGCTTCCGCAGCGGGTTCGCCTGCCTGATCGGCCGGCCGAACGCCGGGAAGTCCACGCTGACGAATGCCTTGGTCGGGCAGAAGGTGGCGATCACCTCCAGCAAACCCCAGACCACCCGGCACACCATCCGCGGCATCGTGCACCGGTCGGACGCGCAGCTGGTCCTGGTCGACACCCCAGGACTGCACCGGCCGCGCACCCTGCTCGGGGAGCGGCTGAACGACCTGGTCCGGGCCACCCTGCTCGAGGTGGACGTGGTCGGGTTCTGCGTCCCGGCGGACGAGAAGGTCGGGCCGGGGGACCGGTTCATCGCCGCCGAGCTGTCCGGGATCCGCACCCCGGTCGTGGTGATCGTGACCAAGACCGACAAGGTCGACCGGGCCCGGCTGGCCGAGCAGCTGCTGGCCGTGTCCGAGCTGGTCGAGGCCGCCGCGGTGGTCCCGGTGTCCGCGCCCGGGGAGGACCAGCTCGACGTGCTCACCGAAGTCCTGGTCGGGCAGCTGCCTGAAGGGCCGCCGCTGTACCCCGACGGCGAACTCACCGACGAGCCGGAGGCCGTCATGGTCGCCGAGCTGGTCCGGGAGGCCGCGCTGGAGGGGGTCCGGGACGAGCTGCCGCACAGCCTGGCCGTCGTCGTCGAGGAGATCGTGCCCCGGGAGGGCCGGCCCGCCGACCGCCCGCTGCTCGATGTCCGGGTGCACCTGTTCGTGGAGCGGGACAGCCAGAAGGCGATCGTCATCGGCCGGGGCGGCTCCCGGCTGCGCGATGTCGGCACCCGGGCCCGGCAGGGCATCGAGGCGCTGCTCGGCTGCCGGGTGCACCTGGACCTGCGGGTGAAGGTCGCCAAGGACTGGCAGCGCGACCCGAAACAGCTGCACCGTCTCGGCTTCCACCTCTGACGCCGTGCCCGGCCCCTGCGTGATCCGGTGGTGAGCCCCCGGGATCTGCGCAGCGGTCGCCGCTCCGTGTCGGCGTGGGGGGATCGGGTAGCATCGACCACCGGTCGCGGCTGTCTGCGTAGCCCCTGATGCGACCTGAAGGGAATCACTCTCGTGAACGCGTACCGGACCCACGTCTGCCGTGACCTCGGGCTCTCCCAGGTGGGGAACGAGGTCAGGGTTGCTGGTTGGCTGGCCACGGTCCGGGACCACGGCGGACTGTTGTTCGCCGACATCCGGGACCACTCCGGCCGGGTCCAGGTCGTCTTCCGGGACGAGGAACTGGCCCAGCAGCTGCGTGACCTGGGTCGCGAGTCGGTCCTCTCGGTAGACGGTGCCGTGGTCGAGCGGGCGCCGCAGAACCGGAACCCGGAGCTGGCCACCGGGGACATCGAGATCGTCGCGAGCGCGGTCACCGTGCTGTCCAGGGTCGCCCAGCCGCTGCCGTTCGAGATCTCCGAGGCCGAATCGGTGCGCGAAGAGGTCCGGCTCGCCTACCGCTTCCTGGACCTGCGCAGCGAGCGACTCCAGCGGAACATCAGGCTCCGGTACGAGATCGTGCGGGAACTGCGCCGGTTCATGGACCAGCTCGGGTTCGTCGAGATCCAGACCCCGGTCCTGACCAGCTCCTCCCCGGAGGGCGCCCGCGACTACCTGGTTCCGAGCCGGCGCTACCCGGGCTGCTTCTACGCCCTTCCCCAGGCGCCCCAACAGTTCAAGCAGTTGCTGATGACCAGTGGCTTCGAGCGCTACTTCCAGATCGCGCCGTGCTTCCGGGACGAGGACGGGCGCGCCGACCGTTCGCCCGGCGAGTTCTACCAGCTCGACCTCGAGATGGCCTTCGCCACCCAGGAAGACGTGTTCGCGGTGGTCGAGCAGGTGCTGGACCAGTTGTTCACCACCTTCTCCGACCGCGAACGGACTCCGATCCCGTTCCCGCGCATTCCCTTTGCTGAGGCGATGCTCAAGTACGGCACCGACAAGCCGGACCTGCGCAACCCGCTGGTGATCGTGGACCTGACCGACCACTTCCAGGCCTCGGAGATCAGGGTTCTCGCCGGGAAGACCGTTCGGGCGTTGCGGGTGCCGGGGGGCGCGCAGCAGCCGCGGAAGTTCTTCGACGCCCTCACGGAGTTCGCGAAGTCCTGGGGCGCCAAGGGAATGGCGTGGCTCAAGCTCGAGACCGACGGCACGGTGAGCGGCTCGATCGCCAAGGCGTTCCGGGAGGAGGACGTCGAGGCGGTCACGAAGGCGACCGATGCCGTCGCCGGTGACGCGATTCTGTTTGCCGCCGACACGGCCGCGCTGGCCGCCCGGGTGGCGGGCGCCCTGCGCACGGAGGTCGGCCGGCAGTTGGACCTGCTGGAGCAGGACGTCTTCCGGTTCTGCTGGATCGTCGACTTCCCCATGTACGAGCGCAATGAGGAGACGGGGCAGATCGAGTTCAGCCACAACCCGTTCTCCATGCCGCAGGGCGGTGCCGAGGCGCTCAAGGCCGAGGACCCGACGACGGTCCTCGCCTACCAGTACGACATCGTCTGCAACGGCTACGAGCTCTCCTCCGGGGCGGTCCGCAATCACGACCCGGAGCTGATGGTGGAGGCGTTCGGGCTGGCGGGTTACTCCGAGGCCGACGTCCGGGAGCGGTTCGGTTCGCTCTACAGCGCCTTCCAGTTCGGGGCACCGCCACACGCGGGCATCGCCCCCGGCATCGACCGGATCATCATGCTGCTCGCCGACGAGAGCATCATCCGGGACGTCGTCGCCTTCCCGATGACGGTGAACGCGAGGGACCTGCTGATGAAGGCCCCGGCGCCGGTGACGCCCGAGCAACTGCGCGAGCTGCACATCACCGTCAAGGTCCCCCCGGCGGAACAGCGCTGACGGAACTGCCGGACGCTGCGGCGACAGCGCCGCGAGATGTTCTGCGGGCGCTGTCGTCGGTAGGACCGCCCGCCGGGCCGCCACTCATCGGCGGACCACGGTGCGCACCGGCTGCCCCTCCTGCCACAGGTCGATGAG
Source organism: Kineosporiaceae bacterium (assembly GCA_035719045.1). Lineage (GTDB taxonomy): Bacteria > Actinomycetota > Actinomycetes > Actinomycetales > Kineosporiaceae > DASTGO01. Next base: position 6,735 of record DASTGO010000477.1, on the reverse strand, counting down.
CAGGTGGTCGCCGCCCTCGGCCAGCCGCACCACGCTGGCCTCGGTCAGTTCCACCCGGAACAGCTCGAAGGGTCCGGGCGGGACCTCGACGGCCTCGTCGCGGAACGCCTCCAGCGCCTCGGGGGCGGTGATCTCGACCGCCCGGCCCGACAGCTTGGCGTCCCCGGACCAGGTCGGCGGGTCGTCGCTGCCGGAGTGGAGCGCCACCCGCGGGTCCCGGCGCAGGTCGGCGAATCGCCGGTTGCCGGACATCCCGCCGAGGTAGACCTCGCCCCCGCGCAGTTCGACCTCGGTACCGCAGATCCGTGGCGACCCGTCGGCCCGGACGGTCGCCATCGTCTTGTGCCGGTGCGCCTCGAACCTGGCCCGGACCTCGGCCGCCAGTTCCGGTGCGAGCGCGCAGAACTGCTCCCAGTTCGCCATTGCGTCACCGTGCCACAGCCCACCGACATCCGCCTGCACGCCAGGCGGAGCGGCCTGCGGGTGCGGGGGGACGGGGGCCTCACCGATCAGGATCAGCCGGGGCGACGGTGACCGGGATGCCGTTGAACACGGCGGTCCCGGACAACGGATCCACCTCGGGCGGGGTGAGGACGTTGGTGTTGACCCCGCCGGCCTTGCGGGCGACCTGCAGCCCGACCCCGTCGAGGTCGTGTCCCCAGCCGTGCGGCAGGCTCACCGCTCCGGGACGGATCCGGTCGGTGACCTCCACCTCGACGACCAGCCGTCCCGCGGCGGAGCTGATGGCCGCCGTCCCGCCGTCGACCAGCCCGCGGGCCTGCGCGTCCTGCGGATGGACCTGCAGCGTGCAGCGGTTGGACCCACCCACCAGGGAGGCCACATTGTGCCCCCAGGAGTTGTTGGACCGCAGATGCCGCCGCCCGACCAGGAGCAGCCCGTCCCACGGCTCGTCCAGGACGGCCCGCAACCGGGGCAGGTCGGCGAGGATCGGGGCCGGAGCCAGCTCCACCCGGCCGCTGGGGGTCCGCAGTACCTCGGGTAGCCGGGGCCGCAACTCCCCGAGGTCCAGTCCATGCGGGTGCCGGCGCACCTGGTCAAGGGTGAGGCGGTACGGCCCGACCCGCAGCAGCAGATCGACCAGTCGCTCCTCCCCGGGGCGACCGCCCAGCTCGGCCACCACCTCGACGGGGTCCCGGCCCGCCAGAGCCGATCCCTCCGCGGCGATCTGCTGGCCGATCAGGGTCCGCAGGACGAGGGAGTCCACGACGGCCGGGTCGGCGTCCGGCCCTGCCCCGCCGAGGATGGCCGCGAGCCGGGCCAGGGTCTGCCACTCCTGCGGCAGCTGCGCCGGCAGGACAGGATCCGCCCAGCGGATGACATTGCGCACCGAGAGCTGGGAGAAGGTCAGGTCCAGGTGCGGGCGCTGCAGCGGGGTCGGGACCGGCAGCACCACGTCAGCGTGCCGGGTGGTCTCGTTGAGGTAGGGGTCCACGCTGATCAGGACGTCCAGCCCGGCCAGGGCACGGTCCAGGCGGCCGGCGTCGGGGGCGGACAGTGCGGGGTTGCCGGCGACGGTGACCATCCCGCGGATGTTCCCCGCGAGGATCTCCTCGGCCATCGCCGCCGACGGCAGCTCGCCGAACACCTCGGGCAGCCCGCGCACTCCGGTGGCGTACCGGCCGAACCTCGGCGCCCGGGCCCGGGTGGCGGGGGAGGAGTTGCGCTGGCCCGCGGCCGCCAGCGGGAACAGCACGCCGCCGGGGGAGTCCAGGTTGCCGGTCAGCGTGTTGACCACGTCGACCAGCCACGACGTGACGGTGCCGAACCGGGTGGTCGTCGTGCCGACCCGCCCGTAGACGGCGGCGGTGGGGGCCGCGGCCAGGTCGGCAGCCAGCCGGCGGATCGTGCCGGCCTCGATCCCGGTGGGTCCGGCGACGGCCTCCGGGGTGAACGGGGCCAGCGCCGCGGGCAACGCCTCCAGCCCGGTGACATGTGGTCCCGGGTCGGCCGCGAGACCGCCGGTGAGCAGGACCTGGGCCAGGGCGGCGAGCAGCAGGGCGTCGGAGCCGGGGCGGATCGTCAGGTGCTGGTCGGCCACCCGGGCGGTCCGGGAGGTCCGGGGGTCGACCACCACCAGCCGTCCGCCGCGCCGCCGCAGGGCCCGCAACCGGCCCGGCATGTCCGGCGCGGTCATCAGGGATCCGTTGGAGGACAACGGGTCCGCACCGAGTACCAGGAGCAGGTCGGTGCGGTCCAGGTCCGGGACCGGGACGCTCAGCGGATCGCCGAACATGAGCACGGCGGCGACCTGCTTGGGCATCTGGTCGCTGGTCGAGGCGGAGAACACGTGCCGGCTGCCCAGGGCCTTGGCCAGCGCCGGGACGTAGAGCGAACCGGCCAGGGTGTGCACGTTCGGGTTCCCGAGGTACACCCCGACCGCGTCCCGGCCGTGCTCGCCGAGGACCCGGCCGAGCCGCTCGTGGACCGCCTGCCAGGCCTGCTCCCAGGTGGCCTCCCGGCCGTCGACCAGCGGGGTGCGCAGCCGGTCCGGGTCGTGGTGGAGTTCTCCGATGGCCAGGCCCTTCGGGCAGGCGAAGCCGCGACTGAACGGGTCGTCGGCGTCCCCGCGGACCTCGGTCACCCGGGCCCCGGGACCCTCACCCTCCACCGTGACCAGCAGGCCACAGGTGGCCTCACACAGCGGGCAGGTGGCGGGACGGGTCGTCGTCGGCATGGGTGCAGTGTGACAACGACCACCCGCCTTGGCGAGACGAACCCCCGATCTGTCCCGGAGTGGGGCGGCTGGGATCGGTGCGGGACGGCCGGCGTCAGCTGGGCAGATGTGTCAGCGCCCACTCCCAGGACGGGAGCTGGTCGATCCGGGTGAGCACCCAGTCGCCGCCGTCCACCGCAGTGTTCCTGCAGTAGGAGCAGACCCCGGCCAGGTCCAGTTGCAGCGGGGCGCCGCAGTGCGGGCACTTCGAGGCCAGCAGGCCGCCGTCCTGACGGGTGACCGCACTCGCGGAGCGCTGGAACACCCAGTCCTCGCACCAGTCCTGGACGTCGCTGTGGCCGCGCACGAAACGTCCCGAGCCGTCCACGGTGTAGTCGGCCGAGGAGGCGAAGAACCGGGTCATGATCGAGTCGTAGCCGTTGTCGGAGTTCATCCCGACGATGACGATGTTCTGCACGGCCAGCCCGTCCAGCCGGTTCGCGGTGCCCTCCCGTTGCTGTGCCTCGATCTGCATCTTGTGTGCCTGCCACAACGAGTCGGCCATCACCTGCCGGGACAGGACCGGGTGCCGCTGGGTCCACGCCTGCTGGACGGTGAAGAAGGTGCGCTGGGCCGCCGTCCGGAAGTTGTCCAGGTCGAACTCCGGATCGTGGGCCCTGATCTCCGCCAGGCCCTCGTCGAGTTCCGCCCGGGTGGTGGCCCGGCCCACCTCGGCGAACCCGGCTCCGAGGCTCTGCGGGGTCGGCAGGTCGTCCGCGGGGCGCAGTGTGGACAGGTCACGCAGCTCAGGGTCGGGGTACAGCTCCTGGGGAAAGGCCCCGGAGGAGCGGCGGCGGCGGACGATGAGGACGATCACGGCGACGAGGACGACCAGTGCGATCAGGCCGACGACGAGACCCACGCCTGCGCCCAGCCCTGCGCCGCCCACCCCGGAGCTGTAGCCGGTCGACGTGAGGTGCCGGGTGGTGGACGACGAGGATCCCCCACTGCTGCTGCCGCTCCCGCTGCTGCTGGATCCACTGTGACTGGACCCGCTGTGACTGGAACTCCCCCCGGAACCGCGGCTGCCGCCCCCGCTGCTGTGCCCGCCCCCGCTACCGCCGCCACCCCGGCCGGGGAGCACCGCGGGCCGGGTGAGCTTCGCCGCGGAGGATGCGGATGCCGCCAGGGTGACGGCGGCGGACGCGCGTTCGGCGGCCGAGGCGGGTGCGGTCACCGCCAGGGTGGAGGCCGGGAGCAGCAGCGCCGCAGTCAGCAGCCCGGCCGGCAGGAGCAGGCGGGTGAGCGGCGACCTCGTGGTCGATGACGCAGCCGTCCCGCGGATCCGCATCGGTCCCATGGTTTCTTCCCCCAAGCGCCGCGCAGGCGTGATCGTCCAGCGCCGAGCTTAGTCGCCGACGGCCGGGCGATCCGTCGAACGTGGTCAGATCACGGCCTCCCCGGTGCCTTCGGCCTCGTGGGGGTGCTGCCGGGGCTCAGGGCTTGCGGCCTACCACGGCGTAGGCGGGGATTTGGGCCCTCGGCGGCTCGTCCCCGGGGTCCGGCCGCCAGAACGGCATCGGGACGGCCCCGGGCTGGAGGATCTCCAGCCCGTGGAAGAACGCCAGGATCTCCTCCTTGCTGCGCCGGGTCATCCCGGTGGAGACCATCGAGTTGTAGGTCCGGGTGCCCTCGTTCGCGCTCTCACTGACATCGGAGGCAGGGTGCGAGACCACCAGGAAACTGCCGGAGGGAACGGCGTCGAGCAGGGCCGCCACCAGCGGGCCGGCGGCCCCGTCCTCAATGAACTGCAGGGACATCAGCAGCAGCACGGCGATCGGCCGGGAGAAGTCCAGGGTGAGGGCGGCTCCGGCGAGCACGGTGGTGGCGTCGTGGAGGTCGGCCTCGAGGTAGGCGATGGTGCCGGGCGCGCCGGTGAGCAGGGCGTGCGCATGGGCCAGGACGATCGGGTCGTTGTCCACGTAGACGACCCGGGCCTGCGGGTTCACCGACTGGGCGACCTCGTGCACGTTGTCGGCCGCCGGGAGTCCCGTGCCGAGGTCGAGGAACTGGTCGATGCCCTCGGTCCCGGCGAGGTGGCGGACCACCCTGGCCAGGAACGACCGGTTGGCCCGGACTCCGGGGACGATCGCCCGGTTGTGCTCCATGACCTTGCGGGCGGCCTCGCGGTCGGGGGCGAAGTTGTCCTTGCCGCCCAGCCAGACGTCGTACACCCGGGCCGGATGCGCCACGCTGGTGTCGAAGGGCAGCGGGGGCCGGTACCGCTCCACGGCCGGGAACTCGCCGGGCTCGTCGGCCGGTGCCGAGCCGGTGCCCGGCAGATCGTCCGGCGCGGGACCGGCCGACAGGTCCACCTGGTCCGCGGGTCGTATGGTCGTGTCGGCCGTCCTGCCCGCATCGGCATGATTCGACATCTGTGACCTCCCGCATCCGGAATGTCGTCATTGCGCTCGGCTGCAGACTAATCCGCCCATGGGGCGCCGTTCCAGCGCTCGATGTTTGCCGTCGTGTACGGTGGGCTGGTGCGCGTGGCTCTCCTGCTCCTTCGCCGCCGCGGCGAGGCCCACTAGGCCGGTCCTCTCGCCGCGGAGGGTTCCTGCGTGCCGGCCACCGTTCCCCGGCCCCGATCGAGGGCCGAGCCCGAGGCCTTGAGCACCCGACCACGTGAGGCGAAGATCATGAACAGCATTCAGCGGCCGTCCGGCATGCCCATCCACAAGTACCGTCCCTTCCAGGACCAGATCGCCGTCGACCTGTCCGACCGCACCTGGCCCTCCAAGAGGATCGAGAAGGCACCCCAGTGGGGCGCGGTGGACCTGCGCGACGGCAACCAGGCCCTGATCGACCCGATGAGCCCCGAGCGCAAGCGCCGGATGTTCGATCTGCTGGTCTCGCTGGGCTACAAGGAGATCGAGGTCGGCTTCCCCTCTGCCAGCCAGACCGACTTCGACTTCGTACGCCAGCTGATCGAGGGCGACCTGATCCCGGACGGCGTCGTCATCCAGGTGCTGACGCAGGCCCGCGAGCACCTGATCGAGCGGACCTACGAGGCGATCCGGGGGGCCCGGCAGGCCGTCGTGCACCTCTACAACTCCACCTCCGTGCTGCAGCGGCGGGTGGTGTTCCGTGAGGACCAGGACGGGATCGTGCAGATCGCGCTGGACGGTGCCCGGCTGTGCATGAAGATGGCCGACTCCGTACGCGGCACCGACGTCTTCTTCGAGTACTCCCCGGAATCCTTCACCGGCACCGAGCTGGACTTCGCCGCCCGGGTCTGCAACGAGGTGCTGGAGGTCTTCGAGCCCTCCGCCGACCGGAAGGCCATCATCAACCTGCCGGCCACCGTCGAGATGGCCACCCCCAACGTGTACGCGGACTCGATCGAGTGGATGCACCGCAACCTGGCCCATCGCGAGAACGTGGTGCTCTCCCTGCACCCGCACAACGACCGCGGGACCGCGGTGGCCGCCGCCGAACTCGGCGTGATGGCGGGCGGTGACCGGGTCGAGGGCTGCCTGTTCGGCAACGGTGAGCGCACCGGCAACGTCTGCCTGGTCACCCTGGGGTTGAACCTGTTCACCCAGGGCGTGGACCCGATGATCGACTTCTCCGACATCGACGAGATCCGGCGCACCGTCGAGTACTGCAACCAGATCGACGTCCACGAGCGCCACCCGTACGGCGGTGACCTGGTCTACACCGCCTTCTCCGGCTCCCACCAGGACGCCATCAAGAAGGGCCTCGAGTCGATGGAGGTGGACGCCGCCGCGGCCGGGGTCGGCGTCGACGAGCTGGTCTGGGCGGTGCCCTACCTGCCGATCGACCCCCGCGACGTGGGGCGGACCTATGAGGCCGTGATCCGGGTCAACAGCCAGTCCGGCAAGGGCGGCGTGGCCTAGCTGATGAAGAACGAGTACCACCTGGAGCTGCCGCGCCGGCTGCAGATCGAGTTCAGCCAGGTGGTCCAGCACCACACCGACGAGGCGGGCGGCGAGGTGTCCCCGCAGCAGCTGTGGGAGATCTTCTCCGACGAGTACCTG
>DASTGO010000476.1:0-9070 GCA_035719045.1 Kineosporiaceae bacterium | reverse complement strand
CCTTGGTGGCCGCCCGGCGGTGGACCAGCAGTTCCCCCGTGCTGCGGCGCACGAGCACCGAACTGGCGGCATGCGGCAGATTCTCCCGGCGCATCCGGTCACGCCGGGCGGCCCCGACCACCCGTCCGCCGGGGTCGTCGGGGTCGTACAGTGCGACCAGTTCCTCCGCGCTCATCCGCCCCCTCCGGCACGGCCGGTGGAGGTGCCCACCTCGTGGTACAGCCTCCACCGGCCCCGGGGCCGCGACGGCGGATCAGAGGTACTGCCCCGTGTTCGCCACCGTGTCGATGGAGCGCCCGGGCTCGCTGCCCTGCTTGCCCTGGATGATCGTCCGGATGTAGACGATGCGCTCGCCCTTCTTGCCGGAGATCCGCGCCCAGTCGTCGGGGTTGGTGGTGTTGGGCAGGTCCTCGTTCTCCTTGAACTCGTCGATACACGCGGTCAGGAGGTGGTCCAGCCGGATGCCCCGTTGTCCGGTGTCCAGCAGGTCCTTGATCGCGGTCTTCTTCGCCCGGTCGACGATGTTCTGGATCATCGCGCCGGAGTTGAAGTCCTTGAAGTAGAGCGTCTCCTTGTCCCCGTTGGCGTAGGTGACCTCGAGGAACTGGTTCTCCTCGGTCTCGGAGTACATCCGCTCCACGGTCCGCTGGATCATCGCGTCGACGGTGGCCGCCGGGTCCCCGTCGTTCTGGGCGAGGTCGTCGGGGTGCAGCGGGAGGTTCGGGGTCAGGTACTTGCTGAAGATGTCCCGCGCCGCCTCAGCGTCCGGCCGCTGGATCTTGATCTTCACGTCCAGCCGGCCCGGCCGCAGGATGGCAGGGTCGATCATGTCCTCACGGTTGGAGGCACCAATGACGATGACGTTCTCCAGCCGCTCGACGCCGTCGATCTCGCTGAGCAGTTGGGGCACGATCGTGGTCTCGACGTCGCTGGAGACCCCGGACCCGCGGGTGCGGAACAGGGAGTCCATCTCGTCGAAGAAGACCACCACCGGCGTCCCCTCCGAGGCCTTCTCCCGGGCCCGGGAGAAGATCAGCCGGATGTGCCGTTCGGTCTCGCCGACGTACTTGTTCAGCAGCTCCGGGCCCTTGACGTTGAGGAAGTAGCTCTTCGACTCCTTCACGCCGCGGATCTCGGCGGCCTTCTTGGCCAGCGAGCGCGCGACCGCCTTCGCGATGAGCGTCTTGCCGCACCCGGGCGGGCCGTACAGCAGGATGCCCTTCGGCGGCTTCAGGCCGTGCTCCCGGAACAGGTCGGGGTGCAGGAAGGGCAGTTCCACGGCATCGCGGATCGCCTCGATCTGCGTCGCGAGCCCGCCGATGTCGGAGTAGTCGATGTCCGGGACCTCTTCGAGGACCAGTTCCTCGACCTCGGCCCGCGGGATCTTCTCGAAGACGAACCCGGCGCGCGGGTCCATCGTCAGCGCGTCCCCGACCCGCAGGGCCTGCGTGCGCAGCGGCCCGCTGAGGTGGACCACGCGCTCCTCGTCGGTGTGCCCGACCACCAGCGCCCGGTCGCCGTCGATGATCTCCTTCACCACGACGATCTCACCGATGCGTTCGAAGTCGCGGGCGGCAACCACGTTGAACGCCTCGTTGAGCATGACCTCCTGGCCCGGGCTCAGACTCTCCGGCTCCAGCGAGGGGCTGCAGGCCACGCGCATCTTGCGGCCCGAGCTGATGATCTCGACCGTGCCGTCCTCGCCGGGCCCGGTGTAGACCCCGAAGGTGTTCGGTGGCTGGGCCAGCCGATCCACCTCGGCCTTGAGGGCCACGATCTGGTCGCGGGCGTCGCGCAGGGTCGACGCCAGCCGGTCGTTCTGGGCGGAGAGCTGGGCCACCTGGGCCCGCAGTCGGGACAGCTGCTCGCCGTCCACCACGCCCCCACGCAGGGTCCTGAGCTGGTCGATCTCGTCCTGCAGGCGCAGGATCTCGGCGCGTAGTGCCGCCTCGTTCGCACTCGACTGGTCACCGGGCATCGCAGGCACCTCCCTGTTGCCGCGGGCGGAACCCCTTGACACTAACGCCGACCCGGTCGACCTCGCTGGGCGGCGCGTCGTGACTCGGTGCGCGAGGTCGATCTCGCACCGCCCGATTTCGATCATCGGGGCCCGTGGTACTCACCGTTGAGCAACTCGGGTGACCACCTTCACACAGCGTGGCCGGACATGTCCATACCGTGAGAATTATCTCCCCGTTTGCCCCAAGATCACCGGTTCGTCAATTGCGGCGGCGATGATCCGGCCAGGGACGGACGTCGCGGACAGCGACGAGACGGGACAGTCCGGCCGCTGGGGCACCAGGTGGAGGTCCCTCAGAGCTCGCCGTCGAGCTCGTCCTCGGGGGTGTCCGCCGGAGCACCGGGAGCGGCCACCGAACTGCCCTCGGGGGTCCCCCCGGTGACCTCGCGACGGACGCGGCGGATCTTCTTCTCCGAGACCGGACGCTCCCCCAGGTCCTCGGCCGTCCACCGGCCCCAGGCCTCCTCGACGTGTTCGCCGCCGTCCCGGGTCGTCCCGGCCGGGCGCCTGCGCCGCTGCGGCGGGGCCACCCCGTCCGCCAGCCGCCGGCTGGTGAGCAGGAAGCCGGTGTGACCCACCATCCGGTGCTGGGGGCGGACGGCCAGTCCCTCCAGATGCCAGCCCCGGACCATCGACTCCCAGGCACTCGGCTCGGTGAACCGGCCGTCCTCGCGCAGCGCCTCGGCCACCCTCGAGAGCTGGGTGGCGGTGGCCACGTAGCAGATCAGCACGCCGCCGGGGGTCAGCGCCCGGGCGACGGCGTCCAGGCACTCCCAGGGGGCGAGCATGTCCAGCACGACCCGGTCCACCTCGGTGTCGTGCAGTTCCTCGGCGAGGTCGCCCACGGTCAGCCGCCAGGCGGGGTGCGGTCCGCCGAAGAAGGTCTCGATGTTCGCCCGGGCGATGTCGGCGAAGTCGGGCCGGCGCTCGAAGGAGTGCACCGAGCCCCGGTCCCCGACCGCGCGCAGCAGCGACATCGTGAGGGCTCCGGAGCCGACGCCGGCCTCGACCACCCGGGCCCCGGGGAAGATGTCCGCCATCGCGACGATCTGGCCGGCGTCCTTCGGGTACACCACGGCTGCACCTCGTGGCATGGACAGCACGTAGTCCGCCAGCAGCGGCCGCAGGGCGAGGTACTCGACGCCGGCGGTGTTGGTCACCACCCAGCCCTCGGGGCGCCCGATCAGCTCGTCGTGCCTGAACAGGCCGCGGTGGGTGTGGAACTCCCGGCCCGGGGTGAGGGTGATCGTGTGCATCCGGCCCTTGGGGTCGGTCAGCTGGACGCGGTCCCCCACCCGGAAGGGCCCGCGGCGGGTGGCCGCCCCGGTCGGGTCCCCGTCGTCGAAGGTCGCGTCGAGCGTTCCGGGAGCGGAGGGGGTGGAGTTCATGGCCGTGGAGTCTAGGCGGTGCGGCGACGGGCGGTCCGCGCGGCGTCACCCGCCGGAGACCTCCTCGGCCACCGCCCGCCACGCCAGCACCCCCGCCACGGTCCCGGCCTCGTCCACCACGACATAGCGGTCCTGCGGGGCTCGCTGCATCCGCTCGACCAGATCCTCCCCGGCCAGGTGGTCCGGCAGCACGGCGCCCTCGGCGAGGGTGCGGGTGACGTCGAGCACGGGCACCTCGGCCAGCAGTTCGACGGGCACCGCGGCCAGCGCGTCCGGGTCGAGGAACCCCACCGGGCGGCCCTCGGCGTCGAGCACCACGACGCCCCCGGGTGGTGTCCCCGGGCCGGCGTCCTCCCCGGAGCCGGTGTCGGCAGCCGGTGGGTCGGCCTCCCACGGTGCCGCGGCCGGCCGCAGGTAGGCGACGGCATCGGCGGCGGTCGCGGTCCCCGGCAGGCTGCCCGCCGGCTGCAGCAGTGCCCGGGCGGTCACCCCGGGAGCCCGCCGCCGCCAGCGCCCGACCCGGATGGTCTGGGTGGCCCCGGCCCACAGCAGGGCGGCGATCGCCACGAGCCAGAGGGTCGAGTACAGCTGCGGGCTACGCCCGGTGAGCAGGGGCCAGCCGACCGCATATCCGGCGACCACGGCGGCCACCACCCGCCCGGTCCAGCCGGCCGCCACCGTCCCGTCGGCCCGGACCCCGCGGGCGGCCCAGACCACGCCCTCCAGGACCCGTCCCCCGTCGAGAGGCAGCCCGGGCAGGGCGTTGAACGCCGCGACGAACACGTTGGACAGGGTCAGCGCGAGCAGCAACAGCTCGGCGATGCCACCGGCCGGGACCAGCGCCCTGGCGGCCACCCCGCAGACCGCAAGGACCGCGTTGGTCGCCGGCCCCACCGCGGCCACCAGAATGCTGCGGCCGGGGCTGGACAGCTCGCTGGAGAACGCGGTGTGCCCGCCCCACAGGTCCAGGACGATCGCGGTCGGTGGGCTGCCGAGCCTGCGGGCGGTGACCGCGTGGGCGAGTTCGTGCAGGAACACCGAGCCCAGCAGCAGGGCGGCGAACCCGGCGGCCACCAGGTAGGCCGTGGGCCGCCCGAGGTCGGGCAGGCGGATGCTGACACTCGGCTCGAACGCCCAGGTGACGACGGCGGCGATGACGAACCACGACGGCCGCAGCCGGACCGACGCCCCGAGCACCGAGCCGATCCGGATCCCCTCGGTGCCCACCCGGTGATGGTAAGCGCCCCTGCCCGCGACGGACGGGGCACTCGCCGGGAATGTCGCCGCCGCCTCCTAGAGTGCAGCCATGGCGCCGACCGCACTCTCTCCGTCCCGGGCCGGTGACTTCATGCAGTGTCCCCTGCTGTACCGGTTCCGGGTCGTGGACCGGCTGCCGGAGGCTCCCAGTCCGGCCGCCGTCCGGGGCACCGTGGTCCATGCGGTACTGGAGCGCATCTTCGACCTCCCCGCCGGTGACCGGACCCTGCAGAGTGCCCGGGAGCTGGTGGCGCCGCAGTGGGAACGTGTCCGGACCGAGACTCCCGCCTTGGCCGAACTGTTCGACGGGGACGGGCAGGCGGTCGCCGAATGGCTCACCGGCGCGGAGGATCTGCTGGCCCGCTGGTTCGAGCTGGAGGACCCGACACGGCTGGAGCCGTCGGAGCGGGAACTCTACGTGGAGACGGTTCTCGACGACGGGCTGACCCTGCGCGGGTATGTCGACCGGCTCGACGTCGCCCCCGACGGCCGGATGCGGGTGGTCGACTACAAGACGGGCCGGGCCCCCCGGGAGAGCTTCGAGGCCAAGGCCCTGTTCCAGATGAAGTTCTACGCACTGGTCCTGTGGCGGCTGCGCGAGCGGGTGCCCTCCCTGCTGCAACTGGTCTACCTGGGCAGCGGCGAACTCCTGCGGTACGTCCCCGAGGAGTCCGACCTGCTGGCCACCGAGCGCAAGCTCCGGGCCCTGTGGGCGGCGATCGCCCGGGCCGCGCAGACGGGGGACTGGCGGGCCTCCCCCGGCCGGCTCTGTGACTGGTGCGATCACCGGGGCCGGTGCCCGGCATGGGGTGGAACTCCGCCGCCGCTGCCCGACGATGCCCGGGACCGGGTGCTCGGGCCGGCAGCGTCCGCCCCGGAACTGCCCGGCCTCGACGAGACCTGAGAGCGACCGGCCACGTCGGAAACCTCTCGTGCGTCTGCCAGGCGCACCCGGTCCGCCCCCGTTGATCCTGACGCAAGGTCAGGATGCAGGGTGTCTTCCGTCCGTTCGCGGACATGGTCGGTCGCCGCGGGCGGGATGCCCGAAGGCCGGCGACCCGGGGGGTGGCCAGGGGTGCTACCGGGGGTTGTCCCCCGCGAAGACTCCTGCTGCCCTCACTGCCCTGTCGATCATGTCGGTGGAGGCTTGCACGGGGCCGGGGACAGAGCGTCCCCGGCCGTATTCGGGAGGGAGACATCGTGACCAGCGGTCACGTCATCGAGGGGGGTCCCGTGGCCCAGGCCCTGCACCTGACGAAGGTGTACGGATCGGGCGAGGCCGCGGTCACGGCACTGGACGACCTCAGCGTGGACTTCGAGCGCGGCCGGCTGACCGCGATCATGGGGCCGTCCGGCTCGGGCAAGTCGACGCTGATGCACTGCATGGCGGCCCTCGACCGGCCGACCTCCGGCGAGGTGGTCATCGAGGGACAGCAGGTCGCCCGGCTGCGGGACAAGGCCCTGACCCGGCTGCGCCGGGACCGGCTGGGATTCGTCTTCCAGGCGTTCAACCTGGTGCCGACCCTCACCGCGCGGGAGAACATCACTCTCCCCCTCGACATCGCCGGGGCGAAGGTGGACCGGGACTGGCTCGACAGCCTCGTCGACACGGTGGGCCTGGCCGACCGGCTGTCGCACCGGCCGAACCAGCTCTCCGGTGGGCAGCAGCAGCGGGTGGCCTGTGCCAGGGCCCTGGTCAGCCGCCCGGCGATCGTGTTCGCCGACGAGCCGACCGGCAACCTGGACTCCCGCTCCAGCGCGGAGATCCTCGCCTTCCTGCGCCGGTCGGTGGACGAGTTCGGGCAGAGCATCGTCATGGTCACCCACGACCCGTCGGCCGCCTCCTACGCCGACCGGGTGCTGTTCCTGGCCGACGGCCGGATCGTCGACGAGATGCGCGAACCCTCCGCCGACGCCGTCCTGGACCGGATGAAGAGCTTCGAGCTCGCGGGGCGGCGGGGCTGAGATGCTGCGGATCACTCTCAAGGGAGTGCGCGGACATCTCCTGCGCTTCCTGCTGACCGTCGCCTCGGTGACCCTGGGGACGGCCCTGATCGCCGGCACGTACGTCCTGACCGACAGCATCAACGCGACCTTCGACAAGATCTTCGATGCCTCGACAGCCGCCACCGACGCGTCCGTCCGTGGCGCCCAGGCGGGCGAGCTCGGACAGGGTCAGGGCCGCGCCCGGGTCCCGCTGCCCATCGACCTGGTGCAGAAGCTCCGCGCGGTGGACGGCGTGGCCGATGCTCAGCCGGACGTCCAGGGGTCCATCGTCATCGCGGGCAAGAACGGCACGGCCGTGCGCAACGCGGGTGCTCCCGCCCTCGGCTTCGCCTATCACCCGGGGAACCGGACCCTGCACCTGGTCCAGGGCCGGGGGCCGCTGTCCAGCACCGAGGTGGCGTTGGAGAGCTCCACCCTCAAGCGGTCGGGCCTGAAGGTCGGCGACACCACCCGCGCCCTGGTCGGACAGCAGGTCCGCGAGGTCACGGTGGTCGGCGAGATCAAGTTCGACGCGGCCATCGCAGGCGCGACGATGGTGCTGGTCGACGAGACCACCGCGAGGGCGGCCTTCGCCCCGGACGGAAAGGTCGCCTCGTTCACCCTGGTCGCCCAGCGGGGCGTCAGCCAGACCACCCTGCGGGACCGGGTGAAGCAGATGCTGCCCGCGAACGCCGAGGTGATCACGGCGAAGGACCTCGCCGCGGAGCAGAAGACACTCATGCGTGGCGTGCTGGGCTTCGTCTCCACCTTCCTGCTGGCGTTCGCCGGGATCAGCATCTTCGTCGGCGGGTTCATCATCGCGAACACCTTCTCCATGCTGGTCGCCCAGCGCACCCGTGAGCTCGCCCTGCTCCGCGCGGTCGGTGCGGCCAAGGCGCAGGTGATCCGGGTGGTGCTCGGTGAGGCGGCGGTGGTCGGGCTGGTCGGCGGCCTGGTCGGGCTCGGAGTGGGCATCGGGCTGGCCAAGGGGTTGCAGGCCGTCTTCGGCATGGCGGGGCTGGAGATCTCCGGCGGCCTGCCGGTGCTGCCCCGCACCGTGATCGTGACCGTCCTGGTGGGGGTGCTGGTCACCGTGGTGTCCGCGGTGCTCCCGGCGGTCCGTGCAGCGAGGATCGACCCCGTGGCGGCCATGCAGGACGTCATCGTCATCGCCCCGGCCGGCCTGCGACGCCGGGCAGCCATCGGCTCCGCCCTGCTCGCGGTGGGGATCTGCCTGACGGTCTTCGCGGTCACCCGGTCCGACGTGTCGTGGTGGGCGTTCCTTGCCGGGGCGGCGCTGTCCGTCCTGGGCACCCTGGTCTTCGCCCCGGTCGCCACCCGCCCTGTGGTCCGGGTCGTGGCCGCCCCGTTCGTCTGGATGTCCGGCACGGTCGGGCGGCTGGCCCGGGAGAACGCCCTGCGCGTGCCCCGCCGGACGGCGACCACGGCCAGCGCCCTGATGATCGGGCTGGCGCTGATCTCCGGTGCCTCGGTGATGGCCGACTCGATGAAGGCCAGCGTCTCGGACCTGATCGACCAGCAGCTCACCGCGGACTTCGTGCTGGACGGCGGCGGGGCGCTGTTCCCGCCCTCGGTGGCACAGGCGGTGGCGAAACTTCCGGGTGTCCGGTCGGTCGCCCCGATCGGCTGGGTGCAGCTGGAGGTGGGCAAGGAGCAGCTCGGCGGCAGCGCGGGTACGGCGGCCGGGATCCGCGACAACGTCAAGATTCAGGTCCTGTCCGGCAGCCTGGACGCCCTGGACTCCGGGCAACTCCTGGTCAGCGAGTCGACCGCGAAACAGCACGGCTGGAAGGTCGGGAGCACGGTCACCGCGACGGTCGGGGTCCTCAAGGGGCATTCCCTGACCGTGGGCGGGGTGTACAAGGACAGTCAGGTCCTCTCCGGCCAGGTCATCGCGCCGATGGACCTGTACACGCAGGCCATCCCGCTCGCCCAGCGGGCCGACTTCGGCGCCTACATCAAGGCCGCGCCGGGGGCCGACATCGCCGCGGTGAAGGCCAGGATCGCCGACCAGGTGAAGCAGTACTTCGTGGTGTCGGTGCAGGACGGCGCGGAGTTCAAGAGCTCCCAGTCGTCCCAGATCGACACCATGCTCCAGGTGCTGTACGCCCTGCTCGCCCTCAGCGTCGTCATCGCGGTGCTGGGCATCATCAACACCCTCGCCCTGTCGGTGTTCGAGCGGACCCGGGAGATCGGCCTGCTGCGGGCGGTCGGCCTGACCCGTGGCCAGCTGTCCCGGACGGTCACCATCGAGGCGGTCGCCACGGCCGTGTTCGGCGCCGTGCTCGGAACCCTGCTCGGGCTCGGGCTCGGCGTTGCCGTCCAGCACGGCCTGGCCTCGTCCGGGCTCGACGTTCTGTCGATCCCGTGGGTACGGATCACCGGGATCATCCTCGGA
>DASTGO010000475.1:0-2942 GCA_035719045.1 Kineosporiaceae bacterium | reverse complement strand
GGCCGGACCCGCCGGTCCCGGGGCAGGCCCGACCGGCCGGTCCCGCGGATCATCGGGCGGGACGGCGGCAGCCGCGGCCTGCACCACGTCCCCGCTACGCGGCGGCTCGCCGGTGCCCGGGCCGCCGAGGTGGCCGCCGGACGGTGCGGACAACCGGATGCCTGAGACCGCCGCAGCGACCGCCCGGGCCACAGCCGGGGGCGGGGTGTCGGCGGGCAGCAGGTCGGCGACACCGAGCAGGCGCATCCGCTGCGCCGCCTCGGTGTCCCCGGGAGCGACCAGGACGACCACGCCGACCCCGGCCGCACGCAACCGGGCCAGGGCATCCCCGTCGAGCCGGGGCAGGTCGGCGGACAGGACGACCCCGCCGGCCAGTCCGGCCAGCGCGGCGGCGAGCAGTTCGGCGAGATCAGCGCATCGCCGGACCAGCCGGACCTGCGTCTCCCCGCCCAGCCCCGCAGCCAGCGCAGCCTCCCACGGACCCGTGACCGCGGTCAGCACGGGCACCGGCGCCGGTGTCACCCGGCACTCGGCAGGGCCGCACCGGGCACCGGGACCAGCGCGATCCGGGCCCCGTTCGCCAGCGCATCCAGTACCCGGGGCAGCTCCGTGGACTCCAGCAGAACCTGCACGGACGCCCCCTGCGCCAGCGAGAGCCCACTGTCGGGCCGGTTGGCGGCGGACACCTCGGCGGCCATGGCGACCCGGACCGGCGGCCGGTACGTGGAGCCGCCCCCCGCGGGGTCACGTGCCGAGGACCAGACGTCGACCCTGTCCCCCACCCGCAGGCCGGCGGGCAGGGCACCGTCGACCGGAACCGTCACGGGCCGGACCTGGACGGCGCCGGCCGATCCGATGGCCGACACCGGGACCAGTTCACCGGCCCCGACGGTGCGCAGGACGGTCGCCCCGGCGGGAGGCGGCGACTGGGCACGCAGGTAGTTCGCCGCGCCGGACTCCAGCCGCACCCGCACCACGACGAGATCCGACGACGACAGCGAGCGCCCGGTGACCAGGGTTCCGGCGGCCGCGTACACCGGGACCGTGTCATCGGCGGCGGCCACCACCCGGGCGCCGAAGGCGATCGACACCAGGACGATCAGCAACCCGACGAGCAGCCGGGTGTCCCGCCAGCTCGGCCGCTGCAGGCGAGCCGCGGAAGGTTGAGGTAGTTCGGTCACGGTTCCTCCCGTCCTGCTCCCCGTGCACCGTGCGCCGTGATTCGCACCGCCTCGGCCATCCTTGCAGATCTTGGAAGCGGGCCCCGGGCGCTGTCCCCAGACCTTCATCCGCACCGGGAGCCCCCTGTGGACAAGTCCGCGGCCCAGGCGAGCGCCCATGGAAGACTGACCTCGCGGGGCAGGCCCGGCCCCGTACCCGCCGCCGGATCTCCGGCGCGGGCCGTCCCGCACCCTGCCCGGAGGTGGTCGTGCCCCCGCGCTTCCTGCTGCTGGCGGATGTCGCCGAGATCCTCAATGTGTCGGCCGTCCAGGCCCGGGCACTGGTGAAGTCGGGCGAGCTACCGGCGATCAAGGTAGGCGGGCGGGGTCAGTGGCGGATCGAGGCCAGCGAGCTGGAGTCCTATATCCAGCGCAAGTACGCCGAGACCCGGGCTCTCGTGCAGGCCCGGACCGGCGACGCGGACGAACTGGCGGGCCTGGGCGACCTCGACGGCTGATCCGGCGACCGGCTCAGCCGCGCCCGAGCGTCACCCGGAGCAGGGCGGAGGTCGGGACCATGCGGATCGCGGTGACTGTGGCGGGCCGTCGCGGGACGTCGAGCGGGTGCACGGCGAACTCGACATGATCGGCCCCCACCCGGTCGACGGTTCCGCTGACCTCGGTTCCACCGAGCAGCGTCACCCGGACCGGCACCCCCTCCACGGACAGGCGCCGTAGCACCACCCCCAGCCCGGCCCGCCGGTCGACCTGACCCGCAGGCGCCGCCGTGACCCGGGTCATCCCCTCGACCCCCGCGAGCGCGGCCAGCGGGACGATCACCTCGCCCTGCCGGGTCTCCAGCAGCAGCCACTGGGCACCGACGTCCCGGACCCGCCCCTCCAGCCGGGCCCCGTCCACGAGCAGACACACGAGATCCCGGTCGTGCTGGGCGCGCAACCGGTCGGCCAGGTGGACCGCCGCGTACTCGGCCCGGGCCTGCTCAGCGACCTCGGCCTCGTACTCCAGCCGGTCCTCGGCGTCCGCGGCAGCCTCCAGATCCGCGAACAGGTCGTCCCAGCGCATGTGATCACGGTAGTCGCCGCGGGCGCTCCGCCCCGGCACGGATCCACACCGGTCGGCCGCCACTCAGCCCCGCCCACGACGACCGACGCCGACCGGCCAGCCCCGCCCACGACCACCGACACCGACCGGCCAGCACCGGAACCAACTGTCCACAGGCAGGAGCTGAGGGCTGGACGGCCACAGCATGATCCACTTAGATGACGATCATGCAAGCGTCGGCAAACAGCAGCAAACGACAACATCCGATGCCTACTGCGATGACGGCGAGGTCCGAGCGGCACCGACTCCGTCCGCTGCTCACCCTGCTCGCCGCCACAGCGGGCTGGACGGTGATCGTCCTGCTGCTCGCCCGGGTGACTTCCTCGGCCGCTACGGCTGCCTCGTCCGGGCCGGTTCGGCCCGAAGATGCCGTTGCCCTGCTCGCCGGCTGCTGCGGACTCCTGCTGGCCGCCTGGCTGGCGGTGGCGACCCTGGTCAGCGCCCTGGCGGTGCTGCGTCCGGGCTCCCGGCTCGGGCGGGGCTGCGCCGCCGCCGCCGTCCGGGTAGCACCGGCGGGGCTGCGTCGAGTCGTCGTCCTCGCCGTCGGGGTCGGACTGCTGGCTGCGGCCCCCGCCGTCGCCGCACCGGGCCACGGCGCCCGCACCGCAACCGGGCCGGGGGCCGTGGCCGCCTCGGTAGCTCCCGGACTGGACCCGGCCT
>DASTGO010000474.1:0-61594 GCA_035719045.1 Kineosporiaceae bacterium | reverse complement strand
GGACCGACGCCAGGGGACGGGCGTTGGGGTCGGGGGTCAGGCGCTGGCGGCGGCCAGGATCTTCTCCACCTGGTTCTGCGGCATCGGGGCGTGCCGGAGGTAGTTCCGGGTGAACCCTCCGGTGCCGTGGGCCAGGCTGCGCAGGTCGATCGCGTAACGGGTGAGCTCGATCGCCGGGACCTCGGCCGCCACCTCGGTCCGCCCGTTGCCGACCGACGTGGTGCCGGTGACCCGGCCGCGCCGGCTGGACAGGTCGCCCATGATCGTGCCGACGTACTCGTCGTCCACGGTCACCCGGATGTCGTCGATCGGCTCGAGCATCGCCACCCCTGCGGCCGCCGAGGCCTCCTTGAGCGCCAGCGAACCGGCCATCTGGAACGCCGCGTCGGAGGAGTCCACGCTGTGCGCCTTCCCGCCGACGAGCTTCACCCGCAGGTCGACCATCGGGTACCCGGCCGCGACGCCCTTCTCCATCTGGGCCCGGACGCCCTTCTCCACGCTCGGGATGAACTGTCGCGGCACCGAACCCCCGACGACCATGTCGACGAACTCGAACCCGCCGCCCTCCGGCAGTGGCTCGACCTCGATGTCGCACACGGCGTACTGGCCGTGCCCACCGGACTGCTTGACGTGCCGGCCGTGCCCGGCGGCCGTCTTCTGCAGGGTCTCCCGCAGCGCCACCTTGACCGGGAGGGTGTGCACGTCGACGCCGTGCCGGGACTTCAGCCGGTCCAGCAGCACCTCCAGGTGGGCCTCGCCCATGGCCCAGACCACCATCTGGTGGGTGTCGGGGTTCTGCTCGACACGCACCGTCGGGTCCTCGGCCACCAGGCGGGACAGCCCGGAGGACAGCTTGTCCTCGTCGGTGCTGGTCTTCGCCGACACCGCGCTGGGCAGCAGCGGTTCCGGCATGGTCCACGGCTCCATCAGGGCCGGGGCGGACGGGTCGGACAGGGTGTCCCCGGTCTCGGCCCGGCCCAGCCGTGCCACCGCGACGATGTCCCCGGCGACGCCCCTGGCCGCCGGGCTGAGGGTGGCCCCGGTGACCGTCGACACCGCACCGACCCGCTCGTCGACGTCGTGGTCGGCGTGCCCTCGGTCGGCCCCGCTGAACTGGGTGAAGTGCCCGGACACGTGGACGGTGGCGTCGGCGACCAGGCTGCCGGAGAACACCCGGACCAGGCTGAGCCGCCCGACGTAGGGGTCGGTGGTCGTCTTGACCACCTCGGCCACCAGCGGGCCGTCGGCGTCGCAGCTGATCGGTTCCCGGGGCTGGCCGTCCGGCGTGGTCACCGTGGGCAGCGGATGCTCCAGCGGGGACGGGAACCCGCGCACGATCACCTCGAGCAGTTCGGGGACGCCGAGCGAGGTGGGCGAGACGACCGGCATGACCGGGTAGAACGAGCCCCGGGCGACGGCCTTCTCGAGGTCGGTGACCAGGGTCTCGGTCGAGATCTCCTCACCGCCGAGCCAGCGGTCGAGCAGGCTGTCATCCTCGGACTCCTGGATGATCCCCTCGATCAGCGCGGCGCGGGAGTCCGCGACGCCTTCCACGTGCTCCGGTTCGGCCTCTCGCTCGACCCGCTTGCCGGAGGAGGAGTCGAAGATCTTCTGCGACAGCAGCCCGATCAGCCCGGCCGGCACTTCGTCGTCGCCGAGCAGCGGGAGGTACAGCGGCTGCACACCGTCGCCGAACACCCGGCGGCAGATGGACAGGGCCGTCTCGAAGTCACCGCGCTGCTGGTCCAGGTGCGTGATCACCACGGCCCGGGGCATGCCGACCGCGGCGCACTCCTCCCACAGCATCCGGGTGGTGCCGTCCACCCCGTCCACGGCCGAAACGACGAAGAGGGCGGCATCCGCCGCCCTCAGCCCCGCCCGGACCTCACCCACGAAGTCAGCGTGTCCGGGGGTGTCCACCAGGTTGATCTTGACCCCCTGGTGGACCGTCGAGGCGACCGCCAGGTTCACCGACCTCCCCAGACGCTGCTCGACCGGGTCGTGGTCGCAGACCGTCGTACCGTCCTCGACCCGGCCCGGCCGCTGGAGGGATCCGGTAGCGACCAGGAGCGCCTCCACGAGGGTCGTCTTGCCCGCGGCCGCATGTCCGACGAGCACGACGTTGCGGAGCTGGCCGGGCGCCACCTGGTCGACCGTATCTGTGCCGCGTGGCTTCGCCGTTCCCGCCATGAGACCTCCTCGTCCCGAAGGATCGGGCATCGGCCACCGGTGGAGTCGCCGCCGATGCCGAAGGGGGGCGAGTGCCCCCCTCACCGGACCTAACCTCCACCCGGGGCATCACGCAGAGCAAGGGGACCTTGGTCGGTAGAGTGCAGGTGCCGGTGGAGGGCCCCGCCAGGGGTGCACGACCGGCCGCGCCCGCCGCGCCGCGCGGGACCCGACGACCTTCGGACACCATGCTCAACCGTTTCGCCCGTGCCCTGATCACCCGGCTGCTGACCCCCGTCGCCCGGGCACTGCTGGCCGCGGGGGTGAGCCCCGACGTGGTGACGGTCGTGGGGACCCTCGGGGTCTGCGTCGGCGCCCTCGGCTTCTATCCCCGGCACGAGTTCTTCTGGGGAACGATCGTCATCACCGTGTTCGTGTTCTCCGACTCGATCGACGGGATCATGGCCCGGACGTCCCAGCGGTCCAGCCGCTGGGGGGCCTTCCTCGACTCCACGCTGGACCGGGTCGGGGACGCCGCCGTGTTCGGCGGGCTCGTGCTCTACTTCGCGCGCAATCAGCACCCCGGTGACGAGTACCTGGCGGCGCTGGCGCTGGCCTGCCTGGTGCTCGGCAGTGTGGTGTCGTATGCGCGGGCCCGCGCGGAGGGGCTGGGGATGACCGCCGCCGTGGGGATCGCCGAGCGGGCCGACCGGCTGGTCGCCGTGCTCGGCGCCACCGGACTGGTCGGGCTGAACCAGTTCGGGATCAGGGTGCCGCAGACCCTGCTCACCGTCGTGCTGGCGCTGCTCGCGCTGGCCAGCCTGGTGACCGTCGTCCAGCGCATGCTCACCGTGCGCCGGCAGGCCCTCTCCGGTGCTGCGGCGGAGGCCGACGGCCATGCCTGATCTGCGGGGGCGCCTCGCCCCCGGGACTGGGACCGGGGTGACGGCGCCGGTACGCTCCGGGAGTTCAGCGGCGCGGATGGACCGGCGGGGCCGGATGCGCCAGGGTGGTGCGATGCACGGGGTGGTGGGGTCCCCCAGAGCCGGGGCGAGGGTGAAGGGCCGGGCCGATGGCTGAGCGGCTGACCGCGTCGGCGTACGCCGCCGGCTGGCAGGTCGTGCGCCTGCTCCCCGAGCGGCTGGCGTACCTGCTGTTCTCGGTGATCGCGCAGTTCGTGTGGCTGCGCCAGGGCCGCGGGGTGCTCCAACTGGAGGCCAACCTGGCCCGGGTGCTGCCGACCGCGTCGCCGCTCCGGCTGAAGTCCATGTCCCGCAGGGGAATGCACTCGTACATGCGGTACTGGTGCGACGCCTTCCGGCTGCCGGACTGGACCGAGGAACGACTGCTGGCGACCTGCCGGGCCGAGAACGACGGGCCGGTGCGCAAGGCGCTCGCCGAGGGCCGCGGGGTGGTCATGGCCCTGGGACATCTCGGCAACTGGGACCATGCCGGAGCCTGGTCCACGCTCGCCCTGGCCCCGGTGACCACCGTCGCGGAGCGGCTGCGGCCGGAGGAGCTGTTCCAGCGCTTCCTGGAGTTCCGGCAGCAGTTGGGTATGGAGGTGCTGCCGCTGACCGGGGGCGGGGACGTGTTCGGCCTGCTCGTCCGGCGGCTGCGCTCCGGCGGGTTCGTCCCGCTGCTGGCCGACCGGGACCTGACCGCCACCGGCGTGCCGGTCACCCTGTTCGGGGAGACCGCCCGGATGGCCGCCGGACCGGCCTCGCTGGCCCTGGTCAGCGGCGCCGCCCTGTTCCCGGTGACGATCCACTACGAGCGGCTGCCCGCCGGGGCCGCAGCCCGCTGGGGGATCGTCGTGGAGTTCCACGACGAGGTGGCGCCGCCGGAGCGGGGTACCCGGCCGGAGCGGATCGGGATCATGACCCAGGCCTGCGCGGACGCCCTGGCCTCCGGGATCGCGCAACACCCCCAGGACTGGCACATGCTGCAGCGCGTCTTCGTCGCCGATCTCGTCCCCGAACCGTGTCCGGGCGGCGCCGACGAGTCCGTCGCGTGAGGCCGAGGGGGCGGATCGGCTAGCCGTGCGGATCGGTCTGGTCTGCCCGTACTCCTTCGACGTGCCCGGAGGGGTGCAATACCACGTCCGGGATCTCGCCGAACATCTGATCGGCGCCGGTCACGAGGTCAGCGTGCTCGCCCCCGCCGACGACGACACCCCCGTGCCCGACTACGTCGAGGCGGCCGGTCGCGCGGTGCCGGTGAAGTACAACGGGTCGGTCGCCCGGCTCACCTTCGGGCCGGTCAGCGCCGCCCGGGTCCGGCGCTGGCTGGCCGACGGTGACTTCGACGTGCTGCACATCCACGAGCCGGTGAGCCCGTCGCTGTCCCTGCTGGCGCTGTGGGCGGCGCAGGGTCCGATCGTCGCCACGTTCCACACCGCGAACCTGCGATCCCGGGCGATGCAGGCCGCCCACCCCCTGCTGCGGCCCAGCCTGGAGAAGATCTCCGCGCGGATCGCGGTCTCCGAGGACGCCCGCCGCACCCTGGTCGAGCACCTCGGCGGGGACGCCGTCGTCATCCCGAACGGGGTGTACGTCGAGCGGTTCGCCGCGGCCGGCCCGCGTGCGCAGTGGCAGGGCACCCCGGACCGGCCCACCGTCGCGTTCATCGGGCGGATCGACGAACCCCGCAAGGGACTGCCCGTGCTGGCGGCTGCCGTCCCCGCGGTGCTGTCCCGCTGTCCCGGCGTCCGGTTCCTGGTGCTCGGCCGGGGGGAGGGGGAGGACGCCCTGGACGGGCTGCCGGCCGAGGCGCTGCGCTCGGTCGAACTGCTCGGCCCCCTGTCCGACGAGGACAAGATGGAGCTCCTGCGCTCGGTGGACGCCTATGTGGCCCCGCACACGGGCGGGGAGAGTTTCGGGATCGTCCTGGTCGAGGCGATGAGTGCCGGGGCGCCGGTGGTCGCCAGCGATCTCGGGGCGTTCCGCCGGGTGCTGGACGACGGGGAACTGGGCGTGCTGTTCCCGGTCGGAGACGGCGCGGCCCTGGCCGACGCGCTGGTCGGACTCCTCGCCGACGCGGCGGCACGGCACCGGCTGGCCGCCCACGCCGCGGCCGCCGTCCGCCGCTACGACTGGCACCGGGTCGCCGAACAGGTGACCACCGTGTACGAGACCGTGCGACTGGGGGCCGAGCGCGTGGGGGAGGACCCCCGGGCCCGCCGCCTGCTCGCCCGTTGGCGTGACCAGCTCGGCGGGCCCGACGCCGAATCCGGTTCGGGCGGCCGGGTGGACTCCGGGCGGCTGGACTCCGGGCGGGTCGACGCCGGGCGCCTGGAGCGGCTCATCCCGGGGCGGCGGCACCGCGGCTCAGACTGATGGGGCCGTCGGGCAGGTTCTGACCGCTGCCGGCCGCCGGGGACGGGTGGGTCGCGGAGTACGGTTCCCGGGTGCACGACGTGTCGGGCTGGTTGCCGATCCCCCTGGCCCTGCTGCTGGTCCTCGGCTGGTACCTGTCGTTCTCGGCCTCCCGCCTGGACCGTCTGCACCACCGGGTGGAGTCCTCCCGGGCCGCGCTGGACACGCAGTTGGTCCGCCGGGCCGCGGCGGCGATCGAGGCGGCCCAGGTGCTGGATCCCTCCAGCGGGCTGCTGCTGGCCGATGCCGCCGCCGAGGCGATGGCCGCCGGCGAGGGGGACGACTCCCGGCTCGACGACAGCACCATGGACCGGCCGCTCGGCCGTGAGGAAGCCGAGAACGAGCTCAGCCGGGCCCTGCACGCCGCGCTCGACGACGCCGACCACGTGGCACGGCTGCGCTCGGAGGCCCTGGCCGCCGATGCCCTGGACGTCCTGCGCCAGGCCTGCGAGCGGGTCCAGCTGGCCCGGCGCTTCCACAACGACGCGGTGGCCCAGGCCCAGCGGGTCCGGCGCAAGCGTGTGGTCCGCTGGGCCTGGCTGGCCGGGCGGGCCCGGATGCCTGAGATGTTCGAGATCGACGACAGCATCCCCGGCGGCCTGGTCCGCTGAGCTGCCCGGTTCGCTGAGCTGCCCGGTTCGCTGAGCTGTGCGGTCCGCTGAGTTGTGTGGTCCGCTGAGTTGTGTGGTCCGCAGGGAGGCGCGGGAGCCGGCCGACCTCAGGCCCGCCGGGGCGCACCCGGTGGAGGTACGGGTCCGGGTGTCGGGACGGTGACGGCGCGGCCACGGGTGGTGGATTGGCCATGGAGGTCCCGTCACGCGGCCCGCGTACGATGGGACAGGGCGGTGCGGACCGCCATCTCCCCGATCAACCCCCCTCCCGACCAGGCCAGCGAGGTTCCACCGTGTCCAGTTCCGAGACGACTCCGCAGAACGCGCCCGTCACCGGCACCGCCCGCGTCAAGCGCGGCATGGCCGAGATGCTCAAGGGCGGGGTGATCATGGACGTGGTGACGCCCGAGCAGGCGAAGATCGCCGAGGACGCCGGTGCCGTCGCGGTGATGGCTCTGGAGCGGGTGCCCGCGGACATCCGTGCTCAGGGCGGGGTGGTCCGGATGAGCGACCCGGACATGATCGAGGGAATCATCAGCGCGGTCTCCATCCCGGTCATGGCCAAGGCCCGGATCGGGCACTTCGTCGAGGCCCAGGTGCTGCAGGCGCTCGGGGTGGACTACATCGACGAGTCCGAGGTGCTGACCCCGGCCGACTACGCCCACCACATCGACAAGTGGAAGTTCACCGTCCCCTTCGTCTGCGGCTGCACCAACCTGGGCGAGGCGCTGCGCCGGATCAACGAGGGTGCGGCGATGATCCGGTCCAAGGGTGAGGCCGGCACCGGGGACGTCTCGAACGCGACCACCCACATGCGCACCGTCACCGACGAGATCCGCCGGCTGACCACGTTGCGGGAGGACGAGCTCTACGTCGCGGCCAAGGAGCTGCAGGCGCCGTACGAGCTGGTCAAGGAGGTGGCCACCGCCGGCCGGCTGCCCGTGGTGCTGTTCACCGCCGGCGGCATCGCCACCCCGGCGGACGCGGCGATGATGATGCAGCTGGGCGCGGACGGCGTGTTCGTCGGCTCCGGGATCTTCAAGTCCGGCAACCCGGCGGCGCGGGCCGAGGCGATCGTCAAGGCGACCACGTTCTTCGACGACCCGGACGTGATCGCCAAGGTCTCCCGCGGCCTGGGCGAGGCCATGGTGGGGATCAACGTCGACGAGATCCCACAGCCGCACCGGCTCGCCGAGCGGGGCTGGTGACCTCGGGACACTCCGGCCGGCGCCCGATCCCGATCGGGCGCCGGCGGTGCTCTGGGCTCCTGCCGGGTGGTCCGCGGGCCGCCGGGTGGTCTCCGGACCGGGTCTGCCGGCCCGGCGCGGGGCGGCGCTGCCGACTCGCCGGCGCATCGTAGGCTGACGTCGTGGCTGTTCAGCGAGGTAGGGATGACCGCGTGATCGGCGTGCTGGCCGTCCAGGGTGACGTCCGGGAGCACCTGGCCGCCCTGGCGGAGTGCGATGTGATCGCCCGTCCGGTCCGCCGGCCCTGCGAGGTCGAGGAGGTCGACGGGCTGGTCATCCCGGGTGGGGAGTCCACCACCATGGACAAACTGGTCCGGGCGTTCGACCTGGCCGAACCCCTGCGCAAGCGACTGGCCACCGGGATGCCCGCCTACGGGTCCTGCGCCGGGATGATCATGCTCGCCGACCACCTCGTCGACGCCGCCGAGGGGCAGCAGACCCTGGGCGGGATCGACATGACCGTCCGCCGCAACGCCTTCGGCCGCCAGGTCGAGAGCTTCGAGGAGGATCTGCGGGTCGCGACCATCGACGGTCCCCCGGTGCGGGGCGTGTTCATCCGTGCACCCTGGGTCGAGCGGGTGGGCCCGGAGGTGGAGGTGCTGGCCACGGTGGAGGCGGGTCCGGCCGAAGGTAGGATCGTCGCGGTGCGGCAGGGGAACCTGCTCGCGACGTCGTTCCACCCGGAGATCACCGGGGACATCCGCGTGCACCGGCTCTTCGTCGAGATGGTCCGCAGCGCCGGCTGACCGCCAGGAGGCGGCCGGCCCGGGGCGCACCGGCGGCGGAGAAGACGGTCACGCCCGAGCGGGAGGCAAGCCATGTCCGGCCACTCCAAATGGGCCACCACGAAGCACAAGAAGGCGGCCATCGACGCCAAGCGCGGCAAGGTGTTCGCCAAGCTGATCAAGAACATCGAGGTGGCGGCGCGCAGCGGTGGCGGCGACCCGGCCGGCAACCCCACCCTCTACGACGCCATCCAGAAGGCGAAGAAGTCCTCCGTCCCCAACGACAACATCGACCGCGCGGTCAAGCGGGGGTCGGGGGCCGAGGGCGGGGGCGCCGAGTACCAGACGATCATGTATGAGGGGTACGGCCCCAGTGGTGTCGCGGTGCTCATCGAGTGCCTCACCGACAACCGCAACCGGGCCGCCGCCGAGGTCCGCACCGCCCTCACCCGCAACGGCGGGACCCTGGCCGACCCCAACAGCGTGTCCTACCTGTTCACCCGCAAGGGCGTGATCGTCGTGCCGAAGGGCTCCCTGACCGAGGACGACGTGCTCACCGCCGTGCTGGAGGCCGGTGCCGAGGAGGTCAACGACCTCGGTGAGGCCTTCGAGGTGATCAGCGAGGCGTCCGACCTGGTCGGGGTGCGGACCGCGCTGCAGGGCGCCGGGATCGACTATGACTCGGCGGAGGCGCAGTTCGTGCCGAGCACCCAGGTCGCGCTCGACGAGGAGGGTGCCCGGAAGGTCTTCCGGCTCATCGACGCCCTCGAGGACAGCGACGACGTCCAGAACGTCTACGCCAACTTCGACGTGTCCGACGACGTGATGGCGCTCATCGACGCCTGAGCCGGGCTGCCGGCCCGCGTCGGCGGCCGTACCCACGGGTGCGGCCGCCGACGTGCGTCAGGGTCCCGCGCGCTCAGGGGGTCCCGTGGCGCAGCATCCAGTCGCGGTCGGCGTCCCGGCCGCCCTCCGGATCGGGTCCGGGGGAGACGTCCTGGGTGGTGGTCAGCCGATCGGGATCGGGCGGTTCGGGGAGGGTCCGGAACCGGTCGGATCCGGCCTCGGCCCGGGCACGCAGCGCGTCCGGGCCGTTCTGGGGAGGGTCGTGGGAACCCCCGGATGTCGAACTCATGGCCGTTCCTCCGTCGTGCCTGCCCAGGATGGGTAACTGTCGGTGTCATCGTGGCCGGGACGATCAGTGGCCGAGGACGGGACGAAGGTCACCGAACGAGCTGTCGCGGATGGCCGGCCGGGTCATGGAAGAGGGACCGGCCGGGTCATGGAAGAGGGACCGGCCGGGTCGTGGGAGAGGTGAGGGTGTGCGGGTTCTCGGGGTGGACCCCGGCCTGACCCGGTGCGGGCTCGGTGCTGTGGAGGGTCGCCGGGGCCGCCGCGTCAGCCTCGTCGCCGTGGACGTGATCCGGACCCCGGCCCAGTCAGGGGTGGACAGCCGGCTGCTGGCGATCGCCGAGGCACTGGACGGCTGGTTGGACCAGCTCCGGCCGGATGTGGTGGCCGTCGAGCGGGTGTTCAGCCAGCACAACGTCCGGACCGTGATGGGCACCGCACAGGCGGCCGGGGTGGCCGTGCTGGCCGCCGCCCGGCGGGGGATCCCGGTCGCCCTGCACACGCCCAGTGAGGTCAAGGCCGCGGTGACCGGTTCGGGCCGGGCCGGCAAGCAGCAGGTCGCGGCGATGGTGACCCGGATCCTCGACCTCCCGGACACCCCGCGGCCGGCCGACGCCGCCGACGCCCTCGCGCTGGCGATCACCCACCTCTGGCGGGACGGGACGCTGGCGCTGGCACCGGGGCTGGCGGGCAGCCCGACGGCGGCCCAGCGGCGCTGGGTGGAGGCCGCCGAACAGGCCCGCCGCGAGGCTCCCGCGGTCCGTGGCGGTGCCGTGCCCCCACGTTCCGGTGCGTTGCGGCGGCAGACCGGGGGAGCGGCCCGCTAAGGTGCGTTCGTACACCTGTTCGGTGCGGGCGGGAGGAACGCGATGATCGCCTCGGTTCGGGGACGGGTCCTGGCCGTCCGGCTGGACTCCTGCGTGGTGGAGGTCGGAGGGGTGGGCCTGCTCGTGCTCGCCACGCCTGCCACCCTGGCCGGCCTGCGAGTGGGCCACGAGGCGGAACTGGCGACCAGCCTGGTGGTCCGGGAGGACGCCCTCACCCTGTTCGGTTTCGCCGACGCCGACGAGCGGGACGTCTTCGAGACGGTGCAGACGGTCTCGGGGATCGGTCCCCGGCTGGCGCTGGCCATGCTCGCCGTGCACACGCCGGACGGCCTGCGCACCGCCGTCTCCGCCCAGGACCTGACCGCCCTGATGAAGGTGCCCGGGATCGGCCGCAAGGGTGCCCAGCGGATCGTGCTGGAGCTCACCGACCGGCTGGGGGCGCCCTCGGGGGCCGCGGCCGGGCAGTTGCCGCCCGCTGTCCCCGCCAGCACGGGCACCCGGCCGTCCGAGCAGGTGGTCGAGGCGCTGGTCGGCCTGGGGTGGTCGGCGAAACAGGCCGCGGAGGCCGTCGAGAGCGTGATCGCCGATGGTGCGGCGACCGCCGCCGACAGTGGCGATGTCGCGGGGGTGCTGCGGGCCGCGTTGCGGCAGCTGGGCAGGGTCGGGTGACCGGGCGCCCGGAGGAGTTCACCGGGACGTCCCTGGTCGATGTGGGGGCGGACGCGGACGAGCGTGCGGTCGAGAGCGCGCTGCGGCCGAAGCGGCTGAGCGAGTTCGTCGGGCAGCGCGTGGTCCGCGAGCAGCTCTCCCTGGTCTTGGAGGCGGCCCGGGGTCGCGGCCACGCCCCGGACCACATCCTGCTGTCCGGCCCGCCGGGCCTGGGCAAGACCACCCTGGCGATGATCGTCGCCCATGAGCTGGAGGCACCGCTGCGGGTGACCAGCGGCCCGGCGATCCAGCATGCGGGCGATCTGGCCGCGGTGCTGTCCTCACTGGAACCCGGGGAGGTGCTGTTCCTCGACGAGATCCACCGGATGGCCCGCCCGGCCGAGGAGATGCTCTACGTCGCGATGGAGGACTTCCGGGTCGACATCGTGGTGGGCAAGGGGCCCGGCGCCACGGCGATCCCGCTGGACCTGCCGTCGTTCACCATCGTTGGTGCCACCACCCGAGCCGGCATGCTGCCCGGTCCGCTGCGGGACCGGTTCGGCTTCACCGGTCACCTCGACTTCTACGAACCCGCGGAGCTGGAGCAGGTCCTGCGCCGGTCGGCGGGACTGCTCGGGGTGCGGCTCACCGAGGAGGGGGCACAGGAGATCGCGCGGCGTTCCCGTGGCACACCCCGGATCGCCAACCGGCTGCTGCGACGGGTCCGGGACTGGGCGCAGGTCCGGGGGGATGGGGTGCTCGACCGGGCCGCTGCGGACGCCGCCCTGCGGGTGTACGCGGTGGACGCCCGCGGACTGGACCGGCTGGACGGCGCCGTCCTGCAGGCGTTGTGCACGAGGTTCGGCGGCGGGCCGGTGGGGTTGTCCACCCTGGCGGTCGCGGTCGGTGAGGAACCGGAGACCGTGGAGACGGTGGTCGAACCGTTCCTGGTCCGGGAGGGGCTGCTCGGCCGGACCCCGCGCGGACGGGTCGCCACGCCGGCCACCTGGGAGCATCTGCGCCTGAACCCGCCGCCCGATGTGGGGCGATCGGCCGCCCAGCCGGAGTTGTTCGACGGCCTGCGGTGACGGTCACGCTACACTCCCGTGGGGCCGCGGAACCGGAGTAGGGTCAGCGGCCGTTGGCATGGGAGGGCTGTCAACCCGGAGCAGGTCCCCTGCCCCGGACCCCGTGACCCCACCGAGCCGAAGGGTTGTCCGTCGTGGATTCGAGCATCCTGCTCCTGGTCGTCACGGTCGGCCTGTTCGTCGTGCTGATCATGGGCCAGCGGCGCCAGCGGCGGGATCAGCACAGCGTGCAGTCGCAGCTCACCCCCGGCGCCGAGGTGATGACCGCCGGTGGCCTGTACGCCACGGTGGTCTCGGTGGACGACGCGGTCGTGGTGCTGCGCACCGGACCGGGCCAGGAGTCCCGCTGGGACCGCAGGGCCGTGGCCCGTGTGATGCCCCCCGCAGACTCCCGGAACAGCTCGCCCGGTGAACCGTCCGGGGACCCCGACCTCGCCGACGAGGACCCGTCGGGTCCCGCCGGTCGCTCTCCGGCCGACGGCGAGGGTCCCGAGCCCGGTGGCAGCAGCCCGTCGGCCGGTGACCCGCCCCCCGACCGGGGATGACCCCTCCCGCGGCTGGGCCCGTCCGGGTACGGTGATCCGCCGGTCCGCAGCAGCAGCGGATGACCGCCGACCGGGCGGGCACCCGTTCGACACGCACAGAGAGAACTCCAACCCGTGGCTCGATCCGCAGGCTCCCGCCCCCTCCGCACCCTCGGTGTGATGCTGGGGCTCCTTCTTCTGCTCTACGGCGTGGTGGCGGCCGGCGTCGTCTGGTCCAACGCGCAGTGGAAGCCGAAGCTCGCCCTCGACCTGGAGGGCGGCACCGAGATCGTGCTGGCCCCGGTCCCGGTAGCGGGTTCGTCGGGGTCCATCGACCAGAACACGATCGACCGGTCGATCGAGATCATCCGTCAGCGGGTCAACGGCAGCGGAGTCTCCGAGGCCGAGGTGACCTCCCAGGGGCAGAACATCGTGGTGTCCCTGCCCGGCAAGGTGGACGCGCAGACGAAGAAGCTGGTCGAGTCGGCCGCGCAACTGCGGTTCCGGGCGGTGCTCGCCGAGTCGGGCACGCAGCCGGCGCCGACGGGCACCGCGACGATGACCCCGGCGGCGACCACCACGGCCACCCCGGGCGCCACCTCGACGGCCACGGCCACGCCGCCGTCCGCGTCGGGCGGCCCGGCCGCCACCCTCAAGTCCTCCCCGTCGCCGAGCTCCAACGGGATGGTCCTCCCGAACGGGCTGCTGCAGGCGACGCCCACGCCGACCGTGAACGCCACCGGTTCCCCGGCGAGCGCCCCGACCGGCAGCCCGGCGGCGGCCCCGACCGGGAATCCGGCGGTGACCGCGACCGGAGGCGCGGTCGCGGCCACGCCCGGAGCCAAGCCGACCGACGCCAGTGACCCGAACTGGGCCGGCGAGTCGGTGCCCGGTGTGGCGGGGGCGACGTACGAGCAGTTGTTCGCGACGCTGGACTGCGCGAAGTACAGCGCGGTCGGCGGCGACGACGCGGCCAAGCCGCTCGTGGCGTGCAGCGTCGACAAGTCGGCGAAGTACCTGCTCGGTCCGGCAGAGGTGATCGGCCTGGACATCAAGGCGGCCGCCGCGGGTCCGGAGACCAACTCGCAGGGCCAGGTGACCGGCACCGGCTGGCAGGTCAACCTGTCCTTCAACAGTGACGGGGCGAAGAAGTTCGGGGACGTCACCACCCGGCTGGCGGCGCTGACCGGGGCCCGCAACCAGTTCGCGATCGTGCTCGACGGCAAGGTGATCTCGGCCCCGACCACCCGCGAGGCGATCACCGGAGGGTCGGCCCAGATCACCGGGTCGTTCACCGAGGCCGATGCCACGATGCTGGCCAACCAGCTGAAGTTCGGTGCCCTGCCGATCTCCTTCAAGCCGCTGACCGACCAGGAGATCTCGGCCACCCTCGGCAGCGAGCAGTTGACC
The DNA here is from genome assembly GCA_035719045.1 of Kineosporiaceae bacterium. GTDB lineage: Bacteria > Actinomycetota > Actinomycetes > Actinomycetales > Kineosporiaceae > DASTGO01. The sequence continues at coordinate 47,837 of DASTGO010000474.1, read as the reverse complement.
CGCGGCCTGCTCGCCGGGGTGATCGGCCTGGCTCTGGTGGTCGTGTACTCACTGCTGCAGTACCGGGCACTCGGCTTCCTCACGGTGGCCAGCCTCGGGATTGCGGGTGCGCTCACCTTCGGCCTCGTGGACCTGCTCGGCTGGCGGGCGAACTACCGGCTCAGCCTCGCCGGCGTCGCGGGTCTCATCGTGTCGATCGGTATCACCGCGGACTCGTTCATCGTGTACTTCGAACGGGTACGGGACGAGGTCCGGGACGGGCGCAACCTCATCCCGGCGGTCGAGTCCGCCTGGATCCGGGCCCGGCGCACGATCCTGGCCTCGGACGCGGTGAGCTTTCTCGCCGCGGTGGTCCTGTTCGTCCTCGCGCTGGGCGGCGTGAAGGGTTTCGCCTTCACCCTCGGCCTGACCACGCTCATCGACGTCCTGGTCGTGTTCCTGTTCACCAAGCCGATGGTGACCGTGCTGGCCCGGACGAAGTTCTTCGGCGGAGGGCACAAGCTGTCCGGATTCGACCCGGAGCACCTGGGCCGGTCGATCACGTACGCCGGGCGAGGACGGGTGAGAGGGCCGGGTGAGGAGAGGTCCGGCGGGACCATCGCCGAACGCCGGGCAGCGGCCGCCCGGGCCACGGAGGGTCCGGACCAGCCGGGCGCCGAGGATCCGGGAGAGACCGACGTCGACCTGGCCGTCTCGAAGGCCGGTGCCGGGAAGTCCGCCGACGCCCGCCCGGGCGCGTCCTCCGGTAAGGAGTCCTGATGCCCAGCTTCGCCCAGTTCGGCAATGACCTGTACGCCGGCCGGCGGTCCTTCGAGTTCGTCGGGAACCGCAAGCGCTGGTATGCGATAGCGGCGGTGGCGGTCCTCATCTCGCTGCTCGGTCTGGGGATCCGGGGACTGAACCCCGGCCTGGAGTTCCGCGGCGGGTCGGAGTTCCGCATCCTGCACGTCCACGACACCAGCCAGGCCACCGCGGAGAAGGCCGTCACGGGGGTGGTCCCGGGGGCGGACGTGCGGGTGTCCTCGGTGGGCTCGGACAACATCCGGATCCAGACCGACAAGCTGACCGCCCAGCAGACCGACAAGGTCGTGGCGGCGCTGGCGAGCACCTACTCCATCAACCAGGACCAGATCTCCCAGTCCTTCGTCGGCCCGAGCTGGGGGCAGGACGTCACCAGCAAGGCCGGGACCAGTCTGGCGGTCTTCCTCATCCTGGTTGCTGCGGTGATCGCGCTGTACTTCCGGACCTGGAAGATGGCCGTCGCCGGGCTGGTCGCGCTGGTCCACGACCTGCTGATCACCGTCGGGGTGTACGCCCTGGTCGGGTTCGAGGTCACGCCGGCGTCGGTGATCGGGTTCCTCACCATCCTCGGGTACTCCCTGTATGACACCGTCGTGGTGTTCGACAAGGTCCGGGAGAACACCGACCACATCACCGCGACCACCCGGCGCACCTTCGGCGAGGCGGCCAACCTGGCCGTGAACCAGACCCTGGTCCGGTCGATCAACACCTCCGTGGTGGCCCTGCTGCCGGTGGCGTCGATCCTGTTCATCGGGGCGTTCGTGCTCGGCGCGGGCACCCTGAAGGACATCGCCCTGTCGCTGTTCGTCGGGATCGCCGTGGGTACCTACTCGTCGATCTTCATCGCCACCCCGTTGCTGGCACATCTGCGAGAGCGGGAGCCGGAGTTGGCGCAGCAGGCGGAGCGGGTGCGCCGCAAGCGGGCCGAGGCCGCCGAGCGGGCGGAGGCGGGGGCGGGCGAGGGCCTGGTCGCATCCGGTGTGGGGGCCGCTGCGGTGGCCGCTCCCGCGGGCGCGCCCTCGGTGGCCGGTGACGAGGCGGGGGCCCGGGGTGGGCAACGGCAGCAGCCCCGCCGCGGCAACAGGCCGAGCGGTCGCAAGCGCTGAGCAGCAGACCCGGGACGGGTCGCGCGCACCGGCACCGCCGGGCCTGACCCGTCCCGGGAAGCTCCGAGGGATGGCCGCGGACAGCAGCGAACGAATAGGGATCGGACGTGCCTGAGAACCTGCTCGCCCAGACCGTGCGTGACCGGATCCGGGATGTGCCGGACTATCCCGCGCCGGGGATCCTGTTCAAGGACATCACCCCTCTGCTCGCCGACGGCGCGGCCTTCGCCCAGGTTGTGGAGGGGTTCGCGGAGCCGGTCCGCGGCGCGGTGGATGTCGTGGTGGGGATCGAGGCGCGCGGGTTCATCCTGGCCGCGCCGGTGGCGGTTGCGCTGGGAGTGGGGTTCGTCCCGATCCGCAAGGCCGGCAAGTTGCCGCACACCACGGTGGGTGCCGCCTATGCGCTGGAGTACGGGACCGCCGAGATCGAGGTGCACACCGACGGCATCCAGCCTGGTCAGCGGGTACTCGTGGTGGACGATGTGCTGGCCACCGGCGGAACTGCCGCGGCCGCCTGCGATCTGGTGGAACGGGTCGGTGGGACGGTGTCCGGACTGAGCGTCCTGCTGGAACTGACCTTCCTGGGCGGCCGGGAACGGCTGGGCGGCCGCGAACTGCGGGCCCTGGTCAGCCTCTGAGGGGTCGAGCCGGCCAGGCTCGAGTCGAGCGGCCCGCCGGATGCGGCGCCTGATGTGACGCTCGGGCACTGGCGGGGCACGCACCGACGCAGGGCGTGTCAGGTGAGGCCTCGGGGAGACACCTGGTGACCTAGTGTTACCGTGCGATCGGCCGACCGCGTGCCGTCTGCGCCGCACGGGGGTATCGGGGAGTCCTGGGCCGTAGACTCGACTCTCCAGGGTTACCGCTGGACGTCGAGGAGCGGGAGGCGGCGTGGCCGAAGAGGGGGTGCCGGGAGTCCGGCGGGACTCCGCCGTGCTGCTGCCCGCACCGACACCCGACTCGGCGGCTGCTGCTGAGGAGCCCGCGAGCCCTGCCGCACCAGCTTCCGGTACCGGTGCGGCCCCCCGTCATCGGCAGGCGTCGCCGGCCGAGGGGCTGGCAGGGACGACCCGCGTACTGTCCCGCATCGCCCGGTTCGGATCCGGTCGGGGCCCGACGACCTCACCCCTGCTGGAGCCGCTGCTGCGGACGGTCCGGGTCACCCACCCGAAGGCCGACCTGTCGGTGGTGGAGCGGGCCTTCGAGGTGGCCGCCCGCGCGCATGCGGGTCAGAAGCGCAAGAGCGGTGACCCCTACATCACGCACCCGGTGGCCGTGGCTGCCATCCTCGCCGAACTGGGCATGACCCCACCCACCCTGGCGGCTGCGCTGCTGCACGACACCGTCGAGGACACCAGCTACACCCTCGACGAGCTGCGCAAGGACTTCGGTCCGGAGATCGCGATGCTGGTGGACGGCGTGACCAAGCTCGACAAGGTGGTCTACGGCGACGCGGCCCAGGCCGAGACCGTCCGCAAGATGGTCGTCGCGATGGCCCGGGACATCCGGGTGCTGGTCATCAAGCTGGCGGACCGGTTGCACAACGCCCGGACCTGGCGCTACGTCCAGCAGTCCTCGGCCGAGCGCAATGCCAGGGAGACGCTGGAGATCTACGCGCCGCTGGCGCACCGGCTGGGTATGAACACCATCAAGTGGGAGCTGGAGGACCTGTCCTTCGCGACCCTCTACCCGAAGGTGTACGACGAGATCGTCCGGCTGGTGGCGGAGCGGGCACCGGCCCGGGAGGACTACCTCGCCCAGGTCCGCGAGCAGGTGAGCGCGGACCTGCGGGCCGCCAAGATCAAGGCCACCGTCACCGGCCGGCCGAAGCACTACTACTCCGTCTACCAGAAGATGATCGTGCGAGGCCGCGACTTCGCCGACATCTACGACCTGGTCGGGGTGCGGGTCCTCGTCGAGACGGTCCGGGACTGCTACGCGGTGCTGGGTGCGCTGCATGCGCGGTGGAACCCGGTGCCGGGGCGGTTCAAGGACTACATCGCGATGCCCAAGTTCAACATGTACCAGTCGTTGCACACGACGGTGATCGGACCCGAGGGCAAGCCGGTCGAGATCCAGATCCGGACCCACCAGATGCACCGCCGCGCCGAATACGGTGTCGCGGCGCACTGGAAGTACAAGGACGACCCGAACCGTAACTCCAGCAAGGACGACGGCGGCGCCAGCGACATGGCGTGGCTGCGCCAGTTGCTGGACTGGCAGCGCGAGACCGCTGACCCGGGGGAGTTCCTGGACTCGCTGCGGTTCGAGATCAACGCGGCCGAGGTCTACGTCTTCACCCCCCAGGGCGATGTGGTCGCTCTGCCATCGGGGTCGACCCCGGTGGACTTCGCCTACGCGGTGCACACCGAGGTGGGGCACCGCTGCATGGGGGCCCGGGTCAACGGCCGCCTGGTCCCGCTGGAGAGCACACTCGACAACGGCGACGTGGTCGAGATCTTCACCTCCAAGGCCGATGCGGCCGGACCGAGCCGGGACTGGCTGACCTTCGTCCGCAGTCCCCGCGCGCGGAACAAGATCCGGCAGTGGTTCTCCAAGGAACGCCGCGAGGAAGCGGTCGAGCAGGGCAAGGAAGCGATCGCGAAGGCGATGCGCAAGCAGCACCTGCCGATTCAGCGGCTGATGTCGCACGAGTCGCTGGTCGCGCTGGCCAGTGAGATGCGCTACCCCGACGTCACCGCGCTGTACGCCGCGGTCGGCGAGGGACATGTCTCCGCGGCGAACGTGGTGCAGCGGCTGGTGCAGTCACTCGGCGGCGAGGACGGTGCCGAGGAGGACCTGGCTGAGGTCACCACGCCCACCAGGGCCCGCAGGCCGCGGATCGGTGATCCCGGGGTCGAGGTCCGCGGGGTCGACGACGTGTGGGTGAAGCTGGCCAAGTGCTGCACGCCGGTGCCGGGCGACCCGATCATCGGGTTCGTCACCCGGGGCAGCGGGGTGTCCGTGCACCGGGCCGACTGCGGGAACGTGGCGGACCTGCGTGCCGAGCCGGACCGGATCGTCGAGGTCGAGTGGGCACCCAGTGCCGGGAGCGTTTTCCTGGTACAGATCCAGGTCGAGGCCCTGGACCGAAACCGCCTGCTGTCCGACGTCACCCGCGTGCTGTCGGACAACCACGTGAACATCCTCGCCGCGAACGTGAGCACCTCGAGAGACCGGGTGGCGATCTCCCGGTTCACCTTCGAGATGGCCGACCCCGGACATCTGGACCACGTCATCTCGGCTGTCCGGCGGGTCGAGGGCGTGTTCGACGCCTACCGGGTGACCGGTCGGCGGGCCGACTGAACAAGGCCGACCCAGCCGTCGCCGACTGGACCGGACCGACTGGACCGGGCCGACTGAACCCGGGCCGACTGAACCCGGGGTGGAGGCTGTCGCCCGGCGGGTCTCGCGGTGTGGCCGGTATCTCAGCGGGAGTGCCGCGCGGCCCAGCGGCCGACCACCTCTCGTGCCCCGGCGACGCCCGGATGCCGGGGGAGTCGTCCCAGGACCGCCGACACCGCGGCCGGGGTGAGGCCCGTCTCGGCGCACAACCGGTCCAGGTGATCCAGGGCCTGATCGGCGGGACGGGTCCGGCACAGGTCCGCGGCCGTCCGTGCCGGTCCGGTGACCCGCAACCCGCCGATCAGTTCGACGTCGCGGGGGTCCACCCGGATCTCGTGGATACGCAGGCCGGGGCAGTTGCGCCGGCCGCCGTGCACGGCGACGTAGACGTCGACGGGATCGGGGGCACTGCCACCGGTCTCCAGCCAGACGGCCGCCTCGAGCGCGATGACCGGCTCACGGTCCTGCAGGGGGACGGGCAGCAGCAGGAGAAGGGCCGTAGCCCGCAGCTCGGGAAGGTCCGGGGTGTCCGGACTGACATAGACGTCGCCGACCACCGGGCGCAGCAGCCCGTCCGAGGCCAGCCGGGCCAACTCGCCGGGGGCGTCGTCACGGGCACGATAGATCGGGCTCACACCGACCACCTTGCCCGCTCCGGCGGCGCCCGGAGACTGCCGAGGGCGAGCCTGTGGATGGTGCGGACCCCATGCTGCCCTGTGGACGACTCCTGCCCCGAGGATCAGGCCGCACCCCGGTGCCGTGTCCCCGGGGCCCAGTGCGTCAGACAGCCCCGGGGAGCGGCCGCTGCTCAGCCGCCGAAGTCGGCCAGGGCCCGGCGCGCCTGCTCCAGCCACTCCTCGCGGGCCTCGATGGCCTGCTCGGCCTCGGTCGCGCCACGGGCGTCCCCTGCCGTGCGCGCCCGCTCCAGACGCTGCCGCAGGCTCTGGATGGTGGTCTCCAACTGGGTGACGGCGTCCTCGGCACGGGCGCGGGCCTGCGGGTTGGTGCGGGCCCAGCGCTCCTGCTCGGCGTCCCGGACGGCCTGCTCGACAGTGCGCAGCCGTCCCTCGATCCGCCCGAGGTCGGCCCGTGGTACCCGTCCGACGGCCTCCCAGCGCTCCTGGAGGGCGCGCAGGGCGGTGCGGGCGGCCTGCACATCGCCGACCGGGAGCAGGGCCTCGGCCTCGACCAGGAGTTCCTCCTTGGCGACCAGGTTCTCCCGGAACTCGTTGTCGGTCTCTGCGGCTGCGGTGTTGCGGGCGGCGAAGAAGGCGTCCTGGGCAGCCCGGAACCGGGTCCACAGGGCGTCGTCGTCCTTGCGGGCGGCCCGGCCGGCGGCCTTCCACCGGTTCATCAGGTCCCGGTAGGCCGATGCGGTGCCGGCCCAGTCGGTCGAGGTCGAGAGTGCCTCCGCCTCGGTGACGATCTGCTCCTTGGTCGCCCGGGCCTTGGAGTGCTGCTCGTCGAGGGCGCCGAAGTGGGCCCGGCGCTTGCGGTCGAAGGCGGTGCGGGCGTGGGAGAAGCGCTTCCAGAGTTCGTCCTCGGTGCGCTTGTCCAGCCGGGACTCCCGCTGCAGGCGGCGCCACTCGTCGAACAGTTCCCGCAGCCGGTCCCCGGAGGTCTTCCAGGGGATCCGCTCCGTGTCGACCCCCGCGAGCGCCTCGGCCTCCTCCACCAGGACGGATCGCTCGGCGACGGCCCGGGCGCGGGCCTCCTGCCGGGCGGCCTCGGCCTCGGCCCGGCGAGCCTCGATGAGGGGGGCGAGCGCGTCGAGCCGGCCCTGCAGCGCGGCGAGGTCACCGACGGCGTGCGCCTCCTGCACCGCCTCTGCGAGCTTGCGGATCGAGCTCTCCGCATCGGGGCCGGAGACGTGGCCGGCCCCGATCCGCTGTTCGAGGAGGGACACCTGCGCGGCGAGGTCGTCGTACTTGCGGGCGAAGTACGCCAGGGCCTCCTCCTGGCTGGCGCCCGGGTACTGTCCGACGGCGCGCTCGCCCTCCGACGTGCGCACCCAGACGGTGCCGTCGTCGTCTACACGGCCCCACTGCTGTCCGGTCACGGTCTCATCGCTTCCTGTGTCCTGGTGCTGTTCCCGCACTGGCCTCGGCTGTTCCCACAGCCCGCGTGACAGGTCAGCCGGGCGGCCCGTCGGCCGTGGGACGTGGCCGGATCACGAGGGTGCCACCGAGGTGGACAGGATGGACACCGCCCGGGCCGGCGCGATGTCCGAACCGGAGGCCAGACCACCGGCGGCGACCTTCTCGACCACGTCCTGGCCGCCGCTGATCTTGCCGATCACGGAGTAGCCACCGGCGTTGTCGGACGGGATGGTCGAGTCCTTGTAGACCAGGAAGAACTGGCTGCCCATGCTGTCGCCCCTGCCGCCCTGGCGGGCGATCGCGACGGTACCGGCCGGGTAGACGTTGTTCTTCGGCGCGTTCTCGACCGGTCCGTAGCTGAAGCCGGGGCCACCCGTTCCCGAACCGGTCGGGTCGCCGCACTGGAGGACGTAGATGCCCTGGACGGTGAGCCGGTGGCACGGCACCGAGTCGTAGAAACCCTGCTGGGACAGGAAGATGGTGGAGGAGACCGCCTGCGGAGCCTTCGCGCCGTCCAGTTCGACCCGGACCGGGCCGCAGCTGGTCTCGATGGTCCAGGTCCAGGTCTTGCCCTGGGCGAGGTCCTTCGAGGGAGGTGTGCTCCACGACTTGGGGGCGGACGGCTTGGCCGGTGGCTGGCCGCACGGGTTGTTGGCTGCTGTGGCGGAGGCGGATGGAGTCGCTGCAGTGGCGGTGGTGGAGTCGTCGCCCCCCATGAGCATGGTTCCGACGACGGCGATCACGGCGACCGTGGCGACGGCACCAGCAGCGGCGAGGCCGATCTGCCGTTGCCGACGCCTTCTGTCCATCCGCATCGCCAGCTTGTTCTGCCACTTGTTGTAGCGACGCTTGGCGTACTCGCGCTCTCGCCTGGTCGGCGACACCTGATTGCCCTCCTTGTTCGACCCCGGCCCGGCGCCCGGCGGGGGCCAGTCTAGGTGGTATCCGGTCCGGTCCTGGGACCGACGAGCCAGGTAGTGTCCGGGGGGTGCTCCTGGTGGGATTCCCGGCGGCCGCTTTCGGGACCAACTGTTTCGTCGTCGCCCCGGCCGTGGGCGAGGAATGCCTGGTCGTGGACCCGGGGATCGGGGTCGTGGACCAGCTCGCCGAGGTCCTCGCCGAGCACCGGCTGCGCCCGGCCGCGGTGCTGCTCACCCACGGCCACATCGACCACGTCTACTCGGTGACCCCGGTCTGTGGCGGGCACGGGGTGGCGGCCTACGTCCACGGTGACGACGCCTACCGGCTGGCCGACCCGCTGGGCACGGTGGACCCGGCGCTGCTGGCGATGCTGGAGCAGCAGTTCGGCGGGCGGGCGAGCTGGCGGGAGCCGTCCGGCGTGGTCCGCCTGACCGACGGGGAGCGCCTGCACCTGGCGGGGCTGGAGCTGGAGGTCGTGCACGCACCGGGGCACACCGAGGGTTCGGTGATGTTCGCGCTGCCGGACGTCCCGGACGGGGTGGAACTCGGCGCGGGATCCCTGCTGGCCGGTGACGTGCTGTTCGCGGGCAGCATCGGGCGTACCGACCTGCCCGGGGGTGACCATGCGGCGATGTTGCGCTCCCTGCGCGACAAGGTGCTCACCCAGCCCGACGACCGGCTGGTGCTGCCCGGGCACGGCCCCGCCACGACGATCGGCCGGGAGCGGGCCGCCAACCCGTACCTGCGCGAGGCCGCGGCGGCGCGCTGAACCGGACGGGCCGATGCACGAGACCGGACGGCCAGACGGACCTGCACCGGACCGGACCTGCGGCGACGGCCGTGACGCCGGCGGCGGGGAAGGGCGGCGCAGGCTCGATCCAGGCCGTCAGTCCACGAGGTGGACGGGCACCTTCGTCGGCGATCCCGTGGCCGGCGGGGTGCCGTGGTGGGAGAACAGCGCACCGGAGCCGGACAGGGTGAGCCGGTCCACCGTGATCGGGCCGTCCACGTCGAGGTCGGCGGTCCACCACGGCGCCCCGGGCGTCGACTGCACCACGACGGAGGAGCCGGGAGCGAAGATCCCGCCCGTGATGTAGGCCCGGCTCGCGGCGTTGGTGAGGGCCTTGACCAGGACCTGGGGGGATGTGTTGTCGGGGTCGACGGTGATCGTCGCCGGCAGCGCGGTGTCCGTGGCGGGACCCGACAGGTTGAGCGAGGCGCTCGCCGACCAGGTCAGGCTCCCGCCGGGGCTGCCGTGGCCCGGCTGCCCGCACGGGGTGACGCGGCCTTCGTGGCTGCAGGTGAGATAGAAGGTGACCGGTCCCATGCTGCTGACGCTGGCGGTGCCGGTGAAGTCGGTGGATCCGGTGAGCACGTAGGTGCCGGCGAAGAACTGCACGCAGTGCTCGACGGTGTTGTAGACGCCCGGCCTGCACTCCGGTCCCGCCGGGCTCGTCGAGACACTCTGGCCGACCCACGTGTTGGCGTTGGCAAGGGTCGTGACCGCCGAGGTGGTCGAGGTCGTCTGGGGGACCGGGAAGAAGCGCCAGGCGTTGGTCGGGGTGCCGCCGGTGTAGAGGATGCGCCCGGAGAGCGCCCACATCCAGCCAGTGCGCGCGGACACGGTGGCCGCGACCCTGGTGCCCACCCGGACGTCGCCGGAGGACTCCCAGGCCGTCCCGTCCCCGATGTCGAGGCCGACGCCGCCGGCCTGGCCCTGGACGCACAACCAGCAGGACGCCGAGGGGATGAGCTCCCACTGGCCGGTGGACGTCGAGCCGTAGCCGATCCGCTGGGTGCCGAAGACCCCGGAGAAGATGGACGGCGAGTTCTGCTGCGGCAGCACGACGCGGACGAGCCCGCCGCCGAAGGAGATGCACGTGTTGCCGGCGCCGGCGTCCGGGGTGTCGCCGAGTGCGTGCGGGTCCGAGCAGCCCTTCCAGTCCGCGTCGGCGATCCCGAGGTTCAGCCGGGCGTAGGTCTTCGCCGCCGTCACGGCCTGCCCCTCGGCATCGGTGAGTTTGGTCGCCGACGGGCTGCCGTTGGAGAGGAACATCAGGCCCTGCATCGTGGTGGCCGCAGCGAGCGCGGCGCTGTCCGAGGCGGTCTGCGCATCCCGCTGCATGGCCCGGGCCAGGCCGAGATCCACCACGATCGCGCACAGGCCCAGCAGGACGGTGACGAAGACCGCCACCAGGACCGCCACCGCCCCCCGGTCGTCGCGGGCGCCGGGCCGGGTCCGCCGGGTCAGCACCAGTTCGGCCACGAGGCACCACCGGGCAGGGGCTGGTAGCCGCCGAGCAGGAACCCCCCGGTCGGGTCCTCGATCGGCATGTCGGCGTGACTGCCGAGCTGGCTGCCGGGCAGCGGGATGACCTGGGTCAGGGAGCCGTGGAGCTGCAGCAGGCAGACCCGGACGGCGTTCCCGGCCTTCCAGTTCGGGGTGCTGCCGCTGGTCGAGGCGTCCAGCGGTGGGTTCAGGTTGAGCTGGGTCCCGTCGAGGACCCGGATCTTGACGTAGACCGGCCCGTCCAGGGTCTGCGCGCTCTGGCGGATGGCACAGGCCAGGGACTGCAGCGGACTGCTGTTACCGGAGCCGGCGTCCGGGGTCCACGCACCGCAGGTCTGGCTGCCCCAGGCCGTGTCCCCCGCGGCGCGGGCGGCAGCGGTCCGCGCGCCCGACGCCGCCGACTGGTTGACCGCCAACTGGTCGGCGAACCAGACCCCGTAGTCGATGATCCCGAAGAGGACCAGGAACAAGATCGGCGCCACCAGGGCGAACTCGACCGCGGCCGCACCGCGCTCCGTCCGCCGCCGCACGCCTCACCTCGTTCGGTCATGGGCCGCCGTGCCGCCGGGACCCTGTCCTGACAGAGGCTAACTGTCCGTCGCCCCCCCGGAGGCAGGAGTACGGAGGCGTCGGGTGACGTCCTGGGGGCCCAGTGTGAGCGGGGTGCCGCGATTGTCCGGGTTGGTGGCCTCAGCGGCACCACGCGGACCGCCGACCCGCGCGATCCCCGGGCGTGGATATGGCCGGGCGGAGGTTCCCTAGCCGGCGTCCACCGGGCCGGGGTCGGCGGGGCCGGCGTCGTCCGGCTCCCAGCGGGGACCGAGCCGGCCGCAGCTGCACTCGATGCTGATCCGCAGCCGGGTCTCCTCGCGTTCCTCGATCCAGAGGGTGTCGGCCCCGCAGTGGGGACAGGCGGCGGTGAACTCGACCACGTCGACGGGGACGATCCCGCGGATCCGTGGCCCGCCGACCACGAGCCGTCCGGATACCTGGACCAGCCCGCGCAACGAGCCGAGCGGGCTGCCCGGACCGGCCCCGGAGGCCGCGGCGACCAGGGCGGCCGCCGTGGCCGAGACGGCCGGGCTGCCGGGGACGGTCGGCGCAGCGGGGACCCCTGAGTGGGTCCGCCCCGTGGCGGCGGACTGGGTCCGGTCGGGACGGGCCACGACCGTTTCTGCTCCGCCGGGGGAGGCAGCAGTGCCGGCTCCGGCCCCGTGCCGGGTACCCCGCCGGGGCCGTGCCGGGTTCGGCACGGCCTCGCCGCGGGGGTGGTCGGTGCCCTCGGGCGTGCGGTCGCCCATCGGCCCCGGAGTCACATGATCACCCCTCGCAGGGCCGGCGGGTCCGGCCCGTGCCGGTCACATCGGCGCGACGGCACCGGACTTGAGCCGCCCGGGCCCGCCACGCCGGGTGCGCCACGCCGGGCGAACATCACCCCGCGGCGCCCGCCCGGGCCTTCCCTAGGGTGGGTCCGTGCAGACACGAACATGGGAAAGGGCAGGCCGGGCGGTCGGCGTCGTGGGTCTCGGGTGCTGGCAGCTCGGGGCCGACTGGGGTGCGGTCAGCGAGGAGGACGCCCTGGCGGTGCTGGACGCCGCGGTGGCCTCCGGCGTGACGTTCCTCGACACCGCCGACGTGTACGGCGACGGGCGCAGCGAGCGGTTGATCGCCCGGTTCCGCAAGGCCAGGCCCGAACTGGAGCTGACCGTGGCCACCAAGCTGGGCCGGCGGGCGGACCCGTTCACCCCCGAGTCGTTCACCTTGGCGAACTTCCGGGCCTGGACCGACCGCAGCCGGCGGAACCTGTCCGTCGACACCCTGGACCTGGTCCAGCTGCACTGCCCGCCGACCCCGGTGTACTCGGCCGAGGCCACCTACGACGCGCTGGACACCCTGGTCGCCGAAGGGGCGATCGCCGCCTACGGGGTGTCCGTGGAGACCTGCGACGAGGCCCTCACCGCGATCGCCCGGCCGGGGGTGGCCACCGTGCAGATCATCCTCAACGCGTTCCGGCTCAAGCCGCTGGAACGGGTGCTGCCGGCTGCGGCCGCGGCGGGAGTGGGGATCATCGCCCGGGTGCCGCTCGCCAGTGGGCTGCTGTCCGGCCGCTACGACGAGGCGACGACCTTCGGCCCGGACGACCACCGGACCTACAACCGGCACGGCGAGGCCTTCGACGTCGGCGAGACCTTCTCGGGTGTGCCCTTCGACGTCGGGGTCGCCGCGGCCCGGGAGATCGCCGCGCTGGCCCCGGAGGGTGTGCCCACCTCGGCCTTCGCCCTGCGCTGGATCATCGACCAGCCGGGCGTCAGCACGGTCATCCCCGGTGCCCGCAACGCCGGGCAGGCCCGGGCCAACGCCGCAGCCGCCGAGCTGGCTCCGCTGGACGAGGCGGCGCTGGCCGGGGTCCGCCGGGTGTACGACGAGCGAATCCGGGAGCACGTGCACGACCGCTGGTGATCGGCGGAGGCGGGACGTGCCGGTCTGCAGCCGGCCCGTCCCGCCCCGGACTCCTTCACCGCACCGGGTCACCCGGACCCGATCGCCCGGTCAGGTCACCAGAAGCGGGAGCTGGGCACCGGGCCCGGGGACCAGACCTTGTCCCGCGGCGTCGTCCCGGTCCCGAACCGGGCGGCGACCTGACGGACGAAGGCGGCCAGCGCCTCGTCGGAGTCGTCCGGGGTCTGCCCGTCGCCGGCCGGCGGTGTCGGGTCCGTGGCCAGCAGTTCGGCCGCGAGCTCGGCCTCGGGCCGGTCGTCGGCGGGGACGTCCACCCAGCTCCCGCCGCCGGGGGCCGGCCTGCGGTGCGCCTCCCACGGGGTCGTGGCCAGCTGGGCGAGCTGGGTGCTGAGGTCCGGGGCCACGGTCGGGGGCTCGGTCCAGCAGGTCACATGCTCGAAGACCAGCTGGCCGGGGGCGTCCCGCAGTGCGGCGAGCAGCTCGGGGGCCGCCCCGGACAGCGTGTACGCCACCGCCAGGGCGCCCTCCGCGTCCGCCGACCAGTCCCGGGCCGGCAGGTCCAGCGCGGTGGCGGCGGCGAGGCCGAGGATCCGGCTGGACCGGTCCGGCAGCAGCGCGATCGAGGACGGACGGCGCCCGGCGGCGTCCAGGGCCACCCCCAGCCGGTGCAGGCCCCGGTGGCAGCCGTCCGGGGATTCGTTCAGGAAGGCGTAGCGGCCGTTCATCCCGTCGGCGAACCCGAACGGGCTGAGGGTGGTCAGCACTGCGCCGTTGAGCACGAAGTGCCAGCCGCGCAGATCCACCGCGCTCAGCGGGGCCCGCGGGTCGGCGGACGGCGGAGCATCGTCGAGCCGGGAGGTGCCGGTGACCGTCTGCAGCCGGGTCAGCATCGCGGTCAGCCGGTCGGCCAGGGCCTGCTGCTGCGGTTCCTCGGGCTTGCCCAGCCGGGAGTACCACTGCCGGCTGCCTTCCACGTCCCCGCTCATCAGGCAGTTGAAGACCAGCAGGTAGCGGCCGATCCAGCGGTCCAGGGTGCTCTCGTGGGCCAGCGCCGTGACCGCCTCGGCGTAGCGGGCCTCCGCCTCCAGGGCGGCCACCAGTTCCATCCGGATCGCGTGCTGCTCGGGTGCGTGCGCGACGGCCAGGGCCAGCGCCGGGACGGCCAGCCAGGGGGCCCCGCGTTCCGTGCACGCGTAGCCGTAGTCGTAGAGCAGATGCGGGTCGTCCGGCCCGACCCGCAGCGCGTCGGCCGCCCGGGTCAGGTCGTCGAAGCCCATCTGCCGGGCCGCCCCCGCGACCATCGCGACGATCTCCAGGAAGGACTGCCGGTCGCCCAGCGGGAGCCCGTCCGGCACCCGGCGCAGGGCCCGCACACAGGCCTCGGGATCGCCGGCGTCCGTCTCCCGGCGCGCCTGCTCCAGCGCCGTCAGTGCCGCGTGCAGATCCAGCCCGTCGGGCTGCTCACCGGTGCTCATGGCCATGCCTCTCCACCCAGGACGCGCGTCCGGTCCAGGACCCGCGTCCAGCTCAGGACTCACGTCCGGCCCAGGGCCCACGTCCGCCCCGGACCGCGCCACCGCCCGCCCGGCAGGCGCCCACCGCCCGGACCCGCTGATCGGCGTCGACCCGGGTGGTCGGTGTCGGCCCCGGTCATGTGCTGCGCCCGGGCGGGACCCGGCGAGCCTAGCGGGGCCGTAGCGGGGCATGGCGGTAAGGACGGCCTGCCCCGGCCGCGGCACGATCCCTGCACCTGGTACCGCCCGGGTGCGTGCCCGGGTCTCTCGTGGCATGTTGTCTGACGGGTGCGCCGCGTTCAGGGGGATGCGTGGCTGGTGGCGCCCGCCGCGATGTCCTGACGCCGGTGGCCCGGTTCCCCGGGTGGCCTGGGCGTGGGCCCGGGAACGGGGTGCCGGCGGGTGCGGGGCGCGCCTTGGGCCGGCCTGGCGAGGACCGGGGGGATCGGCAGGTGGAGCAGAGCCGTCGCAGCGAACCCATCGCCGTGTACCCGCGGGCACCGGTGTCCGAGCGGATCGCGCTGACAGATCCCGCGGCGGGCACCGGTCCGGCGGTGGGCGCCGGTCCGACCGAGGGGGCGGGCCCGGCCGACGACGCGGGCGCGCCCGCGGAGGCCGGCCCGCTCACGGTGCAGGTCCTGCTGCTGGGCGGTTTCGAGGTCCGGGTGGACGGCATCACGCTCGGGGTGTCGCATGTCGCCCAGCGCCTGGTGAGCTACCTGGCACTGCGGCGGCGTGGCGTGTCGCGGACCGAGCTGAGCGGGGTGCTCTGGCCGGAGGTGGATGCCGAACGGGCCGCCGCCTGCCTGCGTTCGGCATTGTGGCGGGCCCGTAGCTGCACCGGTGCCCGGCTCGTGCACGCCACCACGTCGTGGGTGACGCTGGCGGACCGGGTGCAGGTGGACTACCGGCACGCCGAGGAGCTCACCGTCCGCCTGTCGCGGGACCTGCCGGCCGGTCTGGACCCGGGCGAGCTCACGCTGCTCACCAGCGACCTCCTCCCGGACTGGTCGGAGGACTGGGTGGCCACCGAGCGCGAGGCCTTCCGGCAGTTGCGCCTGCACACCCTGGAACGGGTCTGCGCGGTCCTCACCGAGCACGGCGACTACCAGGGTGCGCTCACCGTCGGACTGGCCGCGGTGGCGGGGGATCCGCTGCGCGAGAGCGCCCAGCGCTGCGTGATCGCGGCCCACCTCGCCGAGGGGAATCTGGCCGAGGCTGCCCGCCAGTACGACCGGTTCGAGCGGTTGCTCGCCCGCGAGCTCGGCGTGCGCCCATCGGCGCCCCTGCGCTCACTGGCGCAGTCGTGGCGGCCCGGCTGACCCCGGACACGGAGCTGACCGGACACGGGTGAGGGGGCCGGGAACGACCGCCCGGCCCCCTCACCTCCGGGGCCCGTGCCCCGGTCACGTCGTGCCTATGTGTGCCAGGTCCGGAACAGGGTCGTGTGCCGGAAGGTGGAGCTCTGGCCGTCGAAACCGTAGGTCCCGCGCCAGGCCGGCGGCGAGATCTGCTCGCCCACCACGGTGATCTTGTTCGCGCAGTTGCCCTGGCCGTGGCGGGTCGCCTCGATGAGCATGGTCGCCCCGAGGTATCCGGTGGTGACGTTCCACGGTGCGCCGCAGATGCCGGACACGATCGTCCCTCCGGTGATCATGAACGGGTAGGTGTTCGGGTCGAGGGTCAGCTCGATCACGAACGACACGACGCCGTTGCGCAGTTCGACCGTGGCGTAGGCCTGGCCGGCCTGGGGTGTCGCCGTGGCGGCGTCCCGGGTCTCGACCGTGGTGCCCCACGGGTTGATGTACTGCACGGCCAACTCGGTCATCTCATCCCCTTACGCATGCTCGGATGCGGGAAGGCCGGGCCGCGGACCGGTGCGGCCGCAGGGGACGGACCCTGCCGGCATCTGCCGCCCGTCGGCCGCGGCCGACCCGTTACATGAGTTGTTCGGCGATCTCGATCCGCAGCATCGCGCGGACGGTCTCGAAGTGGTTGACGATGGTGGAGATCGACGAACCGGCGAACAGCAGCCCGATCGCGACGTTGTCGTAGCTGGTGACCAGCGAGCCGGAGTCACCACCGGCGGAGATGTTCGTCGTGACGATCTGGTCGTGGAACCGCGCCGTCCCGGCGGGGCCGTACCCGACGTCGACGGTCGCGGTGGTGCTGATGATCCGCCCGAAGGTGGTGTTGGTGGTGCGGCCCGTCTTGCGGACCAGGTCCCCGACCTGGACGTTCGCCTTGCGCCGCCAGCCGCGCGGGGCCCCGTTGAAGTAGATCTCGCGGGTGGCGTCCTGGAACTGGCAGGCCGCGACAGCACAGTCCACGACGTTGTTCTGCCGGTCCAGCGGCACGGCCGGGGCGAACTGGATCGGCACGAAGCGGCTGAGCGTGGCGATCCGGTCCTGCGGGTCGACCCCGCCGTCGAACCGCCCGGGCTGGACGATCGCGCTGCCCAGCGACGCGGAGTTCGATGCCGCCAGGACGTGGTTGTTGCTCAGGACGTAGTAGGTGCTCGGAGTCCCGATCCCGCTCGACGGCGGGTCGATGGTGGCGCCGGGCAGGAAGTCGTAGACCACGCTGCCCAGGGTCCCGGCGGTGATGGCGACGTTGCCGATGGAGAAGCCCGCCGGGCAGGGCCGCATCCGCCTGGTCAGCGCCTGCGCCCCCAGCGCGGACGGCAGGACGGCGCCGTGCTGGCCGAGCTGGCCGAGCTGGCGGGCACGGGTGGCGTCCTCCAGGAGATCGGCAGCCGCGCGCTGCTGCCGGCTGCGGGCGGCGTCCTCCAGCAGGTCGGTCACCGCCTCCTCGACCGGGGTCAGCGGCAGCGGCTGTGCCATCACCTGGCCGACCGACACCACGTCCACCAGGGTCCCGTCCTCGGTCCGGGCGGGGAGCAGATCCGCCTCGTCGAGGAACATGGACGGCATCTTCTGGGTGACGAACACGAGCAGCGCCGGCTCACCGGTCGGTCCGTGGTCGGTCCACTTCACGCCGTGGCCGAAGCCGACGACGTTCGCGACCGGAGACTGCGGGTTGAGGAACTGCTCCAGCGCCTGGCGCCGGGCGCTGTCGCTGAGCCGCGAGCCGCTCGGCAGGCGGCTGGCATCGGGCTGGGTCATGGTGCCCCTCCTCGAATGGCTGGTAGACATCGATCACACGACGGTGGGTCCCGGCGAAGTCAGGGCGGTCTGCCTGGGTCGCCGGGCATTGCGGTGCCCGGCGGGGAAGCGGGTCCGCCCGGGCCGTCGGTCTGTGCGGTGACGGAACCGAGCTCGACGACATGGACCGGGACTCCCTCGAGCTGGTCCGGGACGGCCTGGCCCTCCTCCAGTTCCGTGAGGGGGACCTTGTGCGTGACGTAGACGACGATCGCCTGCCCCCGGCCGGGTTCGGGGACGACGGCCACCCCGTTGACGTTGGCCAGGGACATCAGGGCGGTCTCATGCCGACGGCGTACGGCCTCAGCGTCCACGGTGGTCGGCTCCCGGACCGGTTCGTGGTGGCCCGGGACGGCGCTCGCCCGGCGACCGGGGAAGTCCCGGCCCGACATGGTTCCGGGGCATCCGACCTCCAGTCCTCGTCGACTGCGGGCTCCCGGCGCAACGGCGGTTCCCGGGAGGCGAGGCTCAAGTAGATGCCGTGCGCATCAAGACCCCGTCACGCCGCCGTCACCGTTGCGTCCCCGCCGGATCACCTCCGCCGGTAGCGGCTCGCCGGCTCATCAGCGGACCCGGTTCATCAGCCGACCCGGCTCGACAGCAGCTGAGCCAGGCCGGTAGCCAGGCCGGTGCCGGGGTCACCCCTCGCGCAGCCCGAACCGCTCGTGCACGGCCCGCAGCCGTTTCGGAGCCCACCAGTTCCACTCCCCGAGCAGGGTCATCGTCGCCGGGACCAGCAGCATGCGGACCAGAGTGGCGTCCACGGCCACGGCGACCGCCAGGGCCACCCCCATCTCCTTGATGAGCAGAAGTTGGCCCGCGACGAATCCGCCGAACACCAGGACGACGATGAGGGCGGCCGAGGTGATGATCCGCCCCGAGGCCTGCAGCCCGCGGACGACCGAGGCATCGTTGTCCTCACCGCGGTCGTGGAACTCCTTGATCCGCGAGAGCAGGAACACCTCGTAGTCCATCGCCAGGCCGAACCCGAAGGCCAGGGTGAGCGGCGGGAGCATGGTCTCGATGCCACCGGCGGAGGTGAAGCCGAGCAGTCCCGACAGGTGCCCGTCCTGGAAGACCAGGACCATCATCCCCAGCGCCGCCCCCAGCGAGACGACGTTCATCAGCAGCGCCTTGAGCGGGACCAGCACCGAGCCGGTCATCAGGAACAGCAGCACGAAGGTGGCCAGCACGATCAGCCCGACCGCGTACGGCGCGCGGGCCCGGATGCCGTCCACGAAGTCGACGACGTACGGGGTCTGCCCGGTGACGTAGGTGCGGAAGCCGGGGTGCAGGGCCCGGATCCGGCGCAGCACGTCCTGGGCGGTGGAGGACTCGGCGGT
Organism: Kineosporiaceae bacterium; assembly: GCA_035719045.1. GTDB lineage: Bacteria > Actinomycetota > Actinomycetes > Actinomycetales > Kineosporiaceae > DASTGO01. The sequence continues at coordinate 28,794 of DASTGO010000474.1, read as the reverse complement.
GCCCTCCGGGCGGACCGCGACCACGGACACCGTCCCGGTGGTGGCATCGCCCTGTTCCTGGACCGGATCCACCGCCCGGACCCCGGGCAGTGCGGCCAACTCCCGGCTCGCCCAGGGCTGGACCTCGGAGACCGGCGCGGTGGTGACGACGAGGAGAGGTGCCTCGGCGGCGGCGGGGAACCGGGCGTCGACCCCGTCGAACAACTGGCGCTGGGAGTCGGAGACCGGCAGCAGCGCCGTCCCGGAGTTCACCAGTTGCATCCGCAGGGACGGCACACCGGCCAGCACCAGGACCGCGAGGACGCCGACCAGGACCAGGGCCGGGCGTCGCTGCACTCCCCGGGCCAGCCGGGAGAACGTGCCGTGCACGGGAGCGACGTCACCCACCCCGGGCAGCAGCCGACGGACCAGCCCCGGACGGATCAGCCGGTCACCGGCGAGCGCGAGCAGCGCCGGGACCAGGGTGAGCGCGACGAGCAGGGCGACCACGACGACGCTGACCGCCGCGGCGCCGATCGCCTGCAGGGTGTCGGAGGCGAACAGAAGCAGGCCGCAGCAGCTCACCGCGACCGTGATCCCGCTGAACATGACGGTCCGGCCCGCGGTGGCCAGGGTGTGCTCCAGCGCCCCCTGCAGGGCCTGCGGGCCGGGCGGGGTGTCCGGGGCGAGACCGCGGGCCACGTCGGCGGCGTGCAGCCGGCGCAGTTCCTCGCGGTAACGGCTGACCAGGAGCAGCCCGTAGTCGATGCACAGGCCGAGGGAGAGCACCGTGACCACGTTGACCACGCTGGCTTCCAGCTCGATCGCGTAGGAGAAGCCCAGCAGGCAGGCCAGCGCCCCGGCGATCGAGGCCACCGCCCCGACGATCGGCAGGCCGGCGGCGAGCAGCCCGCCGAAGACCAGGATCATCACCAGCAGGCTGGCCGGCAGGGCGATGCTCTCCCCGGTGCCCAGGTCCGTCTTCACCTGGCTGGTGATCCGGCCGACCAGGGAGTCGACGCCTCCGACCAGCCCGCGTGATCCCGGGACCTGCGCCGCGACCCGCTCCAGCCGGGTGGTGATCGTGGCCTCCCCGGACTGCTGCCTGTCGGCGCTGAGGTCGGGCTTGAGCAGGGCGATGACGAGGACGGCGTGGCCGTCGGCGGACACCAGCGGATTCGCGGTCGCCGGGGGTGCGGCCGCCGGGGACGCCGGTGCGGGGCCGGCCGTCCCGGGCGGGGCGGCGTACGGCTGGCGGACGGTGAGCACGAGCGGGGACCGGGCCAGGTCGGCCGCGGCGGCGGTGACGGCGGTGCGCACGGCGGGCGAGGCCGGGTCCACCCGGTCCAGCAGCAGCATCACCGAGGGGCCGGTGCGCGAGGTCCGGTCGAGCAGGTCCTGGCCGGTCGCGCTGTCGCTGGGCACGCGGGGGGCGCCGCTGTGCAGCCGGTCGAACAGGGGCTGCCCGCCGGCCCCGCCGAGGGCGGCGGCGAACCCGGCGCCGACCAGGGCCAGCCAGCCGACCACGAACCAGCGGGGGTGACGGGCGGCCAGCCCACCCAGCGAGCGCAGCACCTCGCTAGCGTGGCAGCCGTGGATGACCTGTTCTCCGCCGACCCGCAGGAGGTGACCTTGCCGTCGCCGGGCGGGTCGAACGGAAGGCCCGAAGGTCCCGGACCTGGCCGCGCCGGTTCCGCGCTGCCGCTGGCCGTGCGGATGCGTCCGCGCGCCCTGGACGATCTGGTCGGCCAGCGGCACCTGCTGACCCCGGGCGCTCCGCTGCGCCGGCTGGCGGAGGGGTCCGGCGGGGCAGCCGGGCCCTCGTCGGTGATCCTCTGGGGGCCGCCGGGCACCGGGAAGACCACCCTGGCGCATGTGGTGTCCGGGGCGACCGGCCGCCGGTTCGTCGAACTGTCCGCGGTCACCGCCGGGGTGAAGGACGTCCGGCGGGTGATGGAGGAGGCGCGGGAGGTCCGGGACCGGCAGGACCGGGAGACCGTGCTGTTCCTGGACGAGATCCACCGGTTCACCAAGGCCCAGCAGGACGCGCTGCTGCCCGGGGTGGAGAACCGCTGGGTGGTGCTGGTCGCCGCCACCACGGAGAATCCGAGCTTCTCGGTGGTCTCTCCGCTGCTGTCCCGTTCGCTGCTGCTCACCCTGAAGCCGTTGTCGGAGGAGGACGTCGCCGCACTGCTGGACCGGGCGGTCGCCGCCCCGCAGGGGCTGTCCGGGTCGGTGGTGCTGGATCCGGCCGCGCGGGCGCATCTGGTCCGGATGGCCGGCGGGGACGCCCGGGCCGCCCTCACCGCGCTGGAGGCCGCCGCGGGAGCGGCCCTGGACGACGCCGGGCCCGGCGCGCAGGGGCCTGTGACCGTCACCGTGGAGATCACCGAGCGGGCGGTGGACCGGGCAGCGGTCCGCTACGACCGGGCCGGGGACCAGCACTACGACGTGGCCAGCGCGTTCATCAAGTCGGTGCGCGGTTCCGACGTGGACGCCGCCCTGCACTACCTCGCCCGGATGCTGGAGGCGGGGGAGGACCCCCGGTTCGTCGCCCGGCGGATCATGATCTCGGCGAGCGAGGACGTCGGGATGGCCGATCCGACCGCCCTGCAGACGGCGGTCGCGGCGGCGCAGGCGGTGACTCTGATCGGGATGCCGGAGGCACGGATCGTGCTCGGTCAGGCGGTGGTCCACCTGGCGCTGGCCCCGAAGTCGAACGCCTCGTACAACGCGATCAACGCCGCGGTGGCCGATGTCCGGGCCGGCCTCGGCGGACCTGTCCCGCCGCATCTGCGCGACGCCCACTACACCGGCGCGAAGCGGTTGGGCCACGGCAGGGGCTACCGGTACAGCCACGACGACCCGCGCGGGGTCGTCGAGCAGCAGTACGCGCCGGACGAGATCGACGGGCGGGACTACTACCGGCCGACCGACCGCGGCGCGGAACGCGACCTCGGCACCCGGCTGGCCCGGCTGCGGGCGGTGCTGCGCGGGCGGCGCACCGGGGGCGGGCCCGGCCGGACCGCGGAGTGAGGACGCCCGGTTCCGGCGCGATAGGGTCGGCGGGTTACGGCTGTCAGGCCGCCTGTCTTTGCCCGGGGAGGAGGGGACCACGATGTCCTTCGGAGACGCTGCCGGACTGATCGCGGCGGTGTCGTTCTTCCTGCTCGTAGCGGCCATCGCCTACCCCATGTACAAGCTCGGCAAGGTTCTCGACGAGACCCGGCTGACTGTGCGCGGGGTTTCCGAAGGGACCCTGCCGCTGCTCACGGAGGTGACCACGACGGTGGCCACCACCAATGAGCAGTTGGTCAAGGTGGACACCATCACGACGAACGTCGCCCAGATGTCCACCAACGTCTCGGCGCTGACCTCGCTGTTCGCCGCGACCCTGGGCTCGCCCATGGTCAAGGTGGCCGCGTTCAGCTACGGGGTGCGGCAGGCGATGAACGGGCGCCGGGCGGGCGACCGGCGCAGCGGGAGGAGATGAGCCGTGCGGCGGCTGTTCTGGGTGGCTCTCGGCGCCACCGCCGGGGTCCTGGTGGTGCGCAGGCTGAGCCGGGCCGCGCAGGCGTACACCCCCGAGGGGCTCGGCCGCTCGGTCGCCTCCCTGGCCGACGGGTTCCGGGACCTCGCGGACGCTGTCCGGGAGGGGATGGCCGAGCGCGAGGAGGAGTTGCGGATCGCGCTCGGGGTTGACACCGGTGACGTCGACCCCGCCCAGGCCCGGGCCCTGCTGGAGGATCCCGCCGGCGGGCGCCGGTACTGAAGCCGCCGCCCCTCGGCATGACCCGTCAGCACCACCGCACCACCCGGGCACCGCACATCACCCGGGCACCGTCCACCCTGCGGCAAGCGGACACGGCGGCACGCCGGACCCGTTCAACCTGCCGCCGCCACCACGACCCGCCCATACTGCAAGAGCGCCGGTGAACCCACCGGGGCAGACCGCCGGTCCTCCGGACGCCCGTCGTCCGGTGCGGCCCGACCACCACCGCCGCCGGGCGCGGCGTACCGAAACTGCGGAGGTCACCACCGATGGAGACGGCCGAGATCCGCCGTCGCTGGCTGCGCTTCTTCGAGGGCCGCGGGCACACCGTGGTCCCCAGCGCCCCGCTGCTGTACGACGACCCGACCCTGCTGTTCGTCAACGCCGGCATGGTGCCCTTCAAGCCGTACTTCCTCGGCCAGGAGACCCCGCCGTACCCGCGGGCGACCAGCGTGCAGAAGTGCGTGCGGACCCTGGACATCGAAGAGGTCGGCAAGACCACCCGGCACGGCACGTTCTTCCAGATGAACGGCAACTTCTCCTTCGGCGACTACTTCAAGGCCGGAGCGATCGAGCTGGCCTGGGAACTGGTCACCCGCCCGCAGTCCGACGGGGGTTACGGCCTGCCGGAGTCGCAGTTGCTGGTCAGCGTCTACAAGGACGACGACGAGGCGATCGAGCTGTGGAAGAAGGTCGCCGGGCTGCCCGACGAGAAGATCGTCCGGCTGGGCATGAAGGACAACTTCTGGTCGATGGGCGTGCCCGGTCCGTGCGGGCCGTGCTCGGAGATCCTCATCGACCGCGGCCCGGCGTACGGGCCGGAGGGTGACGTCGAGAACGCCGGCGACCGGTACCTGGAGTTCTGGAACCTCGTCTTCATGCAGTACCTGCGGGGGGAGGGGCCCGGCAAGGAGGGCTACCCGATCCTCGGGGACCTGCCGGCGAAGAACATCGACACCGGCATGGGCCTGGAGCGGATGGCCTTCCTGCTCCAGGGCAAGGACAACATGTACGAGATCGACGAGGTCTTCCCCGTGATCGCCCGGGTCCAGGAGCTGTCCGGGCGGACCTACGGTGCCGACCACGGCGACGACGTCCGGATGCGGATGATCGCCGACCACGTGCGGTCCGGGCTGATGCTCATGGCCGACGGGGTCGTGCCGGGCAACGAAACGCGCGGCTACGTGCTGCGGCGGATCCTGCGCCGGGTGATCCGCTCCGTGCGCCTGCTCGGCGTCGGTGACCCGACCCTGGTCGACCTGCTGACCGTGTCCAAGAGCGTGATGCGCAACTCCTACCCCGAGCTGGACGGGGAGTTCGCGCGGATCAGCCAGATCGCGGCCGCCGAGGAGGAGACCTTCCGGCGGACCCTCAGCGCCGGGACGACCATCCTCGACACCGCGGTCAAGGAGGCCAAGGCCAAGGCGGGGCTGTCCGGGGGTGGGTCGGTGACGGCCGCCGGCCAGGCGGGACCGGTGGTGCTCTCCGGCGAGAAGGCGTTCCAGCTGCACGACACCTACGGCTTCCCGATCGACCTCACCCTGGAGATGGCGGCCGAGCAGGGCCTGTCCGTCGACGAGCCGGAGTTCCGCCGACTGATGGCCGAGCAGCGTCAGCGCGGCAAGGCGGACGCGACGGCGAAGAAGACCGGGCACAGCGACCTGTCCGCGTACCGTGCGGTCGCCGACGCCCTGGGCAGGCCCGTCCGGTTCACCGGCTACGAAGAGATCCTCTCCGAGGCCACCGTGGCCGGGCTGTTCGTCGGCGGCGAGGCCGCCACCGAGGCGGTCGAGGGGGACGCGATCGAGATCGTCCTGGACCGCACCCCGTTCTACGCCGAGGGCGGCGGTCAGCTCGCCGACGCCGGGCGGATCGTGGTGGACGGCGCCCAGCTCCTGGTCGAGGACGTGCAGTCCCCGCTGACCGGGCTGGTCGTGCACCGGGCCCGGGTGCTGAACGGGCAGGTCCGGGTCGGTCAGCTGGTCCAGGCGGCCGTGGACGTGGAGCGGCGCAAGGCGATCAGCCGCTCGCACACCGCCACGCACATGGTGCACAAGGCGCTGCGCGAGGCACTCGGCGAGACCGCGACCCAGGCCGGCTCGGAGAACTCCCCGGGGCGGTTCCGGTTCGACTTCCACGCTGCCGCGGCGGTCCCGCCCAGTGTGCTGCGTGATGTCGAGGCGCGGGTCAACGTGCTGCTCGCCGAGGACCTCGAGGTGCACGCCGAGGTGATGAGCCAGGACCAGGCCCGGGCCGCCGGCGCGATGGCGCTGTTCGGGGAGAAGTACGGCGACCGGGTCCGGGTGATCTCGGTGGGCGACTGGGCCCGGGAGCTCTGCGGCGGCACCCACGCCCGCCGGTCCGGGCAGCTCGGCCTGGTCAAGCTGCTCGGCGAGGGTTCCATCGGGTCGGGGGTGCGCCGGGTCGAGGCCCTGGTCGGTGCGGACGCCTACGCCTTCTCCGCCCGCGAGCACGTGCTGGTGGCCCAGCTCACCGACGTGCTCAAGGTCCGCCCCGAGGAGTTGCCGGACCGGGTGACGGCGCTGGTCTCCCAGTTGCGCGACGCCCAGAAGGAGATCGACAGGTTCCGGTCCGCGCAGGTGCTGGCCGCGGCGGCCGGGCTGGCCGAGAAGCCCACGGACGTGTTCGGGGTCGGTGTCGTCACCCACGACGCCGGTGAGGTCGGGGTGGACGAGTTGCGCGCCCTGGCTCTGGACGTGCGGGGCCGGATGCCCGCCGGCCGGCCCGCCGTGGTGGCCACCGCGGGGGTCGCCAACGGGCGTCCGCTGATCGTGGTCGCGACCAACGAGGAGGCCCGCAACTGGCGGGTCAGTGCCGGGGACCTGGTCCGCGAGGCGGCCGCGGTGCTCGGCGGTGGGGGCGGCGGCAAGCCGGACGTGGCCCAGGGCGGCGGGAGCGATCCCGCCAAGGTGGCCGAGGCACTGACCCGCGTGGAGCACGCCGTCGGCGAGCGGGTCACGGCGAACGGCTGACGGGGTGCGGGCCGGGGTCCGGCTGGGGATCGACGTCGGGACGGTCCGGGTCGGGGTCGCGCGCTGTGACGGTTCGGGACTGCTGGCGACACCGGTGGAGACCGTCCAGCGGCGACCCGACGGCAGGGATCTGTCACGGATTGCGAAACTCATCGCGGATTGTGACGTACTCGAAGTCGTGGTGGGTCTGCCGCTGAGCCTTTCGGGAGGTGAGGGGCCTGCTTCTGCCGCGGCGCGCAAGTACGCTGAGGCCATCGCGCGGCGCGTGCAGCCGGTCCCGGTCCGGGTCGTCGACGAGCGGTTGAGCACCGTCTCGGCACATCGAGCGTTGCGTGATGCAGGGGTAGCAGGGCGCAGTCAGCGCCGCGTCGTCGATCAGGCGGCCGCGGTGGTGATCCTGCAGTCCGCCCTCGACGCCGAGCGGGCGTCAGGGCAGCCGCCCGGGTCGATCGTCGCCCCGGGTCCGGTACCGGAGAGCCCGGCGCCGGACGGACAGGTAGGGGAGGCAGGCCGACCGTGAGCGAGATGTCGCTGGAGGACGTCGTCAGGGCGGCCGGTGACCGTGACCGCCGCCGGAGTCGACGTGCGAAGGAGAAGCGGCGCAAGCGGCGCCGCAGGCGCAGTTGGCTGGTCGTCCTGGTGAGCCTCCTGGTGGTGGGGGGCGCCGTCGGCGGTGCTTGGCTCGGGCTGAAACCCATCATCGCCTCGATGACCGCACCTGACGACTGGACAGGTGACGGGACCGGCCAGGCCGACGTCGTCATCCCGCCGGGCAGCAGCGGCCAGGGCATGGCGATGGTGCTGGCCAACGCGGGAGTGGTCAAGACCGCGAAGGCCTTCACCAATGCCTACTCCGAGGACCCCCGGGCACAGGGCATCCAGTCCGGCACCTACCGGCTCCGGACGCACATGTCCGCCAAGTCGGCTGTGGGCATGCTGCTGGACAAGGCGAACCGGCTGGAGCTCAAGGTGACCATCCCGGAGGGGAAGCGGGCCACCCAGATCCTCGACCTGATCGCCCAGCAGACCGGGCTGAGCCGGGCCGTCCTGGACGAGGCGGCCAAGAACACCCAGGCCATCGGCCTGCCGGACGAGGCGAAGGGCACCCTGGAGGGGTACCTGTTCCCCGCCACGTACATCTTCACCCCCGGGGTGAACGCCACCGACGTGCTGCGCAAGATGATCGCCCAGGAGCAGGCGGCGATGGGCCAGCTCGGGGTGACCCCGGACAAGCAGCGGGACCTGCTCGTCGAGGCCAGCCTGGTCCAGGCCGAGGCGGGGCATGCGGCGGACATGCCCAAGATCGCCCGGGTGCTGGACAACCGGATGGCGCAGGGGATCCCGCTCGGCCTGGACACGACGGTGCACTACGCGACCGGCAAGTTCACCCTGAGTACGACGACCAAGGACACCCAGATCAAGTCCCCGTACAACACCTACAGCTTCAAGGGGCTGCCGGTCGGGCCGATCTGCTCGCCGGGGGTGGAGGCGCTGAAGGCGGTCCTCGACCCCGCCCCGGGCCCCTGGCTGTACTTCACCACGGTCAACCCGGACACCGGGGAGACGAAATTCGCCACGACCCTGGCCGAGAAGGCCGCGATGGACGCCGAGTGGGACAAGTGGAAAAAGGCGCATCCCGGACAGTGAGCCCGATCCGCCGGGCGGCGGTGCTCGGTCACCCGATCGCCCACTCGCTGTCCCCGGTGCTGCACCGGGCCGCCTATGCCGCGCTCGGGTTGGACGGCTGGACGTACCAGGCGGTCGACGTCGACGAGGCCGGGCTGGCCGGGTTCCTTGCCGGACTGGACACCTCCGGCGCGGACGGCTCGTGGGCCGGGCTGTCCTTGACCATGCCGCTGAAGCGGACGGTCCGGTCACTGCTGGCCGCCGAGAGCGAACTGGCAGCGGCCGTCGGCGCGGTGAACACGGTCACCTTCGGGCCGGACGGTCCCGTCGGCGACAACACGGACGTGGCCGGGATGGTCGCCGCGCTGCGCGAGGCCGGGGTCGACCGAGCCGATCGGGCCGCCGTGCTCGGGGGCGGGGCGACCGCGACCTCGGCGGTGGCCGCCCTGCTGCAGCTCGGCTGTGACACCCCGGCGGTCCACGTCCGGAGGCTGTCCACCACCGGGGAGCTGCAGGCCGCCGGGTCGCGGCTCGGGGTGCACCCGGTGCTGGCCGGGCTGGATCAGCAGGGCCTGGCGGGGCTGGCCGGGCTGGACCTGGTGATCAGCACGCTGCCCGGGGGTGCCGCCGACGAGCTGGCCGGGCAGCTGGTGTCCGCGGCGGGTCCGGACCGCCTGCCCCTGCTGCTGGACGTGGTCTACGCGCCGTGGCCGACCCCGCTGGCCACCCGGTGGACCGCCGCGGGCGGCCGGGTGGTCGGCGGTTTCCCGATGCTGCTGCACCAAGCGGCCGACCAGGTGCGGCTGATGACCGGACGGCCCGCCCCGCTCACGGCCATGCGGGCCGCGGGGGAGGCCGAACTGGCCCGCCGGCGGGTGGCAGCCGGATCCTGACGGGGTACCACGCAGGCGGCGGGCCGTCGCCGTGACGCCGATCTGGGGGAGGCAGCTGTGCCGATGGAGTTCGACGACCAGTCCGTCGATGTCGGGAACGTCGATGACCGGCGGGGGGTTGGCGGCGGGCTGCTGCTCGGCGGCGGCGGGCTCGGCGTGGTCGGGGTGATCATCTACCTGGTGGTCACCCTGCTGGGCGGTGGGCAGCCGGGCAGCGGGGTGCAGACCGGGCTGCCGGCCGGTGGCGGTGGCGGGGGCCAGCAGGGGGAGACCCGGGATCAGCTGAGGGCCCGCTGCAACAGCGCCGGTGCCCTGCAGAAGTACACCGACTGCCGGCTGATCAAGGACTTCAACGTCGCGGACACCGTGTGGCGCGCGGAGTTCGCCCGCCGCAAGCTGACCTACGCCAGCCCGCGGTTCGTGTTCTTCACGCAGCGGACCCAGACCGGGTGCGGCCCGGCGAGCGCCCAGGTCGGCCCGTTCTACTGCCCGGCCGACCAGGAGCTCTACTTCGAGCTGGGCTTCCTGCAGCAGTTGCAGGACCGGTTCGGCGCCCAGGGCGAGTTCGCGCAGGCGTACATCGTCGCCCACGAGTTCGGCCACCACCTGCAGACCCTGCTCGGCACCGAGAGGCAGGTCCGTGCCCAGGAGCAGCGGGACCCGGCCCGGGCCAATGAGCTGTCGGTGAAGCTGGAACTGCAGGCGGACTGCTATGCGGGGGTCTGGGCCACCCTCGCGGACCGCACGGCCGGCAACGGGATCACCCTCACGCAGGACAACATCGCCGAGGCGGTGAACGCCGCCCAGGCGGTCGGTGACGACCGGATCCAGGCCAAGACCCAGGGACAGGTCAACCCCGAGACCTGGACCCACGGCTCCTCCGCCCAGCGCAAGCAGTGGTTCCTGACCGGGTACCGGTCGGGTTCCCCGGACTCCTGCCGCACCTTCGGCTGACCCACCGCCCGGCTGACCCACCGCCCGGCCGGCCCGGCTGACCCACCGCCCGGCGAACCGTCCGGAACCGGACATCGGGGGCATCCCGCCGGGTGGCGGGACCGGGCGGTGGCCGACGGCCGATCAAAGCCGGGTCAACCGGGGGCCGCGGCACACCGATAGCAACCGCATGACGCCGTCCGCCGTGCCCGCTGCCCGGAGCGCGGCATGGTGAAGCAGCTGGCCGACATCCTCCTGGACTCCGGTCTGGTCGACGAGGTCCAGCTGGCGGCGGCGTACGACGAGCACCAGCGGGGCGGCCGGAGCCTGGGCCGGGTGCTGGTCGAGCACGGCGTGCTCACCGAGGCCCAGCTGGTGGCGGCGCTGGCCAGCCAGATCGGCCTGCCCTTCGTTGACCTCACCGACTACGGGGTGGACGGTTCGGCGGTGGCGCGGGTGTCCCCGGCGGTCTGCCGGCGGCACACCGTGCTGCCGATCGGGTACGACGAGAGCCGGCTGGTGCTGGCGATGGCCGACCCCGGCAACGTGTTCGCCCTCGACGACGTGCGCTCGCTGACCGGGATGGAGCTGCGGCCGGTGGTCGCCACCCGGGACGATCTGCTCGCCGCCATCGACCGCTTCTGCCGCGCCGACAGCGACCTCGGTGACCTCACCTCCGCGCTCACCCAGGACGAGGACGAGGAGGACCTGGCGCGGCTGAAGGAGGTCGTCGACGAGGCCCCGATCGTCAAGTACGTGAACCTGCTGATCACCCAGGCCATCCAGGACCGGGCCTCCGACATCCACATCGAGCCGGGCGAACACGACCTGCGGGTGCGCTACCGGATCGACGGCGTGCTGCACGAGGTGATGCGCTCCCCGCGGTCGATCCAGTCGGGGGTGATCTCGCGGCTGAAGATCATGTCGGACATCAACATCGCCGAGCGGCGGATCCCCCAGGACGGCCGGCTGTCGGTCTCCGCGCACGGCCAGAAGGTGGACCTGCGGGTGGCGACCCTGCCCACGGTGTGGGGCGAGAAGGTCGTCATGCGGATCCTGGACAACTCCACGGCCAGCCTGGCCCTGTCCGACCTGGGCTTCCTGGACGCCAACTACACCCGCTACTCGGCCAGCTTCACCAAGCCCTACGGGATGATCCTGGTGACCGGGCCGACCGGGTCGGGCAAGTCCACCACGTTGTACGCGACGCTCAACATCATCGCCCGCCCCGAGATCAACGTGATCACCGTCGAGGACCCGGTGGAGTACCGGCTGCCGGGGATCAACCAGGTCCAGGTCAACGCCAAGGCCGGGCTGACCTTCGCGGCGGCACTGCGCTCCATCCTGCGGTCGGACCCCGACGTGGTGCTGATCGGCGAGATCCGCGACCACGAGACCGCCCAGATCGCCGTGGAGGCCGCGCTCACCGGCCACCTGGTGCTGTCCACCCTGCACACCAACGACGCGCCGTCGGCGATCACCCGGCTCACCGAGATGGGGATCGAGCCGTTCCTGGTCGGCTCCGCCCTGGACTGCGTGCTGGCCCAGCGGCTGGCCCGGCGGCTCTGCCCGAAGTGCAAGGAGCCCTACCAGGCGACCCCGGAGGAGTTGGCGTCCGCGGGCTTCCCGTGGAGTCCGGAGGAGGATCTGCCGACCCTGCACCGGGCCGTCGGCTGCTCCGCCTGCGCCAAGACCGGCTACAAGGGACGGCTGGCGCTGCACGAGGTGATGGCGGTGACGGAGGACATCGAGCGGCTGGCCGTCACCCGGTCCTCGGCCGCCGAGATCGCCGAGGCCGCCGGCCGGCAGGGCATGCACCGGCTGCGCGAGGACGGGATGTTCAAGGTCCGCGACGGGATCACCTCGATCGAGGAGATCCTCCGCGTGGTGGCCTGAGCCGGCACCTGGCCGGTCCGCCCGCCTGTGGTCCGCCCGTCGCCGCCCGCCCGGTCCCGGATGGCCTCAAGCGGCCGCCCGGGGGCGCCGACACAGTCGTGGGCGGTGTCTGTCCCAGGCGAGGAGGACGACGTGGACGACGGCGGCGAGTGGTACCCGGAGGCACAGCGACCGGCGGCGCCCCCCTATGTCCCGGAACGCTTCGCGTTCGAGGACCCGGACCAGGCGGGAGCCGTCCCGGCGGTGGCCCCGGCCATGGCCCCGGCACCCTCCGGCTACCCGGGGACGGGCGGGCCCGGGGAGGCCTACCCCGACCGGCAGGCGTACCTCCCCTCGCCGTCCGAGGCGATGTCCTACCCCGGTCAGTCCTACCCGGGCCAGTCGTACCCCGGACAGTCGTACCCCGGACAGGAGTACCCGGCGCAGCCGTATCCCGGCCAGCCCTACCCCGGCGCGGGCCAGCCCGAACCCGGCTACCCGGCCGGCGGCTCCCCGGACTACCCGCCCTCCCCGGCGGCACCACCGGCGCCGACCGCCCCCCGACCGCCGTCGCAGCGGGTCCCGCCGGCTGGTCCCGGTGGTGACCCCTACCAGCGGGCCACCACCGAGCAACGGCTGGCTCCGGGCGACCTCGACCTGGGTGAGGTGCTCGGGCGGTGCCTGGCCGCCAACGCCTCCGACGTCCATGTCACCGCGGGCAGCCCCCCGCTGCTGCGGATCAACGGCGAACTGGTCCCGGTGCCGGAGTACGAGCCGCTGGAGGCCGCGATGCTGCAGCGGGTCCTCTACGCGATCCTCACCCAGCACCAGCGGGAGCGGTTCGAGGAGGAGCTGGAACTCGACCTCTCCTACACCCTGCCCGGGCAGGCCCGGTTCCGGGTGAACCTGTACCGGCAGAAGGAGGCGCTGGGCGCGGCGTTCCGGCGGATCCCCTACGAGATCAAGAGCCTGGAGCAGTTGGGCATGCCGCCGACGGTGGCCAACTTCGCCTCCCTGCCACGGGGCATGGTCCTGGTCACCGGGCCCACCGGATCCGGTAAGTCGACCACCCTGGCGGCGATCATCGACCTGGCCAACCGGACCCGGCACGACCACATCATCACCGTCGAGGACCCGATCGAGTTCCTGCACCAGCACAAGTCCTGCATGGTCAACCAGCGCGAGGTGGGGGCGGACACCCACTCCTTCGCCAATGCGCTCAAGCATGCGCTGCGGCAGGACCCCGACATCATCCTGGTCGGTGAGATGCGGGACCTGGAGACCATCTCCGTGGCCCTGACCGCGGCCGAGACCGGTCACCTGGTCTTCGCCACCCTGCACACCCAGGACGCGGCGCAGACCATCGACCGCGTGATCGACGTGTTCCCGCCGCATCAGCAGCAGCAGGTGCGGGTGCAGCTCGCCGGGACGCTGCAGGGGGTGGTCTGCCAGACCCTGTGCAAGACCACGGACGGCAAGAGCCGGGTGGCCGCCACCGAGGTCATGGTCGCCACCCCGGCGATCCGCAACCTGATCCGCGAGGGCAAGACCCACCAGGTCTACTCGTCCCTGCAGGCCGGGGGGCAGCACGGGATGCACACCCTCGACCAGCACCTGGCCGAACTGGTCCGCGGCCGTGCCATCAGTTACGAGATGGGCGTGGAGAAGTGCCACCACATCGAGGACTACAACCGCCTCTGCGGGCGGGGCTGAGAGGTACGCGATGGCGACCGCGGTCAAGACCTTCGAGTACGCCGTCCGGGACACCAAGGGCAAGCTGGTCAGCGGGAAGCTGGAGGCACCGACCGAGGCGGCCCTGGTCGCCAAGCTGCGCGGGATGGGCTACGCACCGATCTCGGTGAAGGAGACCAACCAGGGCCTCAACAAGGAACTCAAGCTGCCCGGCGGCAACCGGGTGAAGCTGAAGGACCTGGCCGTGTCCAGCCGGCAGTTCGCCACGATGATCAACTCGGGGCTGTCCCTGCTGCGGGCGCTGAGCATCCTGTCGGAGCAGACCGAGAACAAGACCCTGGCCCGCACCTACGGCGAGGTGCGCAACGCCGTCGAGGCCGGGCAGTCGCTGTCGAACGCCCTGGCCCGGCACCCGAACGTGTTCCCGCCGCTGATGATCAACATGTGCCGGGCCGGTGAGGTCGGCGGCTTCCTGGACGCGGTGCTGCTGCAGGTCGCGGAGAACTTCGAGTCCGAGGTCAAGCTGCGTGGGAAGATCAAGTCAGCGATGACCTATCCCGTCGTGGTGTTCTGCATCGCCGTTCTCGCGGTGATCGGCATGCTGTGGTTCATCGTGCCGATCTTCGCCAAGATGTTCTCCAGTCTCGGCGGCACCCTGCCCGCCCCCACCCGGGTGCTGGTCTTCCTGTCCGACCAGATGCCCTGGTTCGTGCCGACGGCCGTGATCGGCGGTGTCGCCGGAGTCATGGTGTGGCACAAGATCCGGCATGAGGAGAAGGTCCGCCGCGTGGTGGACCCGTTCAAGCTCAAGGTGCCGGTGTTCGGGCGGCTGTTCCAGAAGGTGGCCATCTCCCGGTTCACCCGCAACCTCGGGACGATGCTGCACTCGGGGGTGCCGATCCTGCAGAGCCTGGAGATCGTCGGCGCCACCAGCGGCAACACGGTGCTCAGTGACGCGGCCAAGGCCGTGGAGGAGAGCGTGCGGCGCGGGGAGTCCCTGGCCGGACCGCTGGCCGAGCACAAGGTCTTCCCGCCGATGGTGGTCCAGATGCTCGCCGTCGGTGAGGACACCGGCGCCATCGACACCATGCTGCACAAGATCTCGGACTTCTACGACGCCGAGGTCGAGGCCACCACGGAGGCGCTGACCAGCCTCATCGAGCCGCTGATGATCGCGTTCCTGGGCGGCATCATCGGTTCGATGATCGTGGCCCTGTACATGCCGATCTTCCAGGTGTTCAGCCTGATCAAGTGAGTGTGGCCGGGTTCGTGCCGTCCCGGTCCGCGCCTGCGGTCGGGGTCCGGTCTGTCGTGTCCCGGTCTGTCGTGTCCCGGTCTGTCGTGTCCCCGCGCACCGTACCGCCTGCCCGCCGACCCGCTCGGCGGCAGCCCGCCGGGTGCGGGGTGCCGCCGGGCCGGATCGTGTCCGGGAGGTCGGGGGGCGGCCGTTCGGGTCGCCGGATCCCTGGTGCGCCAGGTGCTGTTCCCCCGGGTGGCCTCCGTGCGCCGTTCGGGGGACCCCGGCCGTGGCGTCGGCGACAGAAGCTCAAGAACGCCCCTGTCAGGCCGATACCCAGGCTGTCATCGAGCCGCGACTTGAAGGGGCGACCGCAGGGCGGCTCAGTCCTCGGCAGAAGGGGAGCAGCTGGAATGCTCGCTCGCATCCACAAGTCGATGAAGGACAAGGATCAGGGCTTCACCCTGATCGAGCTCCTCGTCGTGATGATCATCATCGGGATCCTGGCGGCGATCGCGATCCCGGTCTTCCTCAACCAGCGGCAGAAGGCCGTCGACTCCTCGACCAAGTCGGACATCAAGAGCGTCGCGAACGAGGTGGAGACCTTCTTCGTCGACAACAACAAGTACTCGACGATCACGGCGGCATCCTTGGCCAACGCGAAGCTGTCCAAGGGCTCGTACATGAGCTTCCAGGCCGTCACCGACGAGTCGGGCTACTGCATCAAGGGGTACAGCACCGGCGGATCCAGCAACGCCACGACCTTCTTCTGGTACGACTCGAAGCTCGGCGGTCTCCAGCCGGGCGCGGCGACGGCTACCGCGCCGAGCGGTGCTTGTTCCGGCACCCTCTCGGCGGCCGTGACTGTCAGCAACCCGTGACCAAGTGTTGACGGGTACGCGGGGCTCGGGCTGGCGCTCGGGCCCCGCGGGCCTGTCCGACAGGCGCCGATTCGCGGGCCGAGGCGGCCCCACGGAGGTGGCAGTGACCCGGTCCCGGGCGCGAGACCGAGAGCGCGGCTTCACCCTGATCGAGTTGCTCGTGGTGATGATCATCATCGGGATCCTCGCCGCCATCGCGATCCCGGTCTACCTGACCCAGCGTGAGAAGGCGTACGACAGTGCGGCGAAGAGCGACCTGCGCTCGTGGGCCGAACGGGAGGATGCCGTCTTCGTCACCCTGCAGCGCTACGGCTCGCTGGCCGAGATGGATGCCGACGGTCGGGCGCTGGTGGCCACGAACGGCGTGACGGTGACGGTGCTCCACTACGACGGCAGCACGGGGTACTGCCTGTCGGCCAAGCACGCCAGTTCCGCGAACACCTGGTACTGGGACAGCAAGGCGGCTGGGCTCCAACCCGTCGGCACCGCCACCTGTCCTGTGACCACGGCGGGGCCTGCGGGCGGCTCCCGAACCGGCTGACCGGTCTTTGACAGGCCCCGGCGCGGACAAGCCCGTACCGGGCAGAAGGTCGAGGAGGACGGCGATGCGACGGTGGCACCGGGCAGTGATCCGGCGCGCACCCGACGACGGGGGTTTCACCCTGGTCGAGGTGGTCGTGGCCCTCGTCCTGCTCACCATGGTCACCGTCGGGGCCTCCACCCTGTTCATGCGCGGGGTGTCCACTTCGGCCAGCCTGGACCGGCGGCAGGAGGCCGTCGCGGTCGCCGGGCAGTCCCTGGAACTGGTGCGCAGCCTGTCCCCGGTGCGGGACACCAGCGGCAACAGCAAGCTCGTGGCGGGCCGGACGAAGGGCGTGGTCGACGCGCAGCTCGCCGCGGCGGTCGCCGACCTGAGTCAGACCGACGAGGAGTACGACACCACCGCGACCGCCTCGTCGACCCCCGTGCTGCCGCTGGCCGCGACCACGACGGTCGCGGGGATCACGTACACCGCCCAGCGGATCGTCGGCTCCTGCTGGCGGCCGTCCGCCGGTGGCGCCTGCGTGAAGGCCGCCGTCAAGGCGAACCCGTCGCTGTTCATGTACCGGGTGCTCATCCAGGTCACCTGGTCGGAGGGGGGAGCGACGACCTGCTCCGGGACGGCGTGCTCCTACGTGCTGTCCACCCTGATCGATCCCAGTTCGGACCCGACGTTCAACCTCAACGCCACCAACGCGGCCTGGCCAGGGGCGCCGGTCCTGCAGGCGATCACCGCCACGACGCCGATGAACACGCCGGTCACCATCGACCTGGCCTCGTCCGTGGTGGCGGCCGGGACCCCGCTGGTGGCTTCGATTGTTAGCACCAGCCAGGGCGCGAACGCATCCCTGGTGCCGAACACGACCACGGTGACCGTGACCCCGGCGAACGGCTTCTGGTCCGGGCAGGACATCGTCGTGAACTTCACCCTCACCGACCCCTACAGCCAGAGTTCCTCCGGGACGCTGACCGTGCACGTGAGCCCGCCGCCGGGGCCGACCGCGGCCGCGGGTGCCGCCGCCACGGCCTTCAACACCCCGGTGTCGATCGACCTGTCCAGCTACGTGTCCGGAGGCAGCGGCCCGCTGCACTACGCGGTGAGCAACCCCAGCGGCGGTTCGCTCGGCGCGGTGAGCGGGTCGACGGTGACGTTCACCCCGAACTCCACCTTCGCGGGTAACGCCACCTTCAGCTACACCGTCTCCGACGGCTACGGGCAGAGCTCCGCGGCCACGGTCATGGTGACGGTCGCGACGCCTCCCGCTCCGACTGCGGGCAACGCCACCATCCACGCGAGCGTGGGCACCAAGGTGACCGTCCAGCTGTCGACCTACGTCACCGGGACCGGGACCCTCACGTACAGCACCTCGAACTTCACCACCACGCCGTACAACAGCAACAACAAGCTCGGCAACGTGAACGCGAGCGGCCAGGTGTCCTTCACCCCGGCGAACGGATGGACGGGCACGGCCACCTTCCGGTACACGGTCCAGGACGCCTACGGCCAGAGCGCCTCGGGGACGATCACCGTGATCGAGCCATGACCGCGCGCGGGCGAGGCTGGGCCGGGCGCCGGGGCCGGGGCCGGGAGGACGGCGGGTACACCCTGGTGGAACTGCTGGTGGCGATGAGCCTGTTCGCGGTGCTGATCGCGATCTACATGGCGGGCATCGTGCAGATGACCCGCTCGACGAACCGGGTGCGGAACGTCACCAGTTCCACCGATGAGGGCCGCCGGGCGTTCGACCGCTTCGACCGCCAGATCCGCTACGCCTCCGCCGTGAACCGTCCCGTCGAGGTCGGCAGTGACTGGTACCTGGAGTTCCAGACCACCGCGACCGGCAGCGGGACGGGTCTGTGCACCCAGTGGCGGCTGCTCGCATCGACCGACCAGCTGCAGCTGCGCACCTGGTCCGACGTGTCCAGTCCGACGGCTACCACCTGGACGACGGTCGCCAGCAATGTCGTCAACGACCCCGCGTCCCAGCAGCCGTTCACCTTCCACCCGGCGGATTCCACCTACAACCGGCAGCGGGTCGACCTGCTGCTCGTCGTCGGCAACAGCCAGCCGGGCGGAGCCCAGGTGCAGGCGGCCTTCGTCGCCCGCAACACCTCCACCGCCACGGTGACCAACTCCGCGACCACGAACCCTCTGGTCAGCGATACCCAGGTCTGCCAGCAAGTCGGGAGGTCGTGATGCCCGTCGTCCGGCGGTTGCGCTACCCCTTCCTCCTGCGCCGGGAGGACGAGGGCGCCGCCCTGCTCATGGTGATCATGGCAATGCTGATCGCCATGGCGCTGAGCGTGCTGCTGATGGGCCTGGTCCTGGCCCAGCGCAACCCCACGATCCTGCAGCGCAAGTACGCCCGGACCCTGCACGGTGCCGAGGCGGGGGTCAACGCCGGCCTCAGCCAGATCCGCGCCGCCACCACGGCGAACGTGTTCGGGGTCCAGCAGGGTGACCGTTCCAAGCTGCCCTGCGGGCCGATCGCGGGCACCGTCGGCGGGGAGACGGGCAATGTCGGCTACACCGTGACCATCACGTACTTCCTCACCGACCCGACCCAGCAGCCGTCGTCCTGGCGGTCGGCGAACGCGCTGAACTGCCTCGCCGGGTACGGGCCTTCCGAGACCCCGCTGTTCGCGCTGCTGTCGGCGACCGGGACCGCCGACAGCCAGCCGGGCATGTCCGCCGGAACCGGCAACCGGACGCTGGAGAGCGTCTACAACCTCAACATCACCAATGCCAACGTCGCGGGCGGCCTGATCCACAACTTCTACGGCGGCCAGGGCAGCACTCCGGACCTGTGTTTCGACGCCGGCAGCGGCAATCCGTCGGCCAACGCGGTGGTCTCGCTGGTGACCTGCACCCCGGGGAAGACGGCGCAGCTGTTCTCGTACCAGACCGACTTCTCGATCGTGCTGAACTCCTCGATCACCCCGCAGAACACCGCCGGTATGTGCGTCACCTACGACAGCAGCAAGACCACGATCGTCATGCAGACATGCGTCCAGTCGGCCAGCGCCCTGGTGAGCCAGAAGTGGGGGTTCGACGACCAGGCCCACTTCCGTGACCCGTACCCGTCCCCGGCGGTGTGCATCCTCGCCCAGAGCGCCAACACCAGCGGGTCGCCCCTGATCGCCAACAGCACCACCTGCTCCCAGGGCTACTCCAGCCAGTGGGCCTGGGCGCCGGACCCCAAGGTCGGGGCGGGCAACGCCGGGCCCAACCAGAACCAGCTGGTCAACTACAAGGAGTTCGGCCGCTGCTTCGACATCACGGGCCAGAACGTGAACGCTTCCTACGAGATCGACTGGCCGTGCAAGCAGGACCCCACCGCGATGCCGCTCTGGAACCAGCAGCAGGCCTACAACGCCAGTACCCGCCAGCTCGTGGTCAGCAGCACCTACTGCGTGACGGCCCCCGCCGCCACCAACGGTTACGTGGTCCTGCAGACGTGCGTGGCGGGGCAGGCCAACCAGAAGTGGACGCTGAGCGGCAACACCGGCGACTACGCCAGCAGCTACACCGTCCTCGACTACCAGAACCGGTGCCTGGGTCTGGGCCCGCCCGCGAACATCGGCAGCCTCTGGTCGACGATCATCTCCGCCACCTGCACCGGCGGCACGGACCAGAAGTGGAACGCCCCACCGAACCTCATCGACGCGGCGAACAAGAACACGCGTGAGACGACCGGCCAGTGACGCGACTCCCGATGCACTAGCCTGCCGAGGTCATGACACCCGTCCTGTTACCCGTCGCCGCCGTGTTCGGCCTGGTCATCGGGTCGTTCCTCAACGTCGTCATCGCACGGGTGCCGGCCGGGGAGTCGGTCGTCCGGCCGGGGAGCCGGTGCCCGAGGTGCGGCACGCCGATCGCCGCCCGCGACAACCTCCCGGTGCTGTCCTGGCTGCTGCTGCGCGGCAGGGGACGTTGTTGCGGGGCGCCGATCAGCATCCGCTACCCGATCGTGGAACTGCTCACCGGGCTGGCCTTCACCGGGGTGGCCGCCTGGGCGGGATTCGGGTGGCGGCTGCCCGCCTTCGCCTACCTGGCCGCTCTGTCCCTCGCCCTGGCCGTGATCGACATCGACACCTTCCGGCTGCCGTTCTGGCTGGTGGCGCCCAGCTACCCGGTGGCGGCGGTACTGCTCGGTGCCGCGTCGCTGGCCGAACACGACCGGCAGTCGCCGATCCGGGCACTGATCGGCGGCGCCGCGCTGTGGACCTTCTACCGGCTGATGCACCTGGTCTACCCCAAGGGGATGGGCTACGGGGACGTCCGGCTGTCCGGGGTGCTCGGGATGTACCTGGCGTGGCTGGGCTGGGACCGGCTGGTCGTCGGGGCCTTCCTCGGCTTCCTCGTCGGCGGGCTGGGCAGTGCCGTGATGCTCGCCCTGCGCCGGACGTCGCTGAAGTCCCAGATCCCCTACGGGCCGTACATGCTGGCCGGGGCCTGGCTCGGGGTGTTCCTCGGCCATCCGGTCGCGTCGTGGTATCTGCGCACCGCCGGGCTGGCCGGATAGTCCTCGCCCTCCCGCCACCCGGCACCACCCGGACGGCCTACGAGCCCGCCCATTCGGCTCAAGCCGGTTGCGGGGTGTCCCGATCAGGCACCTGGACCCCTTCTGCACGAAGGGATCGCAGGTGTGTGAGAGGGGATGTCGATGGCAGGACGCACGGCCATCGGCCTGGACATCGGCACGTCGGTGGTCCGGGCCGTGGAACTGTCCTTCGGCCGGGGCGGACTGACCCTGGAACGGTTCGGCCAGGTGGTGCTGCCTGAGGGTGTCGTCCGTGACGGCGAGGTCGTCGACCGCGAGCCGGTGGTGGCCTGCCTGCGCCAGCTCTGGTCGGCGACCGGGTTCTCGCACAAGAAGGTCGTCATGGGGGTGGCCAACCAGCGGGTGATCGTCCGGCAGCTGGAACTGCCGTGGATGCCCCGGGAGGAACTGCGGGCGAGCCTGCCGTTCCAGGTGCAGGACTTCCTGCCGATGCCCACCGACCAGGCCGTGCTGGACTTCTTCCCGCTGGAGGAACGGTCCCAGGCCGGTGGCGCGCGGACCCTCAACGGTCTGTTGGTCGCTGCCGCCCGGGACACCGTGCTGGCCAACGTCAACTGTGCCGAGCGCGCCGGGCTGTCGGTGAGCGCCGTCGACCTGACCTCCTTCGCCGTGCTGCGCGCACTCGGCAAGCAGACCGGCGTGGAGGTCGAGACCGAGGCGCTGATCGACGTCGGAGCCCGGATCACCAATGTCGTGGTGCACAGCTGCGGCGCGCCGCGGTTCGTGCGCATCCTGCTGATGGGCGGCCAGGACGTCACCGACGCGGTCGCCGAGGGCCTGGGCATCACCAGCGGCGAGGCGGAGGCGCTCAAGCAGCAGGTGAGCGGGGCCGCCTCGGAGGACGAGACGGCGACCCTGAACCGGGCCGTGTCCACCACGGCCCAGGACTTCGTCGAGGAGATCCGCGGCTCCCTGGACTACTACGCCGCCTCCCATCCCGGGGCACCGGTCGAGCGGATCCTGCTGTCCGGCGGGGGATCCCGGCTGGCCGGGCTGGTCGAGCGGCTGGCCACGGCCACCCGCCTGCCGGTGCTGCCGGCGGACCCGCTGGCCAGCGTCCGGATCGGCAAGACCGGTCTGGACGCCGACCAACTGGAGTTCGTCCGGCCATTGGCCGCGGTCCCGGTCGGACTCGCGCTGGGGGCGATCTGATGTCCGCCCAGACCGAGCAGTCCGCCGAGACCGTCACGGTCGGCCGGGTCGACTGGGCGCCCGTCCCACGGGTCAACCTCCTGCCGCCGGAGATCCTGGCCGCCCGGGGTTTCCGCAAGGTGAAGGCCAGGCTGGTGATGGCCGTGGTCGTCACGCTGCTGGTCGCCGCCGGCGGCGTGGTGTGGGCGCAGTCCCAGGTGAACAGCGCCCAGGACGCCCTCGACGCGACCGACTCCCGGACCGCTGTCCTGCACCGCGAAGAGGCCCGGTACGCCCAGGTGCCCAAGGTGACCAGTGCCCTGGCGGCGGCCCAGGCGGCCCGTGCGACCGCGCTCGCCCAGGATCTGCTGTGGTACCGGCTGCTCAACGACGTCGCGCTGGCGGCGCCGGCGAACGTCTGGCTGACCTCCCTCAACGTCACCCTCAACCAGGCGACGGGCACCACGACCCCGGGGGGCGCGGCCGCCGCGGGCGCGGATGTGCTCACTCCGGCCGGGCTCGGGAAGGTCACCGTCACCGGAACCGCACGTTCCTACCCGGACGTCGCGGCCTGGCTGGAGGCGGTCACCCACGTCTCCGGCCTGGACGTGTCCACCCTGCAGACCGTGACCAGGGCAGGCGGATCCTCCGGAGCCGACCTGCAGTTCACCACCACCGTCGTGATCTCCGAGAAGGCTCTGTCCCACCGCTTCGACCGGAAGGCGGGCTGACATGCTCCGGACGCGAACGGCGCGCTGGTCGGCGGGTGCCGCGGGGCTGTGCGTGCTGCTGCTGGCGGTCGCGTGGTTCCTGCTGGTCTCCCCCCGGCGTGCGCAGGCCGCGGACCTGGCCGATCAGAACGCCAGCGCCCAGCAGGCGAACGCCAAGCTCCAACTGCAGATCGAGGGGTTGAAGGCCCAGTCGGCCCAGTTACCCACATTCCGGGCTCAGCTGGCCACCTTGCTGCGGCAACTCCCGGCCACGGCCGACATGCCCACGCTGGTCCGTGACCTCAACAGCTTCGCGTCGGAGTCGGGGGTCCAGCTCGACACCCTGACGCCGGGTAGCGCCACCTTCTTCGGCGTCAAGCCCGGTGCGGTCGCCGGGGGCGCAGCGGGTGGTGCGGGCGGAGGCGCCGCCAAGCCGACCGGTGTCGTCGAGATCCCCATCTCGCTGGTGGCGCGCGGGGACTACTTCCAGGCCGTGGCCTTCCTGCAGAAGGTGCAGACCCAGCTCAGCCGGGTCTTCCTGGTGAGAGAGGTGCAGGTGGCCCAGAGCAGCTCGGGTGGTGGCCCCGGGCAGATCCAGCTCACCATCACCGGCGGCGTCTTCTCCTGGCCGGCCGGCGCACAGGCCCTTTCCTCGACCGGTTCCGGGACGAACGGCTCCACGGCGACGGAAGGCACCGGCGGCGGGACCACCCCTGGCAACGGGGCGGGGGCGGCAGGAGCCACCGGCCCGTCCGCCACCGCCTCGGCACCGGACACCGCCACCACCACGCCGGGCGCCACCGCCGCACCGGACGCCACCACCTCCGCACCGATCGGCCCCGCGCCCACCGCGGCGACCACGGGAGGCACCCCATGAGTGTGAGCTCCGGTCCGCGGCCCGCCCTGCTGCCCGGGGGCCCCGCCGAACCCGGATCGCAGGCGCCCGCTGCGGCCGGGCAGCCGGGCCGATCCGGACCGCGCAAGGTGCCCGTCCCGCTGCTCGCCGTCGCGGCGGCCGCCGTGGTTCTGGTCGGTGCCGGTGCGGGATACCTCCTGCTCGGCGGGAACGGAGGGGACACCGGGCCCGGGACCGTGGCCTCCGCGACCCACCGCAGTGCGGCCACCCGCTCCGCCCCGGGCACCGCCGCCCCGACGGCCTCCGCCACCACGGCACCGGCTCCGGCTCCGGTCACGGGCGGGCGCAACCCGTTCCTGGCGCCGGCCGGGGCGTCCTCGACGGCGGCCCCGGGAACGGCGGGGGACACCGGCGCCGCGACCGGGACCGCCACCACGCCGGGGACCGCCACCACGACGTCGGCGCCGTCCACCACCACCGTCACCGCGACGGTGACCGCCAAACCGGTGTACCTCGGTCTGTACGGGTTCGTGGCGACCACGCCGGAGAAGGCCGACTTCTGGCTGAACGCCACGGAGTACAAGGTGGCCGTCGGCGGAACCTTCGGCGGGTACCGGTACAGCTCGAAGACCTCGGCCGGCTGCGCGAGGGTGACGAAGGCGTCCACCACGACGACGATCTGCCCGGGACAGGTCAAGAAGCTGACCTGAGCGCGCTGCGTCCGGCCCGGCCGGTTCCGCTCCGGACGGCCCGGCCGAGGGGCACGGGGGCACGGCGCGGGCCGGTGGCGGCCATGGGAGGATCGGGCCATGCTGCGCTGGCTCACTGCGGGGGAGTCCCACGGTCCCGCCCTGGTCGGAGTCCTGGAGGGTCTGCCCGCGGGCGTCCGGGTGACGACCGTCGATCTGCAGGCCGCCCTGGAGCGCCGCCGGCTCGGGCACGGCCGCGGCGCCCGGATGAAGTTCGAGCAGGACGAGGTCCGTTTCCTCGGCGGCGTCCGGCATGGGCTGAGCCTGGGCGGACCGGTGGCGATCGAGGTCGGCAACTCGGAGTGGCCCAAGTGGGAGACCGTGATGGCCGGTGACCCGGTCGATCCGCAGGTGCTCGCCGAACAGGCCCGCAACGCTCCGCTGACCCGCCCGCGGCCCGGTCACGCCGACCTGGTGGGCATGCAGAAGTACGGCTTCGACGACGCCCGTCCGGTGCTGGAGCGGGCCTCCGCGCGGGAGACCGCCGCCCGGGTGGCGCTCGGCGCGGTGGCGGCGGCGTTCCTGGCGCAGGCGGCCGGGATCCGGCTGGTCAGCCACACCGTGGCGATCGGGCCGGTCGCTGTCCCGGAGGGGGCCGCGCTGCCGGGGCCTGCCGACGTGGCCGCCCTGGACGCCGACCCGGTCCGCTGCTGGGACGCCACCACGTCGGCCGCCATGGTCGCCGAGATCGACGACTGCCGCCGGGACGGGGACACCCTCGGCGGGGTGGTCGAGGTGCTGGCGTACGGCCTGCCGCCGGGGCTGGGCAGCCATGTGCACTGGGACCGCCGGCTGGACGCGCGGCTGGCCGGTGCGCTGATGGGCGTCCAGGCGATCAAGGGGGTCGAGGTCGGTGACGGCTTCACCACCGCCGCCCGCCGCGGGTCGGCCGCCCATGACGAGATCGAGCGGGGGGCCGACGGCCTGATCCGCCGCCGCAGTGGCCGGGCCGGGGGCACCGAGGGCGGGATGAGCACCGGGGACGTGCTGCGCGTGCGGGCGGCCATGAAGCCGATCTCCACGGTGCCCCGGGCCCTGGACACCGTCGACGTGGCCACCGGTGAGCCCGCGGTGGCGATCAACCAGCGCTCCGACGTGTGCGCGGTGCCCGCCGCCGGGGTGGTGGCGGAGGCGATGGTCGCCCTCGTGCTCGCCGACGCCCTGCTGGAGAAGTCCGGCGGGGACAGCGTCGCGGAGACCGCCCGGAACCTGCGGGCCTACCTCGACGCCGTTCCGGACCTGCTGCGCAGCACCGACGGCTCGCAGGTCCTGGCCCCCCATTGAACCGAGGGCAGGCGAATCGCGGGCAGGCGAACCGCGGGCAGGGCCCGGTGGCCGTGCTGGTCGGGCCGCCCGGGGCACAGGTCGGGGAGGTCGCCCGGGAACTCGGCAGACTCACCGGGCTGCCGGTCCGGGACACCGACACCGACGTCGAGGAAACCGCCGGCTGCCCCGTCGCGGAGATCTTCGTGGACCGGGGCGAGGCGGAGTTCCGGGAGCTGGAACGGGCCGCCGTGGTGGACGCGCTGACCGGGCACGGCGGGGTGCTGGCGCTCGGCGGTGGCGCGGTCACCGACCCCCGGACCGAGCAGGACCTGGCCGGGCGGCGTGTCGTGTTCCTGGACGTGGGGCTGCCGGACGCCGCCCGGCGGCTGGGGTTCCACCGGGACCGCCCGGCCGGCCTCGGCAATCCCCGGGCGCAGTGGCTCAGCCTGATGGAGTTGCGCCGGCCGGTCTACCAGCGGCTGGCCACGGTGACCGTGCCCACCGACGGGCGGACCCCGGCCGAGGTGGCCCTGGCCGTCTGCGAGGTGCTCGGCCTGCCGGCGATCGGCGGTACCGGCCCGGGCGGTGGTCCCGGGGTTCTGAGGGGAGAGGACGGCCGATGACGGCAGAGCCGGCGACGGAAGGGGTCACCCGGCTGCGGGTCGGGCCGGGGACCGCGGGAGCGGCGCCGGTTCCGGCGGGCAGCAGCGGGGGCGGGTACGACGTGCTGATCGGGCACGACCTGGTGAGCTCGGTGCCGCCGCTGCTGGCGGGCGCCCAGCGGGTCCTGGTGGTGGGTTCGCGGGCGTTGCCGGAGCCGGCCGGGCAGGTGGCCGAGGCCCTGGCGGCTGCGGGCTACGAGGTGCACAGCGTGCAGGTCCCGGACGCCGAGGCCGGCAAGTCGGTGGCCGTCCTGGAGCAGGGCTGGCGGCAGCTGGCCCGGGCCGGGTTCACCCGCAGCGACGCCGTGGTCGGGGTCGGCGGGGGAGCGGTGACCGACCTGGCGGGGTTCCTGGCCGCGAGCTGGCTGCGCGGGGTCCGGGTGGTCCAGGTCGCCACCACCGTGGTCGGCATGGTGGACGCGGCGGTCGGCGGCAAGACCGGGATCAACGTGCCGGAGGGCAAGAACCTGGTCGGGGCCTTCCACCCGCCGGCCGGGGTGGTCTGCGACCTGACCTGGTTGCGCACCCTGCCCCGGCCCGACCTCGTCGCCGGGCTGGCCGAGGTGGTCAAGTGCGGGCTGATCGCGGATCCGCGCATCCTCCAGCTGGTCGAGGAGGACGTCGACGCCGCCACCCGCTGGGACTCCGGCGTGCTGCGTGAGCTGGTCGAGCGGGCGGTCGCGGTCAAGGCCCAGGTGGTCACCGAGGACCTCACCGAGGCCGGGCTGCGGGAGATCCTCAACTATGGGCACACCTTCGGCCACGCCGTCGAGCAGGTCGAGGGGTACACCTGGCGGCACGGGGACGCTGTCGCCGTCGGGATGGTCTACGCGGGCGAGCTCGGCCGGCTGGCCGGGATCACTCCGGCGCAGATCGTGACCCGGACCCGGGACCTGCTGGCCCGGCTCGGGCTGCCTGCCGGGTACCCGCAGGGCCGCTGGGAGTCGCTGCGCACCGCGATGGGCCGGGACAAGAAGACCCGGGGCAGCCGGCTGCGTTTCGTGGTGCTGTCCGGGGTGGGGCAGCCGCAGCGGCTGGAGAACCCCGACGAGGCCCTGCTGGAACAGGCCTACGCGGCGGCCGGCGCGGGCTGACGGGTACCTCGCCGCGTCCAGGCGGTCCGTCATTCGTCACAGCGGCCGTGTCCTCGCCCCGTGACGGCGTGTCGCGTTCGATCTGACGAATGACGGTACGGTTTCGCCTCGTGCCGGACCGATCCGGCCCGCTGCGGTGGCCGCCGGTACCGCCCGGGGTGACGGGTGACGGGTGGGCCACGGCCCGGCAGGTAGCATGGGCCGCCGATCCCAACCTGTGAGGACGAGCGAGAAGACGTGGCAACGACCAACGACCTGAAGAACGGCCTGGTGCTCAACCTCGACGGGCAGCTGTGGGCCGTCGTGGAGTTCCAGCACGTGAAGCCCGGCAAGGGCGGCGCCTTCGTGCGGACCAAGCTGAAGAACGTGCTGTCCGGCAAGGTGGTCGACAAGACCTTCAACGCCGGCACCAAGGTCGAGACCGCGAACGTGGACAAGCGGGACATGCAGTTCCTGTACCGCGACGGCAGCGACTTCGTGTTCATGGACTCGACGACCTACGACCAGCTCCACATCTCGGAGGCCACGGTCGGGGACTCGGCGCACTTCCTCCTGGAGAACCAGGAGGCGATCGTCGCCACCCACGACGGGGTGCCGCTGTACGTCGAACTGCCGGCGGCCGTCGTCCTGGAGATCACCTACACCGAGCCCGGCCTGCAGGGCGACCGCTCCACCGGCGGCACGAAGCCCGCCACGCTGGAGACGGGCTACGAGATCCAGGTGCCGCTGTTCCTGGAGACCGGCACCAAGGTCAAGGTCGACACCCGGACCGGGGACTACCTCGGCCGCGTGAACTGAGTCAGGACGGGACCGGACGGCCATGGGCGCGCGCAGCAAGGCCCGCAAGCGGGCACTGGACGTCCTGTTCGAGGCGGACCAGCGAGGGCTGGACCCGTTGACGCTGTTGGCGGAACGGGTCCGGCTCGCCGACCCCCCGGTTCCCGGGTATGCGGTGCAGATCGTCGAAGGCGTCTGCGCGCACCGGGAACGGATCGACGAACTGCTGTCCACCTACGCCCAGGGCTGGGCGCTGGACCGCATGCCCGCGGTGGACCGCGTCCTGCTCCGGCTGAGCGCCTGGGAGTTGTTGTTCAACGACGAGGTGCCGGACGCGGTGGCGATCGACGAGGCCGTCGAGTTGGCCCACGCGCTGTCGACCGACGAGTCCCCGTCCTTCGTGAACGGATTGCTGGCCCGGCTGCTGCAGGTCAAGCCCGGCGTCGTCGGCTGAGAGCGACGCCGCCCGCCCGGGCGTTGTCGGCCCGGGCGCTGTCGGCTGGGTGCTGTGGGCCGGGTGCTGTGGGCTGAGTCCCGAAGCGGCGACCGGTCGTCGGGTCGTC